>NZ_JBEXYB010000038.1:0-78060 GCF_040630715.1 Streptomyces sp. NPDC005752 | reverse complement strand
GGCCCATGCCGGCCCGGGGCAGCGTTCTGCTCCGGGCCTGAGCGGTCCGGTGCTCCGCCGTCCCGCGCCTGTCCGGCCGACGTGGAGTCAGAACCCGACGGGGGCGCCGCCCGTTCCGTCCGCCGGCCGCGGCAGTGCCGCGTACACCCCCGCCGAGACGATGATCGTGGCCGCCCAGCCCAGACCGTTGCGCCCGGTCCAGGTGGCGGCGAGCGGGCCGCTGAACCACTCCACGTCGGTGAACAGCAGCCCGGTCACGAGCGCCGAGCCCCAGGCGCCCATGGCCGGCCGGCTGAACCCGGCCGTGTACCAGTAGCCGCTGCCGGGAGTGGTGTCCATGAGTGCCGCGGAGTCGTACGCACGGCCGCGCAGCAGATCCACCCCGAAGACCCCGATCCAGGCGGAGAACGTCACGCCGAGCAGTGTCAGGAACGAGAGGAACGTGTCGATGAAACTGGTCGCCACCATCATCAGCGTTCCGCCGAGCAGCAGGCTGATCGTCGCGTTCACGCCCACGGCCCAGGCGCGGGGGACCGAGAATCCGAGCGTCTGGGCGGTGAAGCCGGCGGAGTACATCGACATGGCGTTGATCAGCGTCATGCCGAGGACGGCGGTCAGGAGGTACGGCACCGAGATCCACCTCGGCAGCAACTCGCCGATGAACGCCACGGGGTCCTTCGTGACGGCCAGGTGAGGTGCGCCCACCGCCATCACCGCGCCCATCATCACCATCGGCAGAACCGTCACCAGGGCCCCTCCCACGGCCGCGCCGACCATCGCCCGGCCGGACGCCGAGCGCGGCAGGTAGCGGGCGAAGTCCGGTGCCGAGGGAACCCAGCTGATGCCCCCGGCGGCCAGCGTCCCGATTCCGGCGATCATCATCGCCGCCGGCCCCGGCGGCCGGTCCAGGACGGTCCGCCAGGGGGTCGAGCCGGTCAGATGGACCAGGACGAGCAGGCTCGTGCCCCCGAAGAGCCACACGGAGACCCGGGAGCACACCCGCAGCGCCCGGATTCCCAGCCCCGAGACGAGGAAGCTCGCGGCGACGAAGGCCGTCAGGGTCACCAGGATCAGGGAGTGGGTGCTCCGGATGCCGAACAGCAGATCGAGTACGGCCAGGACGGCGTAGGAGCCGGTGACCGCGTTCACGGTTTCCCAGCCCCAGCGGACCACCCACAACAGGGCTCCGGGAAGGAGATTGCCGCGCTGTCCGAAAACCGCCCTGGACAGTGCCATGCCGGGTGCCCCGCCGCGCTTGCCCGCGATGGACACGAGGCCGACCAGTCCGAACGAGAGCACGGGGGCGGTGACCGCCACAACCAGCACCTGCCAGAGGTTCAGGCCGTTGAAGACGGTGAGCCCGGCTCCGACGGTCAGCAGCAGCACCGTCATGTTGGCCGTCACCCAGGTGGGGAAGAGGGCGCGGACCCGGCCGGTGCGCTCGTGATCGGGGACGGGATCCAGGCCGCGGTTCTCCACGGGCAGCAGCGTACCTTTACCCCCAAACGTGGCATACCGACCCGTCGCTCGGTGTTCGTCGCCGTCTGCGACCGCGCCGGGCCGCAGTCGTGGCCGATACTGGACACGTTATGGAAATCGTCATCCTTGCTGTAGTCATCGCCCTGGTCGCGGTCGGCCTGATCAGCGGGCTCGTGGTCAGCAGCCGCAAGAAGAAGCAGCTGCCGCCCTCGGCGCCGTCGAGCACGCCGACCATCACTCCTCCCGCCGAGCCCCGTGTCGGCGAGGAAGCCGAGGCGCCGCGCGACGAAGCGCGGCGCACCACCGAGGAGGTCGGTCTCCCCGGCGACGGGACTTCCGTCGCGGAACCCCCCGTCACCGAGCCGGAGACCCCCGAGCTCGAAGTCCCCGAGCCCACCGCCGGCCGCCTGGTGCGGCTGCGCGCCCGGCTCGCCCGTTCGCAGAACTCCCTGGGCAAGGGGCTGCTCACGCTCCTGTCCCGCGACAACCTCGACGAGGACACCTGGGAGGAGATCGAGGACACCCTCCTCACCGCCGATGTCGGCGTCGCTCCCACCCAGGAGCTGGTGGAGAGGCTCCGCGAGCGGGTCCGCGTCCTCGGCACCCGTACGCCCGACGAACTGCGCACCCTGCTGCGCGAGGAGCTCGTCGCTCTGCTCGGCCCCGAATTCGACCGCGAGGTCAGGACCGAGGGCGGCGAAGGGACGCCCGGCGTCGTGATGGTCGTCGGGGTCAACGGCACCGGCAAGACGACCACGACGGGCAAGCTCGCCCGGGTGCTCGTCGCCGACGGCCGCAGCGTCGTGCTCGGCGCCGCGGACACCTTCCGTGCCGCCGCCGCCGACCAGCTCCAGACCTGGGGCGAGCGGGTCGGCGCCCGCACGGTGCGCGGCCCCGAGGCCGGCGACCCCGCCTCGATCGCCTTCGACGCGGTGAAGGAAGGTATCGCCGAGGGTGCCGACGTGGTGCTCATCGACACCGCGGGCCGGCTGCACACCAAGACCGGTCTGATGGATGAGCTCGGCAAGGTCAAGCGGGTCGTGGAGAAGCACGGGCCGCTCGACGAGATCCTGCTCGTCCTCGACGCCACGACCGGGCAGAACGGCCTCGTCCAGGCACGGGTCTTCGCCGAGGTGGTCGACATCACCGGCATCGTCCTCACCAAGCTGGACGGCACCGCCAAGGGCGGCATCGTCATCGCCGTCCAGCGTGAGCTGGGCGTCCCGGTGAAGCTGATCGGTCTCGGCGAGGGACCGGACGACCTGGCCCCGTTCGAGCCGGGCGCCTTCGTCGACGCTCTGATCGGCGACTGACCGGCCTGCCCCCGCTGACGTGTGAAGGGCGGTGGACCCGAGAGGGGTTCACCGCCCTTCGGCGGTCACCAGCGGTGGCATATGTAGGCGAGGGTGCCCAGCAGCAGCCGGGCCTGCGGGGGAGCGGCGGCCGTGTCCGGCGCCGGTGGCCGCAGCCAGCGGACCGGGCCGAGTCCTCCGAGGTCCGACGGGGGAGCGGTGACGTAGGCGCCGCGGCCCAGAGCCCGCAGATCGAGATCCGCGTCGTCCCAGCCCATCCGGTAGAGGAGCCCCGGCAGTCCCGCCGCGGCCCCGGGGGCGACGAAGAACTGCGCACGGCCGGTGGGGGTCACCGACACCGGCCCCAGTGGCAGCCCCATCCGCTCCATCCGGACCAGCGCGCGCCGGCCGGCGGCCTCGGCCACGTCGAGCACGTCGAAGGTCCGGCCCACGGGCAGCAGCATCGAGGCGCCCGGCACCTCGGCCCAGGCGTCAGCGGCCGTGCCGGGCGTGGCGCCCGGGGGCACCTCGGGGGCGAAGTCCAGCGGATGCGCGCCAGGGGCGTCGCACACCGTGTCGCCGCACGAGCAGACCCCTGCCGAGGCGCGCGCGCCCGGAGCCACCGCCCAGCCCCACAGCCCGGTGTACTCGGCCACCTCGGTCGCGCCGACCGCGCGGCCGCGGCGCCGCGCGCCGGACCGCATCTCCCGGATGCCGCCGATCGTGAAGCCCATGCACCCTCCAACGGGTCCGACTCACCGGTGGTTACGACCCGGAGTGCTCGACGTCTCCTCAGCCGCCGATCCGCCGGCGTGCATGGGTGGTGTCGCAGGGTTGCGCGATGCGCTTCGCGCGCCCCTGAGTGCTTCACTCCGCCAACCGCTGATCGCGGCCTGTCAAGTGAATCGCGGACCGTGTGGATCGGGTTCACTCGAAGGGGTGGCGAATGGTGGCGTTTCCGCGAAGGCCCACAGGGGGCGGTGATCGTAGGATTACCGTGGGTACCCGAACCTGCAATTGCATCTGCAGTTGAGTATGCCTCAGGCAATTCGATGATCCGTTCGAAGACGGGCGCTGTCCGCAGGGACAGCGCCGGGGCACGGCATTCTGGTAGAGGTTCGCGCGACAGGTTTCAGCGGATGGGGGCGTTCCAGTGAGTGGCAGCGGCGCAGGCGAGACGAATGCCGGAAAGCGCCCCAACGGGCAGCTGAGCTCATGGTTCGTGCGGAGCGGCTGGTCGAAGGGCGAGCTCGCCCGCCAGGTGAACCGCAGAGCACGCCGGCTGGGTGCCCACCACATCAGTACCGACACCTCCCGGGTGCGTCGCTGGCTCGACGGTGAACAGCCCCGCGAGCCGATCCCGCGCATCCTGTCCGAGCTCTTCTCCGAGCGCTTCGGAGCCGTCGTCCCGGTCGAGGACCTCGGGCTGCGCACCGCTCACCAGTCCCCCTCGGTGGCGGGGGTCGACCTGCCCTGGGCGGGACCGCAGACCGTCGCGCTGCTCAGCGAGTTCTCCCGCAGCGACCTCATGCTGGCCCGCCGCGGATTCCTCGGCAGTTCCCTCGCCCTCGCCGCCGGCCCCACGCTCATCGAGCCCATGCAGCGCTGGCTGGTGCCCGTGGCCCGCCCGGGGGAGCCGGAACCGGAGCTGCCGACCACGGAGAGCCGCCCCTCTCGGCTCTCCGGCCCCGAGCTGGACCTGCTGGAATCCACCACCGCCATGTTCCGTCAGTGGGACGCGCAGTGCGGGGGCGGGCTGCGCCGCAAGGCCGTCGTCGGCCAGCTCCACGAGGTCACCGACCTGCTGCAGGAGCCGCAGCCCCGGGCCACCGCCGAGCGCCTCTTCCGCTGCGCGGCCGAACTGGCCGAGCTGGCAGGCTGGATGAGCTACGACGTCGGCCTCCAGCCCACCGCCCAGAAGTACTTCGTGCTCGCCCTGCACGCCTCGAAAGAGGCGGGCGACAAGCCGCTGGGTTCCTACATCCTCTCCAGCATGAGCCGCCAGATGATCCACCTCGGCAGGCCCGACGACGCGCTCGAACTCGTCCATCTCGCCCAGTACGGCAGCCGTGACTGCGCCACCG
This sequence comes from Streptomyces sp. NPDC005752, assembly GCF_040630715.1. Taxonomy (NCBI): domain Bacteria; kingdom Bacillati; phylum Actinomycetota; class Actinomycetes; order Kitasatosporales; family Streptomycetaceae; genus Streptomyces; species Streptomyces sp. NPDC005752. The sequence continues at coordinate 73,205 of NZ_JBEXYB010000038.1, read as the reverse complement.
CGCGGACCCAGGCCATGCTGTATGCGATGGAGGCCCGCGCCTACGCCAACATGGGCCAGCCCAGCAAGTGCAAGCGAGCGGTCCGGATGGCCGAGGACACCTTCGCCGACGCCGTCCTCGACGACGAGCAAGAGCCCGACTGGATCCGCTTCTTCTCCGAGGCCGAACTGCACGGCGAGAACTCCCACTCCTACCGTGACCTCGCCTATGTCGCCGGACGCAGCCCCACGTACGCCTCGCTCGCCGAGCCGGTCATGGCCCGAGCCGTCGAGCTCTTCGGCGAGGACGACGAGCACCAGAGGTCCTACGCGCTCAACCTGATCGGCATGGCCACCGTGCACCTCCTCAAGCGCGAGCCCGAGGAGTCGGCCGTCCTGGCCACCACGGCCCTCAAGGTCGCCAGGAAGGTCAGGTCGGAGCGCGTGAACACCCGGCTCCGCAAGACCGTCGACACCGCGGCCAGGGACTTCGGGGACGTCCCCGAAGTCGCCCGGCTCACCGACCTCCTCACCGAGCAGCTTCCGGAGACCGCCGAAGCGGTCTGACCGGATCCGCCGCCACCGGCCACGACGGCCGTCCCGCACCATTCGACCCGGCTCCCCCATGTGCCAGGGCGGCGGGTCGCCGTCGTGGCCGGTTCACGTTCCCGGGCCTTCCAACCGCACCGTATGCGGCGCAGCACGGACGGCAGGCAGCGCACCGGGCCCGACACCCCCGGTTCATGGGGACGTAACACGCGGAGCTCCTTCGTCACTGTGGTGAAACACCGTGCGGCATTCGTGGAAACCGCGCTGCGCGAATCTCATGGCGCATAACCGGCCCGCACCTTTTCACCGTGGTCCCGCACCCCCGCACGTGGCCGCACCGACGACGAGGAGACGCCGATGCCCCCAGGCATCACGACGCTTGCCGCAGACGCTCCTGAGCTGTCTGCCGCCAACACAGGGTTCATGCTCATCTGCTCCGCGCTGGTGATGCTCATGACCCCGGGTCTGGCCTTCTTCTACGGAGGCATGGTCCGCGTCAAGAGCACCCTGAACATGCTGATGATGAGCTTCATCAGCCTCGGGATCGTCACGATCCTGTGGGTGCTCTACGGATTCAGCCTCGCCTTCGGCACCGACGTCGGTTCCGTCATCGGCTGGAGCTCGGACTACGTCGGCCTCAGCGGCATCGGAGTCACCGAGCTCTGGGACGGCTACACCATCCCGACCTACGTCTTCGCGGTCTTCCAGCTGATGTTCGCCGTGCTCACCCCGGCCCTCATCAGCGGCGCCCTCGCGGACCGCGTCAAGTTCACCTCCTGGGCCCTGTTCATCACCCTGTGGGTCAGCGTCGTCTACTTCCCGGTCGCGCACTGGGTCTGGGGCGCCGGCGGCTGGCTCTTCGAGCTGGGGGTCATCGACTTCGCCGGCGGTACGGCCGTCCACATCAACGCGGGTGCCGCGGCCCTCGGCGTGATCCTCGTCATCGGCAAGCGGGTCGGCTTCAAGAGGGACCCGATGCGGCCGCACAGCCTGCCGCTCGTCATGCTCGGTGCCGCCCTCCTGTGGTTCGGCTGGTTCGGCTTCAACGCAGGCTCGTGGCTCGGCAACGACGACGGCGTGGGCGCCGTCATGTTCGTCAACACCCAGGTCGCCACCGGCGCCGCAGTCCTCGGCTGGCTCGCCTACGAGAAGATCCGCCACGGCTCCTTCACCACCCTGGGCGCCGCCTCCGGCGCCGTGGCCGGTCTCGTCGCCATCACCCCCGCGGGCGGCTCGGTCAGCCCGCTGGGCGCCATCGCGGTCGGCGTCATCGCCGGTGTCCTGTGCGCCATGGCCGTCGGCCTGAAGTACAAGCTCGGTTACGACGACTCCCTGGACGTCGTCGGCGTCCACCTCGTCGGCGGCATCATCGGCTCCCTCCTCGTCGGCTTCTTCGCCACCGGCGGTGTGCAGTCCGACGCCAAGGGCCTCTTCTACGGCGGCGGCCTCGAGCAGCTCGGCAAGCAGGCCGTCGGAGTGTTCGCGGTCCTCGCATACTCTCTGGTCGTCTCCGCGGTCCTGGCGTTCATCCTCGACAGGACCATCGGGATGCGGGTCAGCGAGGACGACGAGGTCTCCGGTATCGACCAGGTCGAGCACGCCGAGACGGCGTACGACTTCAGCGGCGCCGGCGGCGGCGCGGCCACGCGCACAGCACCTCCGGCGCCCGGCGCCGCGGCAGCCCCGACGAACAAGAAGGTGGACGCATGAAGCTCATCACCGCAGTCGTGAAGCCGCACAGGCTGGACGAGATCAAGGAGGCACTCCAGGCCTTCGGCGTCCAGGGCCTCACGGTCACCGAAGCCAGCGGTTACGGGCGTCAGCGTGGACACACCGAGGTCTACCGTGGTGCCGAGTACACCGTGGACCTCGTGCCGAAGATCCGCATCGAGGTCCTCGTCGAGGACGAGGACGCCGAACAGCTCATCGACGTGGTGGTCAAGGCCGCCCGGACCGGCAAGATCGGTGACGGCAAGGTCTGGAGCGTCCCGGTCGAGACCGCGATCCGCGTACGGACCGGCGAACGCGGCCCGGACGCACTCTGACCGACGGTCCCTGTGAACGGAAAGGCAGCCGGGTGACGAGCACCGAAGTGACCACCGAATCCGAGGACTCGGGACCCAGCGGCTATGCGGCGGCCCGGCTGCGCCTCCTCCAGGACGAGGCGCGGTCCGGGCCGCCGCGCCGTGCCGCACTGGCGCGGCTCACCGACGACTGGCTGACCGGGCTGTTCACGACGGCCGCCGAGCGGGCGGGTGTCCGCGGTGCCGCCCTCGTCGCCGTCGGCGGTTACGGCCGCGGAGAGCTCTCCCCGCGCAGCGACCTCGACCTCCTGCTCCTGCACGACGGCAACGCCGACCCCGGAGCCGTCGCCGCCCTCGCCGACGGGATCTGGTACCCGGTGTGGGACCTCGGCCTCGCACTCGACCACTCCGTACGCGCCCCCGGCGAGGCACGCAGAACCGCGGGGGAGGACCTCAAGGTCCAGCTCGGACTGCTCGACGCGCGCCCGGTCGCCGGAGACCTCGGGCTCGTCGCCGGACTCCGTACCGCGATCCTCGCCGACTGGCGCAACCAGGCCCCCAAACGCCTCCCCGCACTCGACGAGCTCTGCCGCGAACGGGCCGAACGCATGGGCGAGCTGCAGTTCCTCCTGGAACCCGACCTGAAGGAGGCCCGCGGCGGTCTCCGCGACGCCACCGCACTGCGTGCCGTCGCCGCCTCCTGGGTCGCCGACGCACCCCGCGAAGGGCTCGCGGAAGCCCGCCGTAAGCTCCTCGACGCCCGCGACGCACTCCATCTCACCACCGGCCGGGCCACCGACCGCCTCGCCCTGCAGGAGCAGGACCAGGTCGCCGGGGCCCTCGGCCTCCTGGACGCCGACGCCCTGCTGCGCCAGCTCTACGAGGCCGCACGGACCGTCTCGTACGCCACCGACGTCACCTGGCGCGAGGTCAACCGCGTCCTGCGGGCCCGCTCCTCACGGCCACGGCTGCGCACGCTCCTCGGCGGCGCCAAGGCCGCCCCGGAACGCACCCCGCTCGCCGAGGGCGTCGTCGAGGCCGACGGCGAAGTCGTCCTCGCGCGCACCGCCCGACCCGAACGCGACCCCGTGCTCACACTCAGGGCCGCCTCCGCCGCGGCGGAGGCCGGGCTGCCGCTCTCCCGCCACCTCGTCCGCCACCTCAGCACTGCGGCGCAGCCACTGCCCGTGCCGTGGCCGCCCCAGGCCCGCGAGGAGCTCGTCACCCTCCTCGGTGCCGGCGAGGCCACCGTCGGTGTCTGGGAAGCGCTCGAAGCGGAAGGCATCATCACCCGCCTGCTGCCCGACTGGGAGCGGGTCCACTGCCGGCCGCAGCGCAACCCCGTCCACACCTGGACCGTCGACCGGCACCTCGTCGAGACGGCCGTCCGCGCCTCCCACCTCACCCGCCGTGTCGGCCGTCCCGACCTCCTCCTGATCGCCGCCCTGCTGCACGACATCGGCAAGGGCTGGCCGGGAGACCACTCCGTGGCCGGCGAGGTCATCGCCCGCGACATGGCCGCCCGTATCGGCTTCGACAAGCAGGACGTCGGCGTCGTCGCCACGCTCGTACGGCACCATCTGCTGCTCGTCGAGACCGCCACGCGGCGCGACCTCGACGACCCCGCGACCGTCCGCTCCGTCGCCGCGGCCGTCGGCAACGTCTCCACCCTGGAACTGCTGCACGCGCTCACCGAGGCCGACGCACTGGCCACCGGCCCTGCGGCCTGGAGCTCCTGGCGGGCCTCCCTCGTCACGGACCTGGTCAGGCGTGTCGCCGCGCTCCTGGCCGGCGAGGAACCTCCCGCGCCGGAGCCGCTCGCCCCCAGTGCCGAGCAGGAACGCCTCGCCGTCGAGGCCCTGCGCACCGGCGAGCCCGTCCTCTCCCTGCACACCCGTCCCGAACCGGCCGCCGAGGACGGCGAGCCCGAACCCGTCGGCGTCGAACTCCTCATCGCGCTGCCCGACCGCCCAGGCGTCCTGCCCGCTGCGGCCGGTGTCCTCGCCCTGCACCGTCTCACCGTGCGCGCCGCCGACCTGCGTGCCGTCGAGCTGCCCACCGAGCTGGGTGACACGGCGGACCTGCTGGTGCTCAGCTGGCGGGTCGCGGCCGAGTACGGCTCACTCCCGCAGGCCGCCCGGCTGCGCGCCGACCTCGTACGCGCCCTGGACGGTTCCCTGGACATCCGGGCCAGGCTCGCCGAACGCGAAGCCGCCTATCCGCGGCGGCGCGGAGTGAAGGCCCCGCCGCCCCGGGTGACCGTCGCCGCGGCCGGATCGCGCCTGGCCACGGTGATCGAGGTACGCGCACAGGACGCCCCGGGGCTCCTGCACCGGATCGGCCGCGCCCTGGAGCGGAGCGCGGTCAGAGTGCGCAGCGCCCACGTCTCCACGCTCGGCGCGAACGCGGTGGACGCCTTCTACGTCACGGACACCGAGGGCGAACCTCTGCTCCCGGAACGGGCCGCCGAGGTGGCCGGGGAGGTCGAGAAGGAGCTTGGCTGACCCCCTGCCCCGGGTCCGTTCGTCACGAGAAACGGGCGAGGGCTTCGCGTTCCCCGGCGTCCGGATACCCTGGAGTGCGACTGACCTGCCACGCCCCCGACCCTGAGGACCGACGAGCGCCGTGTTCGATACTCTCTCCGACCGCCTTAGCGCGACTTTCAAAAACCTCAGGGGCAAGGGCCGCTTGTCCGAGGCGGACATCGACGCCACGGCTCGCGAGATCCGTATCGCCCTGCTCGAGGCCGATGTCGCGCTCCCCGTCGTCCGGGCGTTCATCGCCAGCATCAAGGAGCGGGCGCGCGGCTCCGAGGTCTCCCAGGCGCTGAACCCCGCCCAGCAGGTCGTCAAGATCGTCAACGAGGAGCTCGTCGGCATCCTCGGCGGCGAGACCCGGCGGCTCAGGTTCGCCAAGAACCCGCCCACCGTGATCATGCTCGCGGGCCTGCAGGGTGCCGGTAAGACCACCCTCGCCGGAAAGCTGGGTCTCTGGCTCAAGAGCCAGGGCCACTCCCCGCTGCTCGTCGCCTGTGACCTCCAGCGCCCCAACGCCGTCAACCAGCTGAGCGTCGTCGCCGACCGTGCCGGTGTCGCGGTGTACGCACCGGAGCCGGGCAACGGTGTGGGTGACCCCGTCAAGGTCGCCAAGGACTCCATCGAGTTCGCCAAGGCCAAGGTCCACGACATCGTCATCGTCGACACCGCCGGCCGCCTCGGCATCGACGAGGAACTGATGCGGCAGGCCGCGGACATCCGCGACGCCGTCAGCCCCGACGAGATCCTCTTCGTCGTCGACGCGATGATCGGTCAGGACGCGGTCAACACCGCCGAGGCCTTCCGCGACGGCGTCGGCTTCGACGGCGTGGTGCTCTCCAAGCTCGACGGTGACGCCCGCGGTGGTGCCGCCCTGTCGATCGCCCACGTCACGGGCAAGCAGATCATGTTCGCGTCGAACGGTGAGAAGCTCGAGGACTTCGACGCCTTCCACCCCGACCGCATGGCGTCCCGCATCCTCGACATGGGTGACCTCCTCACCCTGATCGAGCAGGCGGAGAAGACCTTCAGCCAGGAAGAGGCCGCCAAAATGGCCTCCAAGCTGGCGTCGAGCAAGGGCAAGGACTTCACGCTCGACGACTTCCTGGCGCAGATGGAGCAGGTCAGGAAGATGGGCTCCATCTCCAAGCTGCTCGGGATGCTGCCCGGCATGGGGCAGATCAAGGACCAGATCAACAACATCGACGAGCGTGACGTGGACCGCACGGCCGCGATCATCAAGTCGATGACCCCGAAGGAACGCGCCGAGCCGACGATCATCAACGGCTCGCGCCGGGCCCGTATCGCCAAGGGTTCCGGTGTCGAGGTCTCCGCGGTGAAGAACCTGGTGGAGCGCTTCTTCGAGGCCCGCAAGATGATGTCGAAGATGGCCCAGGGCGGCGGCATGCCGGGGATGCCGGGCATGCCGGGCATGGGTGGTGGTCCCGGCCGTCAGAAGAAGCAGGTCAAGCAGGCCAAGGGCAAGCGCAAGAGCGGTAACCCGATGAAGCGCAAGGCCGAGGAGCAGGCCGAGGCGGCACGCCGCGAGCAGGCGGCGCAGGGCGGCGCGTTCAACCTGCCCGCCCAGGAGGACAAGAACTTCGAGCTGCCGGACGAGTTCAAGAAGTTCATGGGCTGACCGGCCCGGTGCACGCGCGAAGGGGCGCCCCGCCCGGCGGGGCGCCCCTTCGCGTTCCCGTCAGGTCACGCACACCAGGTAGCGGAAGACGTTCGGCATCCACACCGTGCCGTCGGGCCGCAGATGCGGATGCAGGGCCTCCGCGACCTCCTTCTCCACCTGGCTGCGATCCGTCGCCCGTACCGCCGTGTCGAACAGCCCGGTGGACAGCAGGCCGCGCACCGCGCTGTCCACGTCCGCGTAGCCGAACGGGCAGGACACCCGGCCCGATCCGTCCGGCTTGAGACCGGCCTGTGCCGCGACCTCTTCCAGGTCGTCCCGCAGCGCCGGCCGCCAGCCGCTCCCCGAACGCGGTGCGCGCGCCGACTCGGTGAGCCGGGCCGCCACCCTCAGCACCGGGGCAGTGGCACACCGCTCCGGCGGCCCCCAGCCGGCCAGCACCACCGTTGCGCCCCGCACGGCCAGCGGCACGGCGGAGGTCAGCGCCGGAGCGAGCCCTTCGGAGTCCCCGGCCGCGCAGCCGATCGGCTGGAACGAGGTCAGCAGGTTGTACGGGGCCTCCCCGTCCGGGACGGCCGCCGGAACACTGTCCACGAGCCTCGCCCGGTGATCCGTACGCCCGGCACCGTGCCCGGCTTCGGAGGCGAGGCGCTCACGGGCCAGGGCGAGACGGTCGCGGTCGGTGTCGACGCCGGTGACGCGCGCGCCGCGCGACGCCGCGATCAGCAGCGCGAGCCCGGAACCGCAGCCGAGGGAGAGCATCCGCGTACCGGCCCCGACCTCGAGGCGGGCGTACACCGCCTCGTAGAGGGGCGCCAGCATGCGCTCCTGGATCTCGGCCCAGTCACGGGCGCGGGTACCGGCGTCCACCGTGGCGGACGAATCCGCGTACCTGTGGTGCCGGACGAGCGTAGGTGTCATGGAATGCGCCCCAATCCGCCGTGAGGTCGGTCGTGCCCGAGTGAGGTCCCCCATGTCTATGTGCTGTGCATGTGTGCCCACAGCCCCCGTATGCCAGGGAACTCCGCATCGGCGGTCCCGTCCAGAGGCCGGACGGGGTGGGATGGCATGGCCCGCGTGCTCCGGTCGTGCGCCCCCGGGCGCCGCGTGCGCGATGCGGGCGCCGGGAACAGCACGCCCGCTGCCCGCTTCCTCACAGTCTCACCCGACACACGGGGCGCAGCACGTCGAGCGCCCCCGCCCCGGCCCGCGACCGGTGTGCCGCCCTCGCTCCGTGCCGGGTACTGTCGCCCGGGGGTGCCCGTCCACGCCGGTGCGTACGCGTTGCTACGTCCCACCTTGGTGCGAGCTGTGAGACTTCTCCGCTGATCTGCGCACCCGCCCTCGTCCGGACGCATCAAGGGCAACTGACTGGTACGTGCAAATTATTTGGGATGCCCCGGAATAGGAACACCGGAGCACCCAGGCTCGTTGTCACGACGTGAGCACGACACCACCTGTACTTGCCGCAGAGCTGGCACAGGCGTGGGCCGACATTCAGCGGTACCACCCCGAGCTGCCCGATCTTGCCGCGCCAGAGTCCCTGATCGGAGAGTCCTCGTCCGCCTGTGGCGCCGAGCTCTCCTTCGAACGGCTGCTCCATGAGGCAGTCCACGGCATCGCTGCCGCGCGAGGTGTCCGTGACACCTCCCGCGCCGGCCGCTACCACAACCGACGCTTCCTCGCGATCGCCGAGGAGCTGGGCCTCGATCATGCCGAGGAGCCCCACCCCAGCAGCGGATTCTCGCTGGTGACGCTCAATCCCGAGGCCAGACGCAGGTACCGCCCCACTGCGGAGCGGCTGCAGCGTGCGCTCAAGGCGCACACCGTGGCCACCGCGGCGGACACCAAGCGCTCGTTCCGCGGTCCCGCCGCGCGCCACGGCTCGTCCGGGGGAGGGGTGCGGGTCAAGGCCGTCTGCGACTGCGGGCGCAACGTCCGTGTCGTTCCCTCGGTCCTCGCCCAGGCCCCGATCGTCTGCGGCGGCTGCGGCAAGCCCTTCCGCATCCCGGAAGCGGCGGTCGCGGTGGGGTGACCCGATGCGGTGTGGCACAATGGACAGCTGTACTCGACAGCCGCACAGGACCCCTCTCTCCTCCGGCTGACGCGTCCATCGGGCACCCGAGTACCGCAACCCCACGTGGCATCTTTTGTGCCCAACCACGTCAGAGACCAGGAGAGACCACTTCCGTGGCAGTCAAGATCAAGCTGAAGCGTCTGGGCAAGATTCGTTCGCCTCACTACCGCATCATCGTCGCCGACTCCCGTACGCGCCGTGACGGCCGGGCGATCGAGGAGATCGGTCTGTACCACCCGGTGCAGAACCCCTCCCGCATCGAGGTCAACGCGGAGCGCGCGCAGTACTGGCTGTCCGTCGGCGCCCAGCCGACCGAGCCGGTCCTCGCGATCCTGAAGCTCACCGGTGACTGGCAGGCCCACAAGGGCCTCCCGGCCCCCGCGCCGCTCCTGCAGCCGGAGCCCAAGGCTGACAAGCGCGCCCTGTTCGAGGCCCTGACCACGGACGGCGACGAGGCCAAGGGTGAGGCCATCACCCAGAAGGCCAAGAAGTCGGACAAGAAGGCGGACGAGGCGGCCGACGCTGCCGCGTCCACCGAGTCGACCGAGGCCTGAGCGTGCTCGAGGAGGCTCTTGAGCACCTCGTGAAGGGCATCGTCGACAACCCCGACGATGTGCAGGTCGCCTCGCGCGACCTGCGCCGTGGACGCGTGCTCGAGGTCCGGGTTCACCCCGACGACCTCGGAAAGGTGATCGGCCGCAACGGCCGCACCGCGCGCGCCCTGCGTACCGTCGTGGGTGCCATCGGCGGCCGTGGGATCCGTGTCGACCTCGTCGACGTGGACCAGGTTCGCTGAAAGAGTTGAACACCGGCCGGGGCCGGGGAGGGCTTTCGAGCCGTCCCCGGCCTTTGTCGTCCGTACACCACCGCCTCCTCAGCAAGAAACCACCGGGAGAAACAGCGTGCAGTTGGTAGTTGCGCGGATCGGTCGCGCCCACGGCATCAAGGGCGAGGTCACCGTCGAGGTGCGCACCGACGAGCCCGAGATCCGGCTCGGTCCGGGGGCCGTGCTGGCCACGGAGCCCGCCGCCACCGGGCCGCTCACGATCGAGACCGGCCGGGTGCACAGTGGCAGGCTGCTCCTGCGGTTCGAGGGCGTGCGTGACCGTACGGGCGCCGAGGCGCTGCGCAACACCCTGCTGATCGCCGAGGTGGATCCGGAGGAACTGCCCGAGGATCCCGAGGAGTTCTACGACCACCAGCTGATGGACCTCGACGTCGTCCTCACCGACGGCACCGAGATCGGCCGGATCACCGAGATCACGCACCTCCCGTCCCAGGACCTGTTCATCGTGGAACGGCCGGACGGCAGCGAGGTGATGATCCCGTTCGTCGAGGAGATCGTCACCGAGATCGACCTGGAGGAGCAGCGGGCCGTCATCACTCCGCCGCCGGGGCTGATCGACGAGAGCGAGGCCGTCATCGCCTCCACACGCGACCAGGACGGTGCCGGGGCCGACGTGGCGGACGACGGGAAGAAGGGCGGCGAGTGATGCGGCTCGACGTCGTCACGATCTTCCCCGAGTACCTGGACCCCCTGAACGTCTCGCTCGTGGGCAAGGCGCGGGCCCGGGGCAGTCTCGACGTACGCGTCCACGACCTGCGGGACTGGACCTACGACCGGCACAACACCGTGGACGACACCCCCTACGGTGGCGGCCCCGGCATGGTCATGAAGACCGAACCCTGGGGCGAGGCGCTGGACACCGTGCTGGCCGGCGGCTACGAGGCCGGTGCGCACTCCCCGGTGCTCGTGGTGCCCACGCCCAGCGGCAGGCCCTTCACCCAGGAACTGGCCGTGGAGCTCTCGGAGCGACCGTGGCTCATCTTCACCCCGGCCCGCTACGAAGGCATCGACCGCCGGGTGATGGACGAGTACGCGACCCGTATACCGGTCATCGAGGTGTCCATCGGGGACTACGTCCTGGCGGGCGGCGAAGCAGCCGTCCTGGTGATCACGGAGGCCGTCGCCCGGCTGCTGCCCGGGGTGCTCGGCAACGCCGAGTCGCACCGCGACGACTCCTTCGCGCCCGGGGCCATGGCCGACCTGCTCGAGGGGCCGGTCTACACGAAGCCTCCCGAGTGGCGTGGGCGCGCCATCCCCGAGGTGCTGCTCAGCGGCCACCACGGCCGGATCGCACGCTGGCGACGCGACGAGGCCTTCCGCCGGACCGCTCTCAACAGGCCCGATCTGATCGAGCGTTGCGAGGCGGCCGGCTTCGACAAGAAGGACCGCGAGATGCTGTCCATCCTGGGCTGGTCCCCGGGGCCCGACGGACGATTTTGGCGCAGGCCCGAGGCCGTGGAAGAATAGGCTCGCTGTACGTCCGGCGTGCGCCCCTGCCACAGGGGGAAAGACGCTCGCCCGATGTGATCAGCATCCGAACTTCACTCTCTCCCGTCGATGACCTGTGGCATCGGCGAAGAAAGCAGACAACATGACTTCCCTGCTCGATGGCGTCAACGCCGCCTCGCTCCGTACCGACCTCCCGGCGTTCCGCCCCGGTGACACCGTCAACGTCCACGTGCGCGTGATCGAGGGCAACCGCTCCCGTATCCAGCAGTTCAAGGGTGTAGTCATCCGCCGCCAGGGCTCGGGCGTCAGCGAGACCTTCACGGTCCGCAAGGTCTCCTTCAGCGTCGGTGTCGAGCGCACCTTCCCGGTGCACAGCCCGATCTTCGAGAAGATCGAGCTCGTCACCCGCGGTGACGTCCGTCGCGCCAAGCTGTACTTCCTCCGTGAGCTCCGCGGCAAGGCCGCGAAGATCAAGGAGAAGCGCGACCGCTGACTCACCTCCGGCGTCCACGGCGTGGCCCGATAGGATTCGGCCCCGATGGATACGGAAGCACAGCACATGGAGCGCGACCGCTCCTCCGGCCCCGCAGACGGGACGGAGGAGGGGTCGCGCTCCACGCATGTTCCCGACGGGCCGTCCGCTGTTCCCGACGGGCCGTCCGCGTCGATGTCCTGGGGGCGGACCGCCTTCCTCGGCATGCTGTGCACGACCGCTCTGCTGCTGTTCAGTGCCTTCGTCCTGCAGCCCTTCCTGATTCCCAGTGGCTCGATGCAGCCCACGCTCCGGGTCGGGGACCGTGTACTCGTCAACAAACTGGCGTACCGTTTCGGCTCCGAGCCCCGGCGCGGCGACGTGGTGGTCTTCGACGGCACCGGATCCTTCGTACCGGAGGCGGGGGCGGAGGGGAACCCCGTCGGCGCGCTGCTGCACGGGGCGGCCGCGTCCCTGGGGCTGGCCGAACCCGCGGGGTCCGACTTCGTGAAGCGGGTGGTGGGCGTGGGGGGCGACCGTGTGGTCTGCTGCGAGAAGCGGGGGAGGCTCGAGGTGAACGGCGCTCCGGTGGACGAGGCGTATCTCCACCCGGGTGACCGCCCGTCCGACGTCGCCTTCGACATAGTGGTGCCGGACGGCAGACTCTGGGTGATGGGCGACCACCGCAGCAACTCGAGGGACTCCCGTGACCACCTGGGGCAGCCCGGGGGCGGCATGGTGCCCGTCCAGCGAGTGATCGGACGTGTCGACTGGCTCGGCTGGCCGCTCGGCCGACTCGGCTCCCTGGAGGGCACCGACGCCTTCACCGGCATACGGCCGGCGGGCGCGGATCATGGGTAACCGGGGTCGGAGGAGGGCGGCACCCGAGCCCGTCCCGCCGCTTCCCACCGGGTCGAGGCCGACCACGGCCCGTTCGCTGCCCACGCGGGCGGAGCGCCGCAGGCTGGCCCGCAAGGTGAAACGCCGCAGGCGCCGGTCTGCGATCAAGGAGATACCCCTCCTCGTCCTGGTGGCGCTGCTGATCGCGCTGGTGCTCAAGACCTTTCTCGTCCAGGCCTTCGTGATCCCCTCCGGCTCGATGGAGCAGACCATCCGGATCGGTGACCGGGTGCTCGTGGACAAGCTGACCCCCTGGTTCGGCTCCGAGCCGCAGCGCGGGGACGTCGTCGTCTTCAAGGACCCGGGTGGCTGGCTGCAGCAGGAGAGCGCCGTACCCGAGGACCCGCCCGCCGGGGTCAAACAGGTCAAGGAACTGCTCACCTTCATCGGGCTGCTGCCCTCCGCCGACGAACAGGACCTGATCAAGCGTGTGGTGGCCGTGGGGGGCGACACAGTGAAATGCTGCGGCGCCGACGGCAGGATCACGGTCAACGGTGTGGCGCTCGACGAGCCGTACCTGAATCCCGGCGACGTCCCCTCCACTCTCAAATTCGAGGTAAAGGTTCCCCGGGGCCGCATCTTCGTGATGGGCGACCACCGGTCGAATTCCGCGGACTCACGATTCCATCTCGACAAGCCGGGAAAGGGCACGGTGTCGGAGGGCGAGGTCGTGGGACGGGCCGTCGTGATCGCCTGGCCGTTCGGGCACTGGCGCAGGCTGGAGGAGCCCGGAACGTACGCCTCCGTCCCCGACGGGGGCGCCGGAGCGACGGCCGGGACGGCCCCGTCGAATAGTGTGTCCTCCCAGGATCGCAACGGAATGGTCCTGCTCCCGACCCCTGCGGAACTCCCGCTCGTTATGGGAGTGGTGGGCCTGCGCCGAATCGGGCGCGGGCGGTGGCACGGAGTGAGGAGTGGATGTGGGGGATTTGGCGGTCGGCGCACGATCCGGACACGACGAACCCGAGGACCGGTCTTCGAGCAACGGGGTCCCGGCGGAGGCGCAGAGTGACGGCGAGTCCCCGGACGGTGGCAGCACGGCGGTGAAGAAGCCCCGTTCCTTCTGGAAGGAGCTGCCGCTCCTCATCGGTGTCGCGCTCGTTCTCGCGCTGCTGATCAAGACGTTTCTGGTGCAGGCGTTCTCGATTCCCTCGGACTCGATGCAGAACACCCTGCAGCGGGGTGACCGGGTGCTGGTCGACAAGCTGACGCCGTGGTTCGGTTCGGAGCCCGAACGCGGAGAGGTCGTGGTCTTCCACGATCCGGGCGGCTGGCTGGAGGACACGGCGACGCCCGAGCCCAACGCGGTGCAGAAGTTCCTGAGCTTCATCGGGCTGATGCCGTCCGCGGAGGAGAAGGACCTGATCAAGAGGGTCGTCGCCGTCGGCGGCGACACCGTCGAGTGCAAGAAGAACGGGCCGGTGACGGTCAACGGCAAGGCGCTGGACGACAAGTCGTTCATCTTCGCCGGCAACAGCGCCTGCGACGACGAGCCGTTCGGACCGATCAACGTGCCCGAGGGCCGGATCTGGGTGATGGGCGACCACCGGCAGAACTCGCTGGACTCCCGGTACCACCAGGAGCTGCCCGGTCAGGGCACGGTGTCCACGGACGAGGTGGTCGGGCGGGCCGTTGTGGTGGCCTGGCCCGTCAACCGCTGGGCGACCCTGCCGGTGCCGAGCACGTTCGACCAGCCCGGGCTGAACGCCGCTGCCGCCGTCGCCGTACCTGGTGCACTGGGTGTAGCCGGAGCGCTGCCCCTCGTGTTCTGGCGTCGACGCAGGCTGACCCGCGGGCATACCGCCGGGTAGGGTGCCGACTCGGATCAGCGATTGTCGATCTCCGATGGGGGAGCGCTGGGATGAGTGGATCAGTACGTCATGACGGCCGCGGCCGGCTCGGCAGCACGTTGTCGAACCTGGCCGTGGCCGTCGGCTGTGTGCTCTTTCTCGGCGGCTTCGCCTGGGGAGCCGTGGTGTACAAGCCGTACACGGTGCCGACCGACTCGATGACACCGACGGTGAACGCCGGTGACCGGGTCCTCGCCGAGCGGGTGGACGGCGACGACGTGCGGCGCGGAGACGTGGTCGTCTTCACCGACACGGCGTGGGGCGACATGCCCATGGTGAAACGGGTCGTCGGCGTGGGCGGTGACAAGGTCGCCTGCTGCGACAAGGGCGGCCGGCTCACGGTCGATGGTGAACCCGTAGAGGAACCGTATCTGCGGGCCGCGGGAGCCTCGTCCCTGCTCCCGGCGGAGGGAAAGGCCCCGGCCTCCCCCCAGAACTTCACGGCCGACGTCCCCGAGGGTCAGCTCTTCCTCCTCGGGGACGAACGCAGCACCTCCATGGACTCCCGCGTCCACCTGGAGGACCCGGGGCAGGGTTCGGTCCCTCGCAGCGCGGTCCAGGCCCGGGTGGACGCCGTGGCCTGGCCCATGAACGGCATGATCGGCCGGCCCGCAGCCTTCGCCGCGCTGCCCGGCGGGGTGTCGTCCGAGGGGCCTCTGCCGCTGCAGGCCGGCGCCCTCGTGGTGGGCGTGGTGCTGATCCTGGGCGGCGCGGCCTACGGGCCGCTCGCGGCGCGATCCGGGCGGGGTGCCAAGCGGCCGAAGGCCTCCGCCGATGCGCACTGAGGTACGCAAGGTGGCCCGTGTCGTTCTCCTGGACCCGGACGACCGGATCCTGTTGCTGCACGGCTTCGAGCCCGAGGCCCCGGCCGACCACTGGTGGTTCACCCCCGGAGGCGGCCTGGAGGGCGGGGAGACCCGCGAGGAGGCCGCTCTGCGCGAGCTCGCCGAGGAGACCGGGATCACGGACGTCTCCCTCGGCCCGCTGCTGTGGACGAGGATCTGCTCCTTCCCGTTCGACGGGCGGCGCTGGGACCAGGACGAGTGGTACTTCCTGGCCCGAACGCCGCAGACGGCCACCCATCAGAAGGGCCTCACCGAGCTGGAGCTGCGCAGTGTCGCCGGTCTGAGGTGGTGGACTTCCGCCGAACTTCTCGCCACGCGTGAGACGGTGTACCCGACCAGGCTCGCCGGGCTGCTGCGCACGCTGCTCGACGAGGGTCCCCCGAGTGTTCCGCTGGTTCTCGCCCCCGAAATCGTCTAATCGGCCAGGGGTGCCTGGGGCTGACGCACAATAGGGGGACGCACGGCTGAAGGGGAACATGCCATGAGTGCCGAGGACCTCGAGAAGTACGAGACCGAGATGGAGCTGAAGCTCTACCGGGAGTACCGCGATGTCGTCGGTCTGTTCAAATATGTGATCGAGACCGAACGGCGCTTCTACCTCACCAACGACTACGAGATGCAGGTGCACTCGGTCCAGGGTGAGGTATTTTTCGAGGTTTCCATGGCGGACGCGTGGGTCTGGGACATGTACAGACCCGCCCGGTTCGTCAAGCAGGTCCGGGTGTTGACGTTCAAGGACGTGAACATCGAGGAACTCAACAAGAGCGACCTCGAACTGCCGGGCGGCTGATCCCCGGCACAGTCTCCGGCGCAAACTCTCGATATACCGGCCGAACGGCCGGATCCGGACCTTCTCCCGGCGTCCCGGTTCACTCGTCCGAGTGGCCGGGATATTCACATCGACCTGGTTGTCCACCAAGATCCACCAGCTCGGGCGGGGCGCGGCACAGTCGGTGCCGGAGGTGGTGCCGATATGAACGCACGGGGTGCACTCGGGCGGTACGGCGAGGATCTGGCGGTACGGCTGCTGGCTGACGCCGGTATGACGGTGCTGGAGCGCAACTGGCGGTGTCGCTCGGGAGAGATCGACATCGTCGCCAGGGACGGCGACGCGGTGGTCGTCTGCGAGGTGAAGACGCGCAGAGCGGGCTCCTTCGAACATCCGATGGAGGCGGTCACACCGACCAAGGCCGACCGGCTGCGCAGGCTCGCCGAGATCTGGCTCGACGGCCACGGTGGGCCGCCGCCGGGCGGGGTCCGGATCGATCTGGTCGGTGTGGTTCTGCCCAGCCGCGGTGCCCCGGTGACCGAACACGTGCGGGGCGTGGCCTGATGGGGTTCGCGCGGGCCTGCTCGGTGGCGCTCGTCGGCGTCGAGGGCGTGGTGGTGGAGGTCCAGGCCGATCTGGAACCGGGCGTGGCGGCGTTCACGCTCGTCGGCCTGCCGGACAAGAGCCTGGTGGAGAGCCGGGACCGGGTCAGGGCCGCGGTCGTCAATTCCGGGGCGGAGTGGCCGCAGAAGAAGCTCACGGTGGGCCTTTCGCCCGCGTCCGTACCCAAGGGCGGTTCGGGGTTCGATCTGGCCGTCGCGTGTGCGGTGCTCGGCGCGGCGGACCGGATCGATCCTGCCGCCATCGCCGATGTGGTGATGATCGGGGAGCTCGGCCTCGACGGCAGGGTCCGCCCCGTGCGCGGGGTGCTGCCCGCGGTGCTCGCGGCGGCGGAGGCGGGGTACCGGCACGTCGTCGTCCCGGAACAGACCGCGGGAGAGGCCGCCCTCGTGCCGGGCGTCACCGTCCTCGGCGTGCGGAGCCTGCGTCAGCTGATCGCCGTCCTCGGCGACGAACCCGTGCCCGAGGAGCCGGTCGCCGACCGGGGCCGTCCCGACGCGATGCTCGCCGGACTGATGGTGCCCGGAGCCGGCCTCGGCACCGGGCTGGCACCGTTCTCGTCCGACGGCACGGCACACCGGCCCGACCTGGCCGATGTGGCGGGCCAGGGACGGGCGCGCAAGGCGCTGGAGGTGGCCGCCGCGGGAGGGCACCACCTGCTGCTCTCGGGGCCGCCGGGCGCGGGGAAGACCATGCTGGCCGAGCGGCTCACGGCGATCCTGCCGCCGCTGTCCCGGCAGGAGTCCCTCGAAGTGACGGCGGTGCACTCGGTCGCGGGCATCCTCCCGCCGGGTGAACCCCTGATCGGCAGAGCACCGTACTGCGCCCCGCACCACTCGGCGACGATGCAGTCACTCGTGGGCGGGGGGAACGGTCTGCCGAGGCCGGGAGCGGTGTCCCTGGCGCACCGGGGTGTTCTCTTCCTCGACGAGGCACCGGAGTTCTCCGTGAGGGCACTCGACGCGCTGCGCCAGCCCCTGGAGTCCGGACACGTGGTGGTCGCACGCGCGGCCGGGGTCGTCCGGCTGCCCGCGCGCTTCCTGATGATCCTCGCCGCTAACCCCTGCCCGTGCGGCAGGCACACCCTGGCCGGTGCGGGCTGCGAGTGCCCGCCCTCCGCGGTCCGCCGCTATCAGGCGCGGCTGTCGGGCCCGTTGCTCGACCGCGTCGACCTGCGCGTCGAGGTCGAGCCGGTCGGAAGGGCCGACCTGATGGGGAGCGGCGGCCGAGGGGAGACCTCGGCCGAGGTGGCGGGCCGGGTGCGGGAGGCCAGGGAGCGCGCCGCGGAGCGGCTCGCCGGCACTCCCTGGACCACCAACAGCGAAGTGCCCGGGCACGAACTGCGGACCAGGCTGGTCACGGCGCCGGGCGCCCTGATGGCCGCCGAGCGTGACATGGAGCGGGGTGTCCTCACCGCCCGCGGCCTCGACCGGGTCCTGCGCGTGGCGTGGACGGTCGCCGACCTGCGGGCCGCCGACCGGCCGGACGCCTCGGACATCGCGGTGGCGCTGGAACTGCGGACGGGCATCCAGCGGGGGGTTCCGATGCGGGCGGGTGCCTCGTGAACGCCCCGCCGGTCCAGGGGGAGCGGGAGCGGCTGGCGCGCGTCGCCCTGACCCGCGTCTTCGAGCCGGGGGACGAGCGCGGTGGCCGCTGGATCCGCGAGGAGGGGCCCGTCGAGCTGATCCGGCGTCTCACCGGCACCGACGGATCGGCGCGGACACTCAAGGGGATGACGTCGACCCGACTGGCCGGCTACCGCCTGCGGGCGTCGAGCGCCGACCCGGTAAGGGACCTGGCGGACGTGGCCGCGATCGGCGGGCGGTTCGTCTGCCCCGGAGACCGGGAGTGGCCGAGCCAGCTCGACGACCTGGGGGACGCGCGGCCCATCGGCCTCTGGGTCAGAGGCCGGTCCGACCTGCGCCTCTGGGCGCTGCGCTCGGTCGCCGTGGTCGGAGCCCGGGCCTGCACGCCGTACGGGGCGCACATGGCCGCGACGCTCGCCGCAGGGCTGGCCGAGCGGGGCTGGGTGGTGGTCTCCGGCGCCGCGTTCGGGGTGGACGGTGCCGCCCACCGCGGGGCGCTGGCCGCGGGAGGGGCGACCATGGCGGTCCTGGCCTGCGGGGTGGACATGGCCTACCCCCGGGGCCACGCCGAGCTGATCGGGCGCATCATCGAGCAGGGCATGGTCATGGGTGAGCTGCCGCCCTCGGACCATCCGACGCGCAGCAGGTTCATCCTGCGCAACAGGGTGATCGCGGCACTCACGCGAGGCACCGTGGTGGTGGAGGCCGAGTACCGCAGCGGCTCACTGGTCACCGCGAGGAACGCGGAGCGGCTGGGCCGCTTCATCATGGGGGTCCCGGGCCCGGCCACCAGCGGCCTCTCGGCCGGCGTCCATGAACTCCTGCGCGGAGAGGGCGTTCTGGTCACCGATGCGGCCGAAATCGCGGAATTGGTGGGGGAGATGGGCGAACTCGCCCCTGCCAGACGCGGTCCCGTCCTGCCCCGCGACCTGCTCGACGCCGCCTCCGCACGGGTACTGGACGCACTGCCCGGCACAGGAGTGATGGACGGGCGGGACGTGGCCCGGAGCGCCGGGGTGTCAACGGACGAAGCCCTCGGGCGGTTGTACGAACTGCACTCACTGGGGTTCGTCGAACGCGAGGGCGACGGATGGCGGTTGACGCCCGGACGCACACGCGACGGGGGCGCGCGGCGAGCCGGTACTTGACCCGGAGCATTCGGGTGAAAAGGTGATGCCGACGACCTCGGCGGCACCCGGCCTGGCGTCAGGGGGGCGGTGCGCGTGGTGAGGCCCCCGCTGTTCGGCCCTGTCCGGCGGCGGGAGGACGACGAGAGATATGGAACGTAATCGCACAGCACGGCTCTCTTGTCCTGCGCGCAACGCAACACCCCAGTCACGCTACGCTCACGAGGAATCCGCCCCAGAGACACGTCCCAGCACTTCACAGCAGAACGGCTCAAGGCATCACATGCCCCAGCACACCTCCGGGTCTGACCGCGCGGCAGCGCCACCGGCAGCGCGTGGCACTGTGCGCCCTCCCGCCCCCTCCTCGCTCGACGAGTTGTGGCGTTCGTACAAGACCACCGGTGACGAACGGCTGCGGGAGCAGCTGATCCTGCACTACTCGCCCCTCGTGAAATACGTCGCCGGCCGGGTCAGCGTGGGGCTGCCGTCCAACGTGGAGCAGGCGGACTTCGTCTCGTCCGGCGTCTTCGGGCTGATCGACGCCATCGAGAAGTTCGACATCGAGCGGGCCATCAAGTTCGAGACCTACGCGATCACCAGGATCCGCGGCGCGATGATCGACGAACTCCGGGCGCTGGACTGGATTCCCCGGTCCGTGAGGCAGAAGGCGCGCAACGTCGAGCGTGCCTACGCCACGCTGGAGGCGAGGCTGCGGCGCACGCCCTCGGAGCCCGAGGTGGCCGCTGAGATGGGCGTCGCCGTGGAGGAACTGCACGCAGTTTTCAGCCAGTTGTCGCTCGCCAACGTGGTGGCGCTCGAGGAACTGCTGCATGTCGGCGGCGAGGGCAGTGACCGGCTCAGCCTGATGGACACCCTGGAGGACACCGCGGCCGACAACCCGGTCGAGGTCGCCGAGGACCGCGAGCTCAGACGGTTGCTCGCCCGCGCCATCAACACCCTCCCCGAGCGTGAGAAGACCGTGGTCACGCTCTACTACTACGAGGGGCTCACCCTCGCGGAGATCGGCAACGTCCTCGGGGTCACCGAGAGCAGGGTCAGTCAGATCCACACCAAGTCGGTGCTGCAGCTCCGGGCGAAACTGGCCGACGCCGGACGCTGAGCGGGAACGGCTTCGGCCACCCGGCTGCGGATGCGGACCCCACTGGGCACCGATGCCGCCGTAGAGTGGGCGGGTGCCCAGGATTCGAGCGGCCTCCGTGGCCGAGCACCGGACCATGCAGCGCGGCGCCCTCCTGGACGCCGCACGCTCCCTGCTGTCCGAGGGTGGTACGGAGGCGCTGACCTTCCCCGCCCTCGCCGAGCGCACCGGCCTCGCCAGGTCGTCCGTCTACGAGTATTTCCGGTCCCGTGCGGCCGTGGTCGAGGAACTCTGCGCCGTCGACTTCCCCGTCTGGGCCGCCGAGGTCGAGAACGCCATGGAGCGGGCCGGTACGCCCGAGGCGAAGATCGAGGCTTACGTGCGCCGGCAGCTCGATCTCGTCGGAGACCGGCGGCATCGTGCGGTGGTGGCGATCTCGGCGAGCGAGCTCGACGCGGGCGCACGGGAGAAGATCCGTGCCGCGCACGGCGGGCTCGTCGCGATGATCGTCGAGGCACTCGCCGACCTGGGCCACACCGAGCCGAGGCTCGCGGCCATGCTGCTGCAGGGCTCCGTGGACGCCGCGGTGCGCAGGATCGAGCTGGGAGCGGCGGAGGAACCGGGCATCGTCGCGGACACGGCCGTCGGCATGGTCCTGCGCGGCGTGCGCGGCTGAGCGGTGGTCCGGGCAGCCTCCGCGAGCGGGGCGCCGAACACCGGCAGCAGCCGGGAGGGCCCCCGTCGCAGCAGTGACGGAGGAAGCAGCGACAGCGGGTCGAGATAGGCGACACCGCGCCGCAGGCCCCAGTGCAGGCAGCCCTGGGCGCAGTGGGACGGCTCTGGCCCGACCACCCCCACGACCTGCCCGGCGGCCACCTCCTCGCCCTCGGTGACCTGTGGCCGCACCGGCTCGTAGGTGAAGCGGAGCGGGGGCTCCCCACTCCCGGCCACGTCGACGGAGAGCACCCCACGCCCCGCCACCGGTCCGGCGAAGGCGACCCGGCCTGGGGCGGCCGCCCGTACGGGAGTGCCCGGTGGGCCGGCGAGGTCGACCCCGCGGTGGCCCGGTCCGTAGGGCCCGGCGGGCGGCTCCCAGCCCCGTACGACCGGGGGCCGGCCCGCGAGCGGCCAGACCCGGTCGCCGTCCGGCGCTCCCGTCGCGGCCTCGGCCGTGGCAGGTCCCAGCAGGACCGTGAGCAGTCCGACCACCAGTGCCGACACCAGTGCGGCCGACAGGGGCAGCGTGCATGCGGACGGCCTGGCCACGGGTGCGAGGAGCGCCGCGGGAGGGGCTTCATGAAGCGGGGCGGCGACCGGGTTTCCTGGTGAGCGGCACATGAGGGGAACGATCCCCCGAAGGCCCGTTCGCCGGGGATCATGGTCCGCTTCTGTGGACGGCCGGGGCGTTGTGGACATCGCCGTCACCCGGCACCCGGCGGGTCCCGTACACTTCTTCTGGCGATCCGGGTCACCGGGTCGACTTCGCACGCCCCTCCACCTCCCTCTCTGCGGACGGTGGCCGCGCTTCTCGGTCCCTTGTGGCACGGCGCGTCGGGGCGTCAGGCGCGACAGCAATCCTGCGGTCGCGACAACCGAGTACCTCAAGGAGTACGGCCATGGCCGTCGTCACGATGCGGGAGCTGCTGGAAAGCGGCGTCCACTTCGGTCACCAGACCCGTCGCTGGAACCCGAAGATGAAGCGCTTCATCTTCACCGAGCGCAACGGCATCTACATCATCGACCTGCTCCAGTCGCTGTCGTACATCGACCGCGCCTACGAGTTCGTCAAGGAGACCGTCGCCCACGGCGGCTCCATCATGTTCGTGGGTACGAAGAAGCAGGCCCAGGAGGCCATCGCCGAGCAGGCGACGCGCGTCGGCATGCCGTACGTCAACCAGCGTTGGCTCGGTGGCATGCTCACCAACTTCTCCACCGTCTACAAGCGCCTTCAGCGTCTGAAGGAGCTCGAGCTCATCGACTTCGAGGACGTGGCCGCCTCCGGCCTCACCAAGAAGGAGCTCCTGGTCCTCTCCCGCGAGAAGGCCAAGCTGGAGAAGACCCTCGGTGGTATCCGCGAAATGCAGAAGGTGCCGAGCGCCGTCTGGATCGTCGACACCAAGAAGGAGCACATCGCCGTCGGTGAGGCGCGCAAGCTCCACATCCCGGTCGTCGCGATCCTCGACACCAACTGCGACCCCGACGAGGTCGACTACAAGATTCCGGGCAACGACGACGCGATCCGCTCCGTCACCCTGCTCACCCGTGTGATCGCCGACGCTGTCGCCGAGGGCCTCATCGCCCGTTCCGGTGCCGCCACCGGTGACTCCAAGCCGGGCGAGAAGGCCGCCGGCGAGCCCCTCGCCGAGTGGGAGCGTGACCTGCTCACGGGCGAGAAGAAGGACGACGCCGAGGTCCAGTCCTCCGCCGAGACCGAGAAGGCCGCCGACGCCGAGCCGGCCGCCGCCGCCGACGAGCAGGACGCCGAGAAGGCTGAGGCCCCGGCCGCCGCCGAGGCCCCTGCCGCCGAGGCCCCTGCCGCCGAGGCCCCCGCCGCCGAGGCTCCGGCCGCGGACGCCGAGCAGGCCTGACACCCGTCAGCCACGGCTGAATGACGGCGGGGGTCGGTGCATCGGCACCGCCCCCGCCGTTCACCCGTATCTTTCAGACTTCGAGAGAGAAACAGACTCATGGCGAACTACACCGCCGCTGACGTCAAGAAGCTCCGCGAGCTCACCGGCGCCGGCATGATGGACTGCAAGAAGGCGCTCGACGAGGCGGACGGCAACGTCGACGGCGCCGTCGAGGCGCTTCGCATCAAGGGCCAGAAGGGCGTCGCCAAGCGCGAGGGCCGTTCCGCCGAGAACGGTGCCGTCGTCTCCCTCGTCTCCGAGGACAAGACGTCCGGCGTCCTCGTCGAGCTGAAGTGCGAGACGGACTTCGTCGCCAAGGGTGACAAGTTCCAGGCCGTCGCCAACACGCTCGCCGCGCACGTCGCCGCGACCTCTCCGGCCGACATCGAGGCGCTCCTCGCCTCGGAGATCGAGCCCGGCAAGACCGTTCAGGCATTCGTGGACGAGGCCAACGCCAACCTCGGTGAGAAGATCGTCCTGGACCGCTTCGCGCAGTTCGAGGGTGCGTTCGTCTCCGTCTACATGCACCGCACGATGCCCGACCTGCCGCCGCAGATCGGCGTCATGGTCGAGCTGGACAAGGCCGACGCCGAGCTGGCCAAGGGCCTCGCGCAGCACATCGCCGCCTTCGCCCCGAAGTACCTGTCCCGCGAGGACGTCCCCGCCGAGGTCGTCGAGGCCGAGCGCCGCGTCGCCGAGGAGACCACCCGCGCCGAGGGCAAGCCCGAAGCCGCGCTCCCGAAGATCGTCGAGGGTCGCGTCAACGGCTTCTTCAAGGAGGCCACCCTCCTCGGCCAGCCCTACGCGCTGGACAACAAGAAGTCCGTCCAGAAGGTCCTGGACGAGGCCGGTGTCGCCCTGAAGCGCTTCGCGCGTATCAAGGTCGGCATCTGAGTCCGTCCGCGAACAACGGCGGACCCTATAGGGTCTAGTGCAGTCGACGGCCGCACTCATGCCGGACGACCGCAGATCTGACGAGGAGGCCATTGCCGCTGAGGGACACCAGACCCACCGGCAATGGCCTTCTTCGTATGTGCACGAGGAGAATTTCCATGGACAAGGGCGCGGACGCCACCCAGGCCGACGACAAGCGCGACGACGGCAAGATTTCCGGACGCTTCATGCTGAAGCTGTCGGGTGAGGCCTTCGCCGGTGGCGGAGGCCTCGGCGTCGACCCCGACGTCGTGCACACCATCGCCCGCGAGATCGCCGCGGTCGTGCGCGACGGCGCGGAGATCGCGGTCGTCATCGGTGGCGGCAACTTCTTCCGCGGCGCCGAACTCCAGCAGCGCGGCATGGACCGGGCACGGTCCGACTACATGGGCATGCTCGGCACGGTCATGAACTGCCTGGCGCTGCAGGACTTCCTGGAGAAGGAAGGCATCGACTCACGCGTCCAGACCGCCATCACCATGGGCCAGGTCGCGGAGCCGTACATCCCGCTCCGTGCGGTACGGCACCTGGAGAAGGGTCGCGTCGTGATCTTCGGTGCCGGTATGGGCATGCCGTACTTCTCCACCGACACCACCGCTGCCCAGCGCGCCCTGGAGATCGACGCCGAGGCGCTGCTGATGGGGAAGAACGGCGTGGACGGGGTCTACGACTCCGACCCGAAGACCAACCCCGACGCGGTGAAGTTCGACGCCCTGCAGTACGGCGAAGTGATCGCCCGCGACCTCAAGGTCGCCGACGCCACCGCGATCACACTCTGCCGTGACAACCAGCTCCCCATCCTGGTCTTCGAGCTGACCGCGGAGGGCAATATCGCCCGCGCGGTCAAGGGTGAGAAGATCGGCACGCTGGTGAGCGACGAGAGCACCCGGGCCTGACGGCCCGAACCGATGGACAACGGCCTGCCGGTCGGACACCGTGCAGGTGAGGACGCGACGCAGGACCCGACGATGCCGGGTCCGCTCAAGACACGCAGGAGCACGTGGTGATCGAAGAAATCCTCCTCGAGGCCGAGGAGAAGATGGAGAAGGCCGTCGTCGTGGCGAAAGAGGACTTCGCCGCGATCCGTACCGGCCGTGCGCACCCGGCGATGTTCAACAAGATCGTCGCCGACTACTACGGCGCGCTGACCCCGATCAACCAGCTGGCCTCGTTCTCGGTTCCCGAGCCGCGGATGGCCGTGGTGACCCCGTTCGACAAGACCGCGCTGCGCAACATCGAGCAGGCGATCCGTGACTCCGACCTCGGCGTCAACCCGAGCAACGACGGCAACATCATCCGTGTGACGTTCCCCGAGCTCACGCAGGACCGCCGCAAGGAGTACATCAAGGTCGCCAAGACCAAGGCCGAGGACTCCAAGATCTCGATCCGCTCCATCCGCCGTAAGGCCAAGGAGTCGCTGGACAAGCTCGTCAAGGACAAGGAGTCCGGCGAGGACGAGGTCCGCCGCGCGGAGAAGGAGCTCGACGACACCACCGCGAAGTACGTCGCGCAGGTGGACGAGCTGCTCAAGCACAAGGAAGCCGAGCTGCTCGAAGTCTGATGAACGACTCTTCCTGGGGTGCCCCGCAGGGAGCCGGTTACCGGGGCGCGCCCGAGATGGGGGCCGCTCCGGCGGGTCCTGCATACGATGTGCACGGCGCCCAGCAGACTCGGCCCATGCCCATCGTGCCGGACGTTCCCGACGCAGGTAGAGACGCTGACGACCGCGACGACCGGAACGGGGACGCCGCGCGGGTCAGCGGCCCCCTGTTCCGTGACGAGAAGCCGCAGGAGCCCATGTCCACCCCGCTGCCGTCCCCGCCGCCCAAGAAGCGCGCGGGGCGTGACCTGCGTGCTGCCATAGGCGTCGGGGTGGGCCTCGGCGCCCTCGTCGCCGGCTCCCTCTTCGTGGTGAAGGCCGTCTTCGTCGGCGTGGTCGTGCTGGCGGTGGTGGTCGGTCTCTGGGAGCTCACCTCCCGGCTCAAGGAGCGCAAGGGCATCAACGCCCCTCTCGTGCCGCTCGCCGTCGGCGGCGCCGCGATGGTCGTCGCCGGCTACGTGAGGGAGGCGGAGGGTGCCTGGGTCGCCATGGCACTCACCGCTCTCGCGGTGCTCGTGTGGCGGATGACGGAGCCGCCCGAGGGCTACCTCAAGGACGTCACGGCGGGGGTCTTCGCCGTGTTCTACGTGCCGTTCCTCGCCACGTTCGTCGCGATGATGCTCACCGCGGACGACGGTGCGTGGCGGGTGCTGACCTTCCTCCTGCTGACCGTGGTCAGTGACACCGGCGCGTACGCCGTCGGCTGGCGCTTCGGCACGCACAAGCTGGCTCCCCGCATCAGTCCCGGGAAGACCCGGGAAGGCCTGGTCGGCGCGGTCGGCTTCGCGATGGTCGCCGGCGCCCTGTGCATGGAGTTCCTGATCGACGGCGGGAGCTGGTGGCAGGGGCTGCTGATGGGCCTCGCCGTCGCGGCCAGCGCCACGCTCGGCGACCTGGGTGAGTCCATGATCAAGCGGGACCTCGGGATCAAGGACATGGGCACGCTGCTGCCCGGTCACGGCGGCATCATGGACCGGCTGGACTCGCTGCTGCCGAGCGCCCCGGTCGTATGGCTGCTGCTGGTGCTGTTCGTCGGATCCGGCTGAGTTCCGCGCGTCGCGCTTGCAGGGGTGGGGCCGGTCGTCCAGTCGGACGACCGGCCCCTTCTCCGTGTGCCTGATCCGGCCCGCGGCCGTCGCTCCCCGGGAGGCCCCTGCCTGTGCGACCGGTGGCCGTTCCCGCGCACGCCTTGTGCGACCGGTCACCGTATCTGCCCGCGCCTGGGCCGTCCATGGGCCGTGGTACGCCCGCTGACCTGGGGCGGAGCCGGGCCGAGCGCCGCTGACGTCCCGCCCGGATCCTCGGCGGACCCGAGTACCACGGCGTGTCTGCGACACTGGATGAACCATGCCTAAGCCCGGAGAACTCACTTTCGTCGCGCCCCGCGGAGCCAAGCTGCCGCCGCGGCACCTCGCCGACCTCACCCCCGACGAGCGCAAGGAAGCAGTCGCCGCGACCGGCGAGAAGCCCTTCCGTGCCAAGCAGCTGTCGCAGCACTACTTCACGCGGTACGCGCACGACCCGGCGGAGTGGACCAACATCCCGGCCGCCTCGCGGGAGAGGCTCGCCGAGGCGATGTTCCCCGACCTGATGTCGGTGATGCGCCACATCAGCTGCGACGACGACACCACCCGCAAGACGCTCTGGAAGCTGCACGACGGGACGCTCGTCGAGTCCGTCCTCATGCGCTACCCGGACCGGGTGACCATGTGCATCTCGTCCCAGGCCGGCTGCGGCATGAACTGCCCGTTCTGCGCGACCGGGCAGGCGGGACTCGATCGCAACCTGTCGACCGCGGAGATCGTGCACCAGATCGTGGACGGCATGCGCGCGCTGCGCGACGGCGAGGTCCCGGGCGGGCCGGCGCGGCTTTCCAACATCGTCTTCATGGGCATGGGCGAGCCGCTGGCCAACTACAAGCGCGTGGTCGGTGCGATCCGCCGGCTGACGGACCCGGAGCCGGACGGCCTCGGTCTCTCGCAGCGCGGGATCACCGTGTCCACGGTGGGCCTGGTGCCTGCGATGCTGCGCTTCGCCGACGAGGGCTTCAAGTGCCGCCTCGCGGTCTCCCTGCACGCCCCGGACGACGAACTGCGCGACACCCTCGTTCCCGTCAACACCCGCTGGAAGGTCCGCGAGGTTCTGGACGCCGCGTGGGAGTACGCGGAGAAGTCCGGCCGCCGCATCTCCATCGAGTACGCGCTCATCCGGGACATCAACGACCAGGCATGGCGCGGTGACCGGCTGGGCCGGCTGCTCAAGGGCAAGCGGGTCCACGTCAACCTCATCCCGCTGAACCCGACTCCGGGTTCGAAGTGGACCGCCTCACGCCCCGAGGACGAGAAGGCGTTCGTCGACGCCATCGCCGCGCACGGCGTGCCGGTCACCGTCCGGGACACCCGCGGCCAGGAGATCGACGGGGCCTGCGGACAGCTGGCGGCCACCGAGCGCTGAGGCGTCCCGGGCGGACGGGCGCGATCCGGACGGTCCGGCGTGTTCCGGCCGGTGTAGCCTGGCCGGGAAATCAACTTCATATTCCGACAGGGGAGCGCCACAGCGCTGAGAGTGCGGCACCGAGGACAGGTCGGCCGCAGACCCTCTGAACCTCGCCCGGGTCATTCCGGGTAGGAAGTTCGGACCTTACTCAAGCTGTTGCGCCCTGCCCGCTCACCGAGCGGGCAGGGCCGCGTCTCTTCCTGGTCATCTCCAGGAGGAATCACATGAACAACACCACGAAGTACGCGGTGACCGCGCTCGCCGCCGCACTCGGCATATCAGCGCTCGCGGGCTGCGGCGGGGCGGACGACGCGTCCGCGGGTGGCGAGGGATCCAAGGGTTCCAAGACCGTCACCCTGGTCAGCCACGACTCCTTCAACGCCTCGGACGCCGTACTGAAGGCGTTCACGAAGGAGACCGGCTACAAGATCAAGGTGCTCAAGAGCGGTGACGCCGGAGCCGCGCTCAACCAGGAGATCCTCACCAAGGGGTCCCCGCGCGGCGACGTCTTCTTCGGAGCCGACAACACGCTGCTCTCCCGCGCCCTCGACAACGGTCTGTTCACGCCGTACGAGGCGAAGGGTCTCGACCGTGTCGCCGCCGACGCCCAGCTCGACGCGGAGAAGCATCGCGTCACGCCCGTCGACACCGGTGACATCTGCGTCAACTACGACAAGAAGTACTTCGCCGACAAGAAGCTCGACCCGCCGAAGACCTTCGACGACCTGCTGAAGCCCGCGTACAGGAACCTCCTCGTCACCGAGAACGCCGCGACCTCCTCGCCCGGACTCGGCTTCCTGCTCGGGACCGTCGCCACCCACGGTGAGGACGGCTACCAGGACTACTGGAAGAAGCTGAAGGACAACGGCGTCAAGGTCGTCGATGGCTGGGAGCAGGCGTACAACGACGAGTTCTCCGGCTCCGCGGGGGGCAAGAAGGCCAAGGCCGACCGCCCGCTGGTCGTCTCCTACGCCTCCAGCCCGCCCGTCGAGGTGCTGTACGCCGATCCGCAGCCCACCGAGGCGCCGACCGGTGTCGCCACCGGCACCTGCTTCCGCCAGATCGAGTTCGCCGGTCTGCTGGACGGCGCGAAGAACGAGGCGGGGGGCAAGGCGCTGCTGGACTTCCTGATCAGCAAGCGGTTCCAGGAGGACATGCCGCTGAACATGTTCGTGAACCCGGTGGTGAAGGACGCGAAGCTGCCGGAGCTGTTCACGAAGTTCGGTGCGACCGTCGACAAGCCGGCGACCGTGGCTCCGAAGAAGATCGCCGAGAACCGTGAGCAGTGGGTCCAGTCGTGGTCCTCGCTCGTCGTGAAGTAACCGCGCGGCCCTCGGGCAAGGGCGGGCGCACCGGCAAGGGCGGTGCGCCCGGGAGCAAGGGCGGGCGCACCCACGGGGGCGGCGTGCGCGGGAACGCGGTTCGGCTCGGCCTGATGGCCGTGCCCGTCGCGTTCTTCGCGCTGTTCTTCGCCTATCCGGTCGTCGCGATCGTCGGCCGGGGGCTGAAGGCGGACGGTGACTGGCAGTTCGGCCGGATCGGCACGGTGCTCAGCCGGCCGGACATCCTGGACGTCCTCTGGTTCACCACCTGGCAGGCCTTTGCCTCGACCGCGCTCACCCTGCTGATCGCGCTGCCCGGCGCCTACGTCTTCGCGCGGTTCGACTTCCCCGGCAAGCAGTTGCTGCGCGCCGTGGTGACCGTGCCGTTCGTCCTGCCGACCGTCGTCGTCGGCACGGCGTTCCTGGCACTCCTGGGACGCGGCGGATTCCTCGACGAGCTCTGGGGAGTGCGCCTCGACACCACGGTGTGGGCGATCCTGCTCGCCCACGTGTTCTTCAACTACGCGGTCGTCGTCAGGACGGTGGGCGGGCTGTGGTCCCAGCTCGACCCACGCCAGGAGGAGGCCGCCCGGGTGCTCGGGGCCGGCCGCCTCGCCGCCTGGCGGCGCGTGACGCTGCCCGCGCTGGCTCCGGCCGTAGCCGCCGCCGCGCTCATGGTCTTCCTCTTCACCTTCACCTCCTTCGGCGTCGTCCAGATCCTCGGCGGTCCGGCCTACTCCACGCTGGAGGTGGAGATCTACCGGCAGACCGCGCAGCTCCTCGATCTGCCGACGGCCGCCGTACTGACCCTGGTCCAGTTCGCCGCGGTCGCCGGGATCCTCGCCGTCCACGCGTGGACCGTACGGCGCCGTGAGACCGCGCTGAAGCTCGTCGATCCGGCGCGGACCGCCCGCCGCCCGCACGGAGCAGGGCAACGGGCGCTGCTGGGCGGGGTACTGCTGACCGTTCTGCTGCTGATCGTGGTGCCTCTCGGCGTGCTGGTGGAACGCTCCCTGGACACCTCGGACGGTTACGGCTTCGGCTTCTACCGCGCGCTGCAGTCGGCCGACGCCAACAGCTCCACCTTCCTCGTGCCGCCGCTCGACGCCATCGGGAACTCCCTGCGCTACGCGCTGGTCGCGACCCTCATCGCCCTCGTGGTCGGCGGCCTCGCGGCTGCCGCGCTGACCAGGCGGGCCGGCCGGCTGGTGCGGGGCTTCGACGCCCTGCTGATGCTGCCGCTCGGGGTGTCGGCGGTCACCGTCGGCTTCGGCTTCCTGATCACCCTCGACGAGCCGCCGCTCGACCTGCGTACGTCCTGGATCCTCGTGCCGCTCGCCCAGGCACTGGTCGGTGTCCCCTTCGTCGTACGCACCATGCTGCCCGTCCTGCGCGCGGTGGACGACCGGCTGCGGGAGGCCGCCGCGGTCCTCGGCGCCTCCCCGCTGCGGGCCTGGCGCGAGGTCGACCTGCCACTCGTGCGGCGCGCGGTGCTGGTGGCCGCGGGGTTCGCCTTCGCCGTGTCGCTCGGTGAGTTCGGGGCGACCGTGTTCATCGCCCGCCCCGACAACCCCACCCTCCCGGTTGCCGTCGCCAGGCTGCTGGGGCGCTCCGGAGAGCTCAACTACGGGCAGGCGATGGCCCTCAGCACGATTCTGATGCTCGTCTGCGCGGTGTCGCTGCTCCTGCTCGAACGTATCCGCACCGACCGATCCGGGGAGTTCTGAAGATGCTGGCAGTGGAGGCGGCCACGGTCCGGTTCGGGGAGCGGACCGCGCTGGACGCCGTGGACCTCGAAGTGGCGGACCACGAGATCGTCTGCGTGCTGGGGCCGAGCGGCAGTGGCAAGTCGACGTTGCTGCGGGCCGTGGCCGGGCTGCAGCCCCTGGACGGCGGGCGGGTGTTCCTGGACGGCGCCGACCAGGCGTCCCTGCCGGTGCACCGCCGCGGGCTCGGTCTGATGTTCCAGGACCACCAGCTGTTCCCGCACCGGGACGCCGGTGCCAACGTCGCCTTCGGGCTGCGGATGCACGGCGTCCCCCGGGCCGAGCGTGACCGCAGGGCCGGTGAACTCCTGGACCTGGTCGGCCTGCCGGGGGCGGGCCGACGAGCCGTGGCCGCCCTGTCCGGCGGTGAACAGCAGCGGGTGGCACTCGCCCGCGCCCTGGCGCCCCGCCCCAGGCTGCTCATGCTCGACGAACCGCTGGGTCAGCTGGACCGGAGCCTGCGCGAACGTCTCGTCGTCGAACTGCGCACCCTCTTCGGCCGGCTGGGCACCACGGTGCTCGCAGTCACCCACGACCAGGGCGAGGCATTCGCGCTCGCCGACCGCGTCGTGGTCATGCGCGACGGCCGGATCGCCCAGGCGGGCACTCCCCTGGAGGTGTGGCAGCAACCGGCGTCCTCCTTCGTCGCCCGCTTCCTCGGCTTCGACAACCTGGTCGACGCCACGGTATCGGGGACGGCCGCCGACACGGTCTGGGGCAAGGTGCCGGTACCCGAGGAGTCGCCCCAGGGCGAACGCGAGCTGCTCGTACGGCCGGGCGGCGTACGGATCGGCGGCCCGCAGGACGGGCTGCGCTGCACGGTGGGCGTACGCACCTTCCGCGGCCACCACGTCACCGTCACCCTGCACCCCGGCGACGGTCCGTCCCTCCAGGCGGAGTGCGGTCTGCGTAACACCCCGGAGGAGGGGGCCGCCGTGGGCGTGACGTTCGACCCGGCGGAGACGGTGGTGCTTCCTCCGGCCAGGTGACGACGGGCACGTCCCACCGGCTGGCGGCGTCCGCCGTGCCGTGGTCCCCTTGACTCCGAAACGTCCGGAAGGGGCAGGTCCCATGACGCGGTCGGCACGTGAGGGCATCGACATCACCCGTGTCGTCGCGGCGCCCCGGGAGCGGGTCTTCGAGGCGTGGACGGTCCCCGAGGACTTCGCCGCCTGGTACGGAGGCGACGCCGACGTGCCGCTCGATCGTCTGTCGATGGATGTCACACCCGGCGGTGGGTGGAGCCTGGTCATCGTCGTGCCCGGCGCGGACATGCCCTTCCACGGTGTCTACCTGGAGGTGTCCGCCCCGGAGCGGCTCGTCTTCACGCTGAAGGACCGGAGCGCGCCCGCCGACGTGGAGGGCGAGACCGTCACGGTGACCTTCACCGAGAAGAGCCGGAAGTCCACCGAGATGGTCTTCCGGCAGCGCGGCGGCAATCTCACACCCGAGCAGTACGCGGCGGCCGAGGACGGCTGGGAGGTGTTCTTCGACGCCCTCGACGCCCGGCTCGCCGCCCGCTGAACCGGCCGGCCCTGAGGTCAGCCCGTCAGCCGGGCGAGAGCCGGGGCCGCCTCCTCCACCGTGTCGACGAGTGCGATACGGGACTCCATCGCCCGGTCCGCCGCGAGTGCCCTGAGCAACGGCCAGGCGGGCAGCTTCTCCGTCCAGTGCGCGCGGTTCACCAGCACCATCGGGGTGGGCGCGGAACGGGACTCGTAGTAGTTCGGCGTCGCGTTGTCGAAGATCTCCTGCACGGTGCCCGCCGCACCCGGCAGGAAGATCACCCCGGCGGTCGAGCGGGCCAGCAGCCCGTCCTCGCGCACGGCGTTCGCGAAGTACTTGGCGATGTGGTCCGCGAAGGCGTTCGGCGGCTCGTGACCGTAGAACCAGGTGGGGATCGCGACCGAGGACCCACCCTCGGGCCAGCGTTCCCGTACGGCGAAGGCCGCCCCCACCCAGTCGGTGACCGACGGGCTGAACGACGGTGTGGCCGCCAGTAGTTCGCAGGCCTTCAGCAGCATCGCGTCGGAGTGCGGAGCCGCGTACGCGCCGAGGTTGGCCGCCTCCATGGCGCCGGGGCCGCCACCCGTCGCCACGGTCAGACCGCTGCGGGCCAGCTCCCTGCCGAGCATCGCCGCCCCGTGGTACGCGTTCGAGCCGCGGGCCAGTGCGTGGCCGCCCATCACGCCCACCACCCGGGCCCCGGTGAGGTGTTCGTCGAGGGCGTCGGACACCGCGTCGTCGTGGAGCGCCCGCAGCATCGAAGCGAAGACGTCGCCGTTCGACTTGGTCGCCTGGAACCAGTCGTACGCCCGCGCGTCGGGCGTCGCCTCGTAACCGCCCTCCGCCAGACCCTCGTACAGGGCGTCGGGTGTGTAGAGCAAGCCGCGGTACGGGTCGAAGGGAAGCCCGGGGACCGGCGGGAAGACGAAGGCCCCGTCCGCGCGTATCTTCTCCTCGGCGCGGGGCTCCATGCGGCAGCCGAGGAAGACGGCGCCCCGGGCACCCGTCGTGAGCAGCGCGTCGCTCCGCTCCCTCAGGTCGATGGACTGCACTCGGTGGCCGGCCAGGGTTCCGGCCGCGACTGCCTGGTCGAATGCGCCGAGCGTCTCTATCTCGACGCCGGGTGCGTAGGTGTTCTCGTCCGGATTCTCCACGCCGCCATGCTACGGACCGCCCCCGCGGCGGATGTCACCCCGTCAGAGGCAGTGCTGCCAGCTCGGCGATCGCCCAGGTCAGCGGGGCGAAGACGGCCAGCAGGACCAGTGCCCTCAGGACGGCGGCGGTGCGCAGCGCGGAGGCCGGGGCGCCGAGCCGCAGCAGCGTCCCGGCCGTACGGACACGGGCCTGCTTGGCCTCCAGGGCGGTGGTCAGGAGGGTCGCGGTGGTGCAGCCGAGGACGAGGACGGCGCCGAGCGCGGTGAGCGGGCCGAAGGGGCGGGGGCCGCCGGTGTAGAGCACGGAGGCCGCGACCACCCCGGACAGCACCGCGCAGACGATTCCCAGCGGGCGGCCGATCCTGGTCGCCTCGTCCATCAGGACCCTGCCCGCCAGCAGGCGTACGGCTCCCGGACGTACCGCCTGGAGCAGCCGTCCGCACAGATGGGTGAGGCCGGGGCCCGCCATCGCCAGGCCGATCGCGGTGAGGGTCCAGCCCGCGAGGACGGCCGCGGGGGTGGAGTCCAGCCGGCCGGGCAGCGGGAAGGGGTTGCCCGCCGATCCGCGGCTCGCGTACGCCTCGACCGCGAGGCCGGCCGCGGTGAGGGCGACTCCCCAGGGCAGCCCCTTCGGTGTGGGCGCGGGCGCGAGGTCCTCCTCGGCTTCCTGGGCGTCGGACGGGGCGGCCGGCCTGGAGCGGAGCGCGAGCCCGCCGGCCGCCGACGCGGCCAGCGGCACCAGCGCCAGCAGCGTCAGTGCGGCGGCGAGCGGCAGCGGAGTGCCGGCGCCGAGGAACTCCGCGGCACCGCCGTCGAACGGAAGACCCGTCAGATCGCCGCGCAGATGGAGGAAGACGAGCAGCGCCACCATCGACCCCAGGGTCGTGGACACCGCCGTCGAGATCGCCGCCAGCAAGGAGAGACGCACCGGTCCCAGACCGGCGGCGAACAGCCCGGGGCGCGGACGGGTGCTCGGATCCGTACGGGCGACCGCCACCGCGAACTGGACGGTCGCGGCGAGCGGGACGGCGCACCACAGCAGCCGGAGTACGGAGCTCGACGCGTGCGCCGGGTGCCCGGAGGCGTATCCCAGGGTGCACAGGAGCAGGAAACCCACCCCGGCCGACGCGGCGGCGAGGAGCAGACGCCGCATCAGGACGAGTGGGTGCGAGCCGCGGGTCAGACGGAGAGCGAGCACGCCGAGCGGCCTTCCGTATCGGAGGCGGCGGGCAGGGAGACGTTGGTGACGCGGCGGCCGTCCAGCATGCCGACCACACGGTCGGCGAGCGCTGCGACGTCCGCGTCGTGGGTCGCGAGCACGACGGTGATCCCGTGGGACCGCGCCGCCGTGGTGAGTGTGCGGAGGAGCTGTGTGCGCTCGGCGTGGTGCAGGCTCGCCGTCGGCTCGTCCGCGAAGATCACCGACGGCGAGGCGGTGAGCGCGCGGGCCACGGAGATCCGCTGGCGCTGGGACTGGAGCAGCGTGTGGGGCCGTTTCCTGGCGAGCGGGCCGATGTCCAGGCGCTCCAGCCACTCGGTGGCGGCCTTCTTGGCGGCCCGGTGCGAGACACCTCGCAGCAGAAGCGGCAGGGCGGCGTTCTCCCAGGTGCTGAGCTCGGGGACGAGCTGCGGTTCTGCCGCGATCCAGCCGAATCTGTCCCGGCGGAGCCGCTCGCGCAGCCGGGGGCCCATGGTGTGCACGGGCACGCTGTTGAACCAGACCTCGCCCTGCTGGGGCACCAGCTGGCCGGAGAGGCAGTTGAGCAGAGTCGTCTTGCCGCACCCGCGGCGCCCGGTGACGGCGAGGACCTCGCCGTCGCGGACACCGAGCGAGACGCCGCTGAGCCCCGGCGATCCGTTGTGGGAGTGGTGCAGGGAACGTGCCCAGATCACGTCGTTGTCGGGCGGGGCCATGGCGTACACCTCGGTTCGGATCAGATTTCCCGTTCCCCCGTACGGGGGAACGAAGGCAAGGCCGATCGGTCACTCGGCACGCTAGGCAGCCGGACCTGGGTGTCGGGACAGCACACGGCCCGGATGCACCCCTTCTCACTCGAACGGGTGCATCCGGGCCGCGTAGACCGTATGAAATGACTTCCGGCGCGGTCGTCCGGGCCGGGGCGTCGGTCAGAGCTTCTTCCATGCCTCCGTGAGGACACCGCGGAGAATGCCCTCGATCTCGTCGAAGGTCGACTGGTCGGAGATCAGTGGGGGAGCGAGCTGGACGACCGGGTCGCCGCGGTCGTCGGCCCGGCAGTAGAGGCCGGCCTCGTACAGGGCCTTGGAGAGGAAGCCGTAGAGGACGCGCTCGGTCTCCTCGTCGGTGAACGTCTCCTTGGTGGCCTTGTCCTTCACCAGCTCGATTCCGTAGAAGAAGCCGTTGCCGCGGACGTCGCCGACGATCGGCAGGTCGTGCAGCTTCTGCAGCGTGGTGAGGAAGGCGTTCTCGTTGTCCAGGACGTGCTGGTTGAGGCCCTCGCGCTCGAAGATGTCGAGGTTGGCGAGGGCGACCGCGGCGGAGACCGGGTGGCCGCCGAAGGTGTATCCGTGCAGGAAGGTGTTGTCGCCCTCGTAGAACGGCTCGGCCAGCCGGTCGGAGATGATGCAGGCGCCGATGGGGGAGTAGCCCGACGTCATGCCCTTGGCGCAGGTGATCATGTCCGGTACGTAGCCGAACTTGTCACAGGCGAACATCGTGCCGAGGCGGCCGAAGGCGCAGATGACCTCGTCGGAGACGAGCAGCACGTCGTACCGGTCACAGATCTCGCGCACCCGCTGGAAGTAGCCGGGCGGCGGCGGGAAGCACCCGCCGGCGTTCTGCACGGGCTCGAGGAAGACGGCCGCGACGGTGTCAGGGCCCTCGAAGAGGATCTCCTGCTCGATCTGGTCGGCGGCCCAGCGGCCGAAGGCCTCCGGGTCGTCACCGAAGAGCGGGGCGCGGTAGATGTTGGTGTTCGGCACCTTGTGCGCGCCCGGCACCAGAGGCTCGAACGGGGCCTTGAGCGCGGGCAGTCCGGTGATCGAAAGGGCGCCCTGGGGGGTGCCGTGATAGGCGACCGCGCGTGAGATGACCTTGTA
The DNA here is from genome assembly GCF_040630715.1 of Streptomyces sp. NPDC005752. Classification (NCBI taxonomy): domain Bacteria; kingdom Bacillati; phylum Actinomycetota; class Actinomycetes; order Kitasatosporales; family Streptomycetaceae; genus Streptomyces; species Streptomyces sp. NPDC005752. The sequence goes on along the minus strand of NZ_JBEXYB010000038.1, from coordinate 36,354 downwards.
CTTGGTCGGCTTGCCCTTGAGCTTGAAGTACTGCTTGGCCAGCTTCCACGCGGTCTCGACGGCCTCGCCGCCACCGGTGGTGAAGAAGACCTTGTTGAGGTCGCCCGGGGCGTGGTGGGCGAGCCTCTCGGCGAGCTCGACGGCCTTGGGGTGGGCGTAGGACCACACAGGGAAGAAGGCCAGCTGCTGAGCCTGCTTGTACGCCGTCTCGGCGAGCTCGTGCCGGCCGTGTCCGGCGTTGACGACGAACAGGCCGGAGAGACCGTCGAGGTAGCGCTTGCCCTTGTCGTCGTAGATGTGGGTTCCCTCGCCACGCACGATGGTGGGAACGGGCGCGTTCTCGTAGTCCGACATGCGGGTGAAGTGCATCCACAGGTGGTCGTACGCGGTCCGGCTGAGGTCCTTGCTCACGGCTATCGGGTTCCCCACATATAGGTCTGCTTCTTGAGCTTGAGGTAGACGAAGCTCTCGGTGGAGCGCACCCCGGGTACGGCCCGGATGCGTTTGTTGATCGTCTCCAGCAGGTGGTCGTCGTCCTCGCAGACGATCTCCACCATGAGGTCGAAGGAGCCCGCGGTCATCACCACGTACTCGCACTCGGTCATCGCCGAGAGGGCTTCGGCGACGGGGTCGACATCGCCCTCGACGTTGACACCGACCATGGCCTGGCGCCGGAAGCCCACCGTCAGCGGGTCCGTGACGGCGACGATCTGCATCACGCCCTGATCGAGGAGCTTCTGCACGCGCTGGCGCACGGCCGCCTCGGAAAGGCCGACGGCCTTGCCTATCGCGGCGTACGGCCGGCGGCCGTCCTCCTGGAGCTGCTCGATGATCGCGAGGGAGACGGCATCGACCGCTGGTGACGATCCGCTCCCAATCCTGGAGTCTGCGCTACGACTGGCCACACATCCACTCTGCACCGCTACTCGTCTGTCTGGCAAGCGTGAATCGATGAAATTCGTTGTCCTGGCGCCTGTATGTAACTGAATCCGAAGTTCGCGGCGGGTGGGTATGTCGAAAGCGGCACCCGACGGTTTAGTGTGGAAGTCTCACCCATCGGACAGTCGACAGGAGGGGTGGTTGTGACCACCGAGGTGCGCCGTCTGCGCAACTACATCAACGGAGAGTTCCGGGACGCCGCGGACGGGCGGACCATCGATGTGGTCAACCCGGTGACGGAGGAGGTCTACGCGACTTCGCCGCTCTCCGGACAGGCCGACGTCGATGCCGCCATGGACGCCGCCGCGGCCGCGTTCCCCGCCTGGCGCGACGTGACGCCCGCCGAGCGCCAGAAGGCACTGCTGAAGATCGCCGACGCCTTTGAGGAGCGGGCCGAGGACCTCATCGCGGCCGAGTCGGAGAACACCGGCAAGCCCCTGGAGCTCACCCGCACCGAAGAGATCCCGCCGATGGTGGACCAGATCCGCTTCTTCGCGGGTGCCGCCCGGCTGCTCGAAGGCCGCTCGGCCGGCGAGTACATGGAGGGGCTCACCTCCATCGTCCGCCGCGAGCCCGTGGGTGTCTGCGCCCAGGTCGCGCCGTGGAACTACCCGATGATGATGGCCGTGTGGAAGTTCGCCCCGGCGCTCGCCGCGGGCAACACCGTCGTCATCAAGCCGTCCGACACCACCCCGGCGTCGACCGTGCTGATCGCCGAGATCATCGGGCAGATCCTGCCCAAGGGCGTCTTCAACGTCATCTGCGGCGACCGTGACACCGGCCGCGCGATGGTCGAGCACCCGACCCCGGCAATGGCTTCGATCACCGGCTCGGTGCGGGCCGGTATGCAGGTCGCCGAGTCCGCGGCCAAGGACGTCAAGCGCGTTCACCTGGAGCTCGGCGGCAAGGCTCCCGTCGTCGTGTTCGAGGACACCGACATCGCCAAGGCCGTCGAGGGCATCTCCGTCGCGGGCTACTTCAACGCCGGACAGGACTGCACGGCCGCGACCCGCGTCATGGTCCACGAGTCCATCCACGACGAGTTCGTCACCGCGCTCGCCAAGGCGGCCGCGGACACGAAGACCGGTCTGCCGGACGACGAGGACGTGCTGTACGGCCCGCTGAACAACGCCAACCAGCTGGCGCAGGTCAGCGGGTTCATCGAGCGGCTCCCCGCACACGCCAAGGTCGAGGCGGGCGGCCACCGTGTGGGCGACAAGGGCTACTTCTACGCCCCGACCGTCGTCTCCGGCCTCCGGCAGGACGACGAGATCGTCCAGCACGAGGTCTTCGGGCCCGTGATCACCGTCCAGTCCTTCACGGACGAGGCGCAGGCCGTGGAGTACGCCAACGGTGTCGAGTACGCGCTGGCCTCATCGGTGTGGACCAAGGACCACTCCCGCGCGATGCGGATGTCCAAGAAGCTCGACTTCGGCTGTGTGTGGATCAACACCCACATTCCGCTCGTCGCCGAGATGCCGCACGGCGGGTTCAAGAAGTCCGGCTACGGCAAGGACCTCTCCGCGTACGGCTTCGAGGACTACACCCGGATCAAGCACGTCATGACGTCGCTCGACGACTGACCGGCGTCCGGCGAGGACCACGGCCCCGGGTTCCGCCCGGGGCCGTTCGCGTGCCGGGCGCACCCCACTTTTTGAACGTGTTCATGACGGGCGTACGCTGCGGCCATGAGCGAGCGAGCCCTCTTGCGGCGCATACGCGTGTGGTTGGTCGTCTTCATCGTCTGTCTGGTGCTCAGCGGGCTGACCGCCTTCCCGCTGGTCACCGAACTCCACTGGGCCGAGGACCTGTTGAAGTCCTCCGCATCTCCCGTCCCCGAGCACTTCCCGGCCCTGACCGAGTGGATCACCCGGGTCCGGACCGGTCTCGACGAGGCCGATGCCTCCTATCCCTTCGTGCTGTACGGCACCGACTGGCTGGCCTTCGCCCATCTCGTCATCGCGGTCGCCTTCTACGGCCCCTACCGTGATCCGGTCCGCAACATCTGGGTGATCGAGTTCGGCATGATCGCCTGCGCCGGGATCATCCCGCTCGCCCTCATCTGCGGGCCGATCCGGGACATCCCCTTCTGGTGGACCGTCATCGACATGTCCTTCGGCGTCTTCGGGGTGATCCCGCTGCTCGTCGTCCGGCGCATGATCAAGCGGCTGGAGGCGATGGGGGACGTTCCCGCCGCCGCGCCGGCCTGACCCGCCACCCGCGCTTACGGCTTGCGGCCCACCGCGCCGAACTGGGCCACCTCGGGACCCCGCACGGAGGAACCGGACCGCCAGCGGGAGCAGGACACGATGCCCGGCTCCAGGATGTCCAGGCCGTCGAGGAACGAGGCGAACTCGGAGCGGCTGCGGGCGGTGATCGGCGGGGTGGCGTTCTCGTTCCAGAAGCGCATCGCGGCCTCGTTGCCCTCGCCGCCCAGCTCCGGTGTGGGATGGGTGAGCACCGGGTGGCTGCCCGACGGCAGGGGGTCCGTCAGCGTCCTCACGATGCTCCGCGCCTCCTCCGTGTCCAGGATGAAGTTGAGGATGCCCAGCATCATCACCGCGACCGGCAGCCCGAGGTCCAGGGTCCGCCCGGCGTCGCGCAGGATCCGCTCCGGGTCCCGGGCGTCCGCGGCGATGTACTCGGTGGCGCCCTCGGGTGAGCTGGTGAGCAGGGAACGCGCGTGCACCAGGACCATCGGGTCGTTGTCGACGTACACGACGCGTGCGTCGGGCGCCGTGTGCTGGGCGATCTCGTGGGTGTTGTCCGCGGTCGGCAGTCCGGTGCCTATGTCCAGGAACTGGCCGGTCCCCGTGTCGCCGGCCAGATGACGCACCGCCCGGCCGAGGAAGGCCCGGTCGGCACGGGCCACTTCGCCGATGCTCGGGTACAGGGCCGTGACCCGGTCACCCACCGCGCGGTCGACGGGGTAGTGGTCGGCGCCGCCCAGCCAGTAGTTCCACACCCGGGCGTTGTGGGCGATGTCGGTGCGGACGCGGGAGGGTGCGGTACGGGCGCCGGGCTCGGTCACGTCTGCTCCAGTGGCCACGGACGGTACGGACCGCCCATGATGCCGGACCGGTCAAGCGGCCCCACGGGAAAGAGAGTTGGTCAGCTGGTCGCGGAGTGCGTCGATCCGGTTGCTGGTGATCGAGTCGACGCCGCACGCCATCAGCCGGCGCATCGTGCGCCGGGTGTCCACCGTCCAGGCCGAGACCAGCAGTCCGTCCCTGTGGATACGGTCCGTCAGCTCGCGGCTCAGCAGTCCGAAGCGGTAGTTCAGCCAGCGCGGCCGCACCGCCTCGAGCAGGACGGCACGCGGAGGCGCGAGTGTCGTCCAGGTCAGCGCGATCTCGGCGGACGGATCGGCCGCCCGCACCTTCAGCATCGCGTGCGTGTCCGCGCAGTAGTACACGCGCTCCCGCGCCCCGCTGTCCCGCACCACACCGACGATCTCCCGCACCGACGCGTCGGTGGCGCCAGGCAGGTCGACCATGACCCGGCGGTCGCCGGCGGCGGACAGCGCCTCACGCAGGGTCGGCACCCCGCCGCCGCTCCGTTCCAGCAACTCCTGTCGATCCAGCCGGTCGAGGCGGACGTCGTGGCCCCACAGGCGCTCCAGCGTGGAGTCGTGGAGCAGCACGGGCACCTTGTCCCGGGTGACGCGGACATCGATCTCGACCGCGTCCGCGCCCTGTTCCACGGCGGACAGGATCGAGGGAAGGGTGTTCTCGCGGGCACGGTAGGGATCTCCGCGGTGTGCCACGGCGGTGACAGTGGTGGTCATGGGGCCATTGTGACCGGCCGGGGTCAGCGGCCGGGAGCCTCCAGCCAGTTCGTCGTGTACGTGTCGATCTCGGCGGCCAGCGTCCGCTTGCCGGCCGGGTCCAGGAACGACGCCTCCACGGCGTTCTTCGCCAGGTCGGCCACTCCGCGCTCGTCCAGGCCGAGCAGCCGGGCCGCCACCCCGTACTCGTTGTTGAGGTCGGTGCCGAACATCGGCGGGTCGTCGCTGTTGACCGTGACGAGGACCCCCGCCTCCACCATCTCCCGCATCGGGTGCCGGTCGAGGTCGGCCACCGCACGGGTGGCGATGTTCGACGTCGGGCAGACCTCCAGGGCGATGCGGTGCTCGGCGAGGTGGGCCAGCAGCCTCGGGTCCTGGGTGGAGCTGGTGCCGTGGCCGATGCGCTCCGCGCGCAGCGAGGTGAGGGCGTCCCAGACGGTCTGCGGGCCCGTGGTCTCCCCGGCGTGCGGGACGGAGTGCAGACCCGCGGCGATGGCACGGTCGAAGTAGGGCTTGAACTGCGGACGGTCCACGCCGACCTCGGGTCCTCCCAGGCCGAAGGAGACCAGTCCTTCGGGCCGCAGGTCGACGGCGAGGCGGGCGGTCTCCTCGGCGGCCTCGAGACCGGCCTCGCCGGGAATGTCGAAGCACCAGCGCAGGACGACGCCGAGCTCGGACTCGGCGGTCTTGCGCGCGTCCTCGATGGCCTCCATGAAGCCCTGCTCCGGGATGCCCCGGCGGGTCGAGCTGAAGGGGGTGACGGTCAGCTCCGCGTACCGGATGTTCTGGCGGGCCATGTCCCGGGCGACCTCGAAGGTCAGCAGGCGGACGTCCTCGGGGGTGCGGATCAGGTCCACGACCGAGAGGTAGACGTCGATGAAGTGCCCGAAGTCGGTGAAGGTGAAGAAGTCGGACAGCGCCTCCGGGTCCGTGGGGACCTTGGAGTCGGGGTGGTGCGCCGCCAGTTCGGCCACGATGCGGGGCGAGGCCGACCCGACGTGGTGGACGTGGAGCTCGGCCTTGGGCAGCCCCGCGACGAAGGGGTGCAGATCGTTCATCGGATACTCCCGGATCTCTGAAATTCGGCCGGGTGCACCGGCTGCACCGATCATCGTAGGCGGGACCCTGCGGCCGCGGACCGGGCCGTAGCATGGCGGGACCACGATGGGGGAGGCCCATGTCAGACAACACACAGCAGCCCGGGGGCGAGGGCGCACCGCGCGATCCGTGGGCTCCGCCGGACAACAGGGTCGACCTGGGCAAGCAGCCCACGGACGCCGTGCCGCCCGCGGTGCACAACCAGCCCACGGTCACGTCCATGCCGAGCCCCGACACGGGCGCCGGGCCCATACCTGGACCCGGACCCGTCGGCTCCTTCGGTCCGCAACAGCCCCCCGTGCCGGCGCCGCCGGTCGGGCCGAACGGGCCGGGGCAGCACGGCTACCCGTCCGCGCCCGCCGCACCTTCGGCTGGGTACGGCTACCCGTCCGCGCCTGCCGCACCTTCGGCTGGGTACGGCTACCCGTCCGCGCCCGCCGCACCCTCGGCTGCGTACGGCTACCCGGGATACCCCGGCTACAGCGGCCAGCAGCCCTGGGGCCCGGCGCCCACCAACGGGCTGGGCATCGCCGCGATGGTCCTCGGCATCATCGCGGTGGTCGGCTTCTGCATGTACGGGTTCGGCGTCATCCTGGGCGTCCTCGCTCTGATCTTCGGCATCATCGGCCGAGGTCGCGCCAGGCGGGGTGAGGCGACCAACGGGGGCATGGCGCTCGCCGGGATCATCCTGGGGTCGGTCGGAATCGTCATCAGCGCGGTCTTCCTGGGATTCATCATCTGGGCCATCGCCAACGACGAATCGAGCAATGGCTACGACTACGACGATCCCTACTCCACGTCACTGGTCGTCGGCACCGACCGCTGACCAGCGGGGGACGGCCGGGCCGGGGGAAGCATCTCCCGGCCGCGGCCGCGCGCGTCGTCACCCCGCGCGCAGCCGCGCACGCGCCTCCATGAGCGCGAAGCCCAGCAGATTCAGCCCGCGCCAGGAAACCGGATCCGCGGTCCGCGGATCGTCCTTGGACAGTCCGATGCCCCATATCCGGTCCAGGGGACTGGCCTCGACGAGCACGCGCTCCCCGGTGCCCAGCAGATACGCCCGCAGCGCCGGGTCCTGACCGAACTTGTGCACGCTGCCCGCGACGACCAGGGCGAACCGCTCCCGCGCCCATACGTCTTCGTCGAAGCCCCTCACCAGCCGGCCCGCCTTCTTCGCCGCCGCGGGACTGCCCGCCGCCACGGCCGAGGCCTCGGCGTCCGCGTCCCCGAAGAGCCGCGCCTTGCCGGCCATCATCCAGTGCTCCGCAGTCGCGTAGGCCACCGGACCGACCGTGAACGGCGCCGGCCACCACTGGCTGAGGCAGCTCTCCCCGAGCCTGCCGTCCGTGCGGGGCCGGTGCCCCCAGAACGGCAGGTACTTCACGTTCTCCCCGCGCGCCGTGCGCTCCAGGAGGAGGTCCATGTGTTCCTGTCCCATGGCAGCCGAGTCTGGCATCCGCCACTGACAGTGAGTACATGGATTTCCGCACGTGCGAGACACATCGTCGACAGATTCCGTTGCGTAACCAAATGGAAACAACGGAATCACTTGTTGGTGGAGGTCTGCTCTGTCAGGATCGGCACTCAATTCGACAAGAAGCTACGCCGCCCCTGGTCACGGCGCAGTGGAGGAGAACGTCATGGGCAACGGCTTCCAGCCGCAGGACCGCTTCGCCGGGGGCGCGCAGTACATCGGCGGCCGGCTGAGCCCCGGCACCTCGGGGCGCCACCAGGACGTGGTCGACCCCGCCACGGGCCGCACGGTCCTCCGTTACGAACTGGCCGGCACCGGCGACGTCGACGCCGCCGTGGCGGCCGCCCGCGAGGCGTTCCCCGGCTGGTCGGGGCTCACCCCCGCCGAACGCTCGCAGGCGCTGCACCGCTTCGCCGCCGTACTGGCCGACCAGGCCGGGGACCTCGCGTACGCCGAGTCCCTGCAGTGCGGAAAGCCCGTCAAGCTGTCCACCGAGTTCGACGTCCCCGGCACGGTCGACAACGCCTCGTTCTTCGCCGGCGCCGCCCGTCACCTCGAAGGGAAGTCGGCCGCCGAGTACAGCGGCGACCACACCTCCTACGTGCGCCGTGAGGCCCTCGGTGTGATCGGCTCGATCGCGCCCTGGAACTACCCGCTCCAGATGGCGGCCTGGAAGATCCTCCCGGCCGTCGCCGCCGGTAACACCATCGTGCTGAAGCCTGCCGAGATCACGCCGCTGACGGCGCTGATGTTCGCGCAGGCGGCCACGGAGGCAGGCATTCCCGACGGCGTGATCAACATCGTCTCCGGTGCCGGGCGGGACGCGGGCGAGCACCTCGTGAGCCACCCCGACGTCGTGATGACCTCCTTCACCGGATCAACCGCCGTCGGCAGGCGGGTCGCCGCGCTCGCCACCGCCACCGTCAAGCGCCTGCACCTGGAGCTCGGCGGCAAGGCGCCCTTCCTCGTGTTCGACGACGCGGATCTCGACGCCGCGATCGAGGGGGCGGTCGCCGGAGCCCTGATCAACAGCGGCCAGGACTGCACGGCCGCCACCCGCGCCTACGTCCAGCGTCCCCTCTACGAGGCGTTCGTGAGCGGGGTCGCCGCCCTGATGGAGACCGTGCGGCTCGGTGACCCCTTCGCCCCCTCGACCGACCTCGGACCGCTGATCAGCCATCAGCATCGTGACCGGGTGGCCGGGTTCGTCGACCGCGCCCGCGCCTACGCCACCGTCGTCACCGGCGGCGGGGCCCCCGGAGGTGACCTCGCCGCCGGTGCCTACTACCGGCCCACCCTGATCACGGGCGCCGCCCAGGACAGCGAGATCGTCACCTCCGAGATCTTCGGCCCCGTCCTCGTCGTGCTGCCCTTCGACACCGACGACGAGGGAATCCGCCTCGCCAACGACACCCCCTACGGGCTGGCCGCCTCCGCGTGGAGCACCGGTCTGTACCGGGCCAACCGCGCAACCCGTGAGCTCAGGGCGGGCTGCGTGTGGATCAACGACCACATCCCGATCATCAGCGAGATGCCGCACGGCGGATACCGGGCCAGCGGCTTCGGCAAGGACATGTCGTCGTACTCCTTCGAGGAGTACACGCAGGTCAAGCACGTCATGTACGACAACACCGCGGTGGCCCGGAAGGACTGGCACCGCACCGTCTTCGGGGACCGATAGCAGCGGCCGCCGCCCGGCGGCCCCACCCACCCGGAAGGGCCCACGCGTATGGAGCAGTACGAGCCCGAGCGCCTCTCCGCGCCACAGCTGGCAGCCATGAGGCGCAGCCTCGGAAACGGCAGGGGCGCCCTCACCCGCCGTTCGCTTCTCAGGGCGTCGGGCATGGGAGCCCTCGCCCTCGGTGGCCTCGGAGCGCTGACCGCGTGCGGGATACCGCCCGCGAAACGGGAGGGGGACGCCGCGTCCTTCGACGACCACTCGGCAACGGAGAAGCGGATCAACTTCTCCAACTGGACCGAGTACATGGACGTGAGCGAGGACGAGAAGAGCCGTCCGACCCTTGACGCGTTCACGAAACGCACCGGGATCAAGGTCAAGTACACCGAGGACATCAACGACAACGTCGAGTTCTTCGGGAAGATCAAGCCGCAGCTCGCCGCGGGCCAGGACACCGGACGCGACCTCATCATCGTGACGGACTGGCTCGCCGCCCGCATCATCCGGCTCGGATGGGCGCAGAAGCTCGATCCGGCGAACCTGCCCCACGCTTTCGCGAACCTCTCGCCCCAGTTCCGTACACCCGACTGGGACCCGGGGCGCGCCTACTCCTATCCGTGGACCGGTATCCCGACCGTCATCGCCTACAACGAGAAGGCGACCGGTGGCCGGAAGGTCGACTCCGTCACCCAGCTCCTCGACGACCCGAAGCTCAAGGGCAAGGTCTCGTTCCTCTCCGAGATGCGCGACTCGGTCGGCATGACGCTCCTCGACATGGGCAAGGACCCCGGGTCCTTCACCGACGCCGACTTCGACGCGGCCGTCGGCCGGATGCAGAAGGGTGTCGACACGAAGCAGATACGCCGCTTCACCGGCAACGACTACACCGCGGACCTGAGCAAGGGGGACATCGCGGCCTGTGTGGCCTGGGCGGGCGACATCATCCAGCTCCAGGCCGACAACCCGGACATCAAGTTCTCGATCCCGTCCGCCGGCTACATCACGTCGAGCGACAACATGCTGGTCCCGGCCGGAGCGCGGCACAAGACCAACGCCGAGAAGCTCATGGACCACTACTACGAGCTCCCGGTCGCCGCCCAGCTCGCCGCCTACATCAACTACGTCTGCCCGGTGGACGGCGTCGCCGGTGAGCTCGCGAAGATCGACGAGTCGATGGCGTCCAACACGCTGATCCTCCCCGACAGGGCGATGGCCGCGAAGTCACGGTCCTTCCGCTCCCTCAGCGCCGGGGAAGAGACGGCGTACGAGGAGAAGTTCGCCAAGCTCATCGGCGCCTGACCGGCCCGTCCCCCTCCCGATCTTCCCTCGACACCACTGGGACCGCGACCCATGACACAGCAGCAGACAGAGGGCGGCGACGTCCGTCTCACCGGGATCAGCAAGACCTACGGCTCCTTCACCGCAGTGCACCCCCTCGACCTCACCGTCCCGCAGGGCTCCTTCTTCGCGCTGCTCGGCGCGTCCGGCTGCGGCAAGACCACCACCCTTCGCATGATCGCGGGCCTGGAGGAGGCCACCACCGGCACAGTTTCGCTCGGCGGCCGCGACATCACGGACCTGCCCCCGTACAAGCGCCCCGTCAACACCGTCTTCCAGAGCTACGCGCTCTTCCCGCACCTCGATGTCAGCGAGAACGTCGCCTTCGGGCTGCGCCGCCGCGGCATCAAGTCCGTCGCCAAGCAGGTCGGCGAGATGCTCGACCTCGTCCAGCTCGGCGACTTCGCCCGACGCAAGCCGCACCAGCTCTCCGGCGGACAGCAGCAGCGCGTCGCCGTGGCCCGCGCGCTCATCAACCACCCCCAGGTCCTCCTCCTCGACGAGCCGCTCGGCGCCCTCGACCTGAAACTGCGCCGCCAGATGCAGCTCGAACTCAAGCGGATCCAGACCGAGGTCGGCATCACCTTCGTGCACGTCACCCACGATCAGGAGGAGGCCATGACGATGGCCGACACCGTCGCGGTGATGAACGGCGGCCGGGTCGAGCAGCTCGGCGCCCCCGCCGATCTGTACGAGAACCCCCGCACCACCTTCGTGGCGAACTTCCTCGGCACCTCCAACCTCATCGAGGGGCGGATCGTCTCCACGGGAGCGGACGTCGTCGTGGCCGCCGGCGGCGGGAGGCTCAGACTGCCCGGCGGGCGGTGTCCGTCCTCGGCGGAGAGCGGCGGGAAGGTACTCGTGGGCGTGCGCCCCGAGAAGATCTCCCTGACCCACGCCGACGACGCGGCCGCGATACCCGACGGCCGCAACCGGGTCACCGGCCGCATCACCGACTCCAGCTTCATCGGCGTCTCCACGCAGTACGTCGTCGAGAGCCCCGCCGGCACGGCGCTCCAGGTCTACGAGCAGAACATCGAGCGCGACGGCCGGCTCGTACCCGGCGCCGGCGTCGTCCTGCACTGGAATCCCGAGCACACCTTCGGGCTCGACGCGGCCCAGCACATCAACGCCGGTGCGGAAGGCATGGAGGAAGCGGCGTGAGCGCCGCCGAGGCGCCACCGGCGCCCTCAGTGAACACCGACGTCCGCAAACCGTCCGCCCGCAGGCGGCTCGTCCCGTACTGGCTGCTGCTCCCCGGCATCCTGTGGCTGCTCGTCTTCTTCGCGCTGCCGATGGTCTACCAGGCGTCGACCTCCGTGCAGACCGGATCCCTGGAGAAGGGCTTCCAGGTCACCTGGCACGTCCGGACCTACTGGGACGCCTTCGCCGACTACTACCCGCAGTTCGTCCGGTCCCTCCTGTACGCGGGCACCGCCACTTTCCTGTGCCTGCTGCTCGGCTACCCGCTCGCCTATCTCATCGCGTTCAAGGCGGGCCGCTGGCGCAACCTCGTGCTCGTGCTCGTCGTCGCACCGTTCTTCACCAGCTTCCTGATCCGGACGCTCGCCTGGAAGACGATCCTCGCGGACGGCGGAGCGGTCGTCGGGGTGATGAACACCCTGCACGTCCTGGACGTCACAGCCTGGCTCGGCTGGACCGGGGACAACCGGGTCCTGGCCACCCCCATGGCGGTCGTCTGCGGTCTGACGTACAACTTCCTTCCGTTCATGATCCTGCCGCTCTACACCTCGCTGGAACGGATCGACGGCCGTCTGCACGAGGCCGCGCGCGACCTGTACGCCACGCCCGCCACCACCTTCCGCAAGGTGACGCTGCCGCTGTCCATGCCCGGGGTCGTCTCCGGCACCCTGCTGACGTTCATCCCGGCCAGCGGCGACTACGTCAACGCGGAACTCCTCGGCTCCACCGACACCAAGATGGTCGGCAGCGTCATCCAGACCCAGTTCCTGCGGGTCCTGGACTACCCGACGGCGGCCGCCCTCTCGTTCATCCTCATGGCGGTCGTCCTGCTCGTGGTCACCGTCTACATCCGCCGCTCCGGCACGGAGGACCTGGTCTGATGCCCGCACTCCGATGGATCCACCGGAACCTGGTCGTGCTCGCCGGTCTGCTGACCCTCGCGTACATGATCCTTCCGAACATCGTCGTGATGGTGTTCTCCTTCAACAAGCCGAACGGACGCTTCAACTACGCCTGGCAGCGCTTCTCCCTGGACGCCTGGAAGGATCCCTGCGGCGTCGCCGACCTCTGCGGTTCGCTCTCGCTCTCGCTGCGGATCGCGTTCTGGGCGACGATCGGCGCGACCGCGCTGGGCACGATGATCGCCTTCGCGCTGGTCCGCTACCGCTTCCGGGCCCGCGGCGCGATCAACTCGCTGATCTTCCTGCCGATGGCGATGCCCGAGGTCGTCATGGCGGCCTCGCTGCTCACCCTCTTCCTCAACATGGGCGCACAGCTGGGCTTCTGGACCGTGCTGATCGCCCACGTCATGTTCTGCCTCAGCTTCGTGGTGACGGCCGTCAAGGCACGGGTGATGTCGATGGACCCGCGGCTGGAGGAGGCGGCCCGCGATCTCTACGCGGGCCCCGTGCAGACGTTCCTCCGGGTGACCCTCCCGATCGCCGCCCCGGGAATCGCCGCCGGGGCGCTGCTCGCCTTCGCGCTCTCCTTCGACGATTTCATCATCACCAACTTCAACGCGGGCTCCACGGTGACGTTCCCCATGTTCGTCTGGGGATCGGCGCAGCGTGGAACACCCGTGCAGATCAACGTCATCGGCACGGCCATGTTCGTCATCGCCGTGGTGGTGGTTCTCGCCGGACAGCTCATCGCGAACCGGCGGAAGAGCAACGCGGTCAAGTAGAAGCCGAAGGAGTTGGAAACCATGGCCCCGGACGCCATGCGTACTGCCGCACACTCACTCTCCGACGCACGTCCCCTGTCCTACTGGCTCGACGACCCGGGGAGGCCGCGGGCCCGTCCCGCTCTGACCGGCGACGAGCGGTGCGATCTCCTGGTCGTCGGCGGCGGTTACAGCGGGCTGTGGACCGCGCTCATCGCCAAGGAGAGGGACCCCGGGCGCGATGTCGTCCTCATCGAGGGGCACGAGGTGGGCTGGGCGGCTTCGGGACGCAACGGAGGATTCTGCGCCGCCTCGCTGACCCACGGCCTGGCCAACGGTCTGGAGCGCTGGCCGGACGAGATCGGGAAGCTGGAGGAGCTGGGCGCGCGGAACCTCGACGCCATCGAGGCGGCCGTCGCCCGCTACTCCCTCGACTGCGACTTCGAGCGCACCGGGGAGATCGACATCGCGACGCAGCCCCACCAGCTCGACGAGCTGCGGGAGCGGCATCGCACGACCAGGGAACTCGGCTTCGGGGAAACGGAGTTCCTCGACCGGGACCAGGTGCGCGCGGAAGTCGACTCACCGACGTTCCTCGGCGGTCTGCTGGACCGCCGCGGCGTCGCCATGCTGCATCCGGCGAAGCTCGCCTGGGGTCTGAAGGAGGCGTGCCTCAGCCTCGGCGTACGGATTCACGAGCACACCCCTGGCCTCGAACTAGCCCCGTCGGGCGCCGGCATGGCCGTGCGCACCCCGTACGGCAGGGTGTTCGCCCGCGACGTCGCTCTCGGGACGAACATCTTTCCGTCCCTGGTGCGACGGGTACGCCCCTACACGGTCCCGGTGTACGACTACGCGCTGATGACGGAGCCCCTCCACGCGGAACAGCTGGCCTCGGTCGGATGGCGCAACCGTCAGGGGCTGGGCGACAGCGCGAATCAGTTCCACTACTTCCGGCTCTCCGCGGACAACCGCATCCTCTGGGGCGGGTACGACGCGGTCTATCCGTTCGGCGGCCGGCTGGATCCCTCGCTGGACCAGCGGCCGGAGACCTTCCTGAAGCTCGCCGGTCAGTTCTTCGAGTGCTTTCCCCAGCTGGCCGGTGTGCGCTTCACCCATGCCTGGGGAGGCGCGATCGACACGTGCACCCGCTTCTCCGCGTTCTTCGGAACGGCCCATCGCGGGCGGGTCGCGTATGCCGCCGGATACACCGGGCTGGGTGTCGGGGCCACGCGTTTCGGTGCCGAAGTGATGCTCGACCTGCTGTCGGGCCGGGAGACCGGGCGGACCGCCCTGCGGATGGTCCGGTCCAGGCCGGTGCCCTTCCCGCCCGAGCCGTTCGCCTGGGCCGGGATCGAGCTCACCAAGAGATCCCTCGCCCGGGCGGACAGCCACGGCGGACGCCGCGATCTGTGGCTGCGGACCATGGACCGGCTGGGGCTGGGCTTCGACAGCTGACCCCCGGCGGGCCGGCCGCGGCGTCGACCGGCAGCCCGTCACGGGTGATCCAGATCACTTCCGATCGGCGGCGGAACCCGCGTCATGATCCCGCGCCCGCCCCCTCTCTCCCGTGAACGCACCGGCAGGACCCTGCCGGTGCCCACGGGGAGAGGGAGGCAGTCCATGACCGGCACGGGTGCGAAAACCGCGGTCGCATGGCTCGCATCGGTGGCACCGCATCCGGGCGCGTGCCTGAGGGAGTGGGAGCGCGACCCGCAGGGGATGGCACTCCTGCCCGCCGGGAAGCGCTGGGACGTGCTGATCGTCCCCGGTGAGCTGGGCTATCCGACGCTCGACGTGCTCACCCGGCTCCTCGACAGGCCGGGGCCCGTCCTCGCGGACTTCGGGGACTCCCGGATGGGCTTCTTCGTGCCCCCGGGTACGGCGGCCCGCTGGATCGGGACGGGGATCCGCGGTGTCGGGGCGGGGGTGTGGATCGTGGTTCCCCGGCCGGGCGGCACCGTGGGCGGGGTGCGGTGGCTGATCCCGCCCGACGGCTCCGGAACCCTCACCGACGCGAGCCTCCTGGAGCTCGCCCTGCACGAGGCCGCGGCTGTCCGCGGCGCGCGGTGACGGGAGGTGAGGCGCCGCCAGAGGTATTGACAACCTGATTGGTCTGGACCATGTTGTGCGCACCACTCAATTCGCCCTTGCTCGGAGGCTGTTGTGGAACGCACCGGATCCCGACCACCCGTCCGCCTCTCCGGGCTCCTGGCCGCCTTCTCGGCCGTCGTGCTCGCCGTCGGCGCCCTGGCCGCCACGGCACCGGCCGCCGGAGCGGCCGACGCCGACCTGGCGCGCAACGGCGGCTTCGAGGCGGGGCTGGACGGCTGGAGCTGCACCGGGGGCAGCGGAGTGGCCGTCAGCACGCCCGTGCGCAGCGGGACCTCGGCCCTGAAGGCGACACCGGCGGGCAGCGACAACGCCCGGTGCTCCCAGACGGTGACCGTCAAGCCCGACTCCGCCTACACGCTGGGCGCATGGGTGCAGGGAAGCTACGTCTACCTCGGGGCGTCCGGCACGGGCACCACCGACGTCTCCACCTGGACCCAGTCCGCCGGTGCCTACAAGCAGCTCACCACCACCTTCAGGACCGGCCCCACGACCACGTCGGTGACGGTCTACACCCACGGCTGGTACGGCACCCCCGCCTACCACGCCGACGACCTCACCCTGACCGGCCCCGGCGGCGACCCCGTCGCCGTGCCCGCCGCTCCCGCCGGCCTGAGAGCCGGTACCGCCACCGCGTCGGCCGTCCCGCTGTCCTGGACCGCGTCCGCCGGAGCCACCGGCTACCGCGTCTACCGCGGCGGTGCGAAGGTCCTCGACACCACCGGCACCTCGGCGACCGTGACGGGGCTGGCCGCCTCGTCCGCGTACAGCTTCCAGGTCTCCGCCGTGAACGCCGCCGGTGAGTCGGCGAAGTCGGCGGCCGTGAGCGCCACCACGGCCACCGGCGGCGGGGGAGGCGGTGACGGGGGGCTCCCGGCCCACGCACTCGTCGGCTACCTCCACTCCAGCTTCGCCAACGGCTCCGGCTACACGCGGATGGCCGACGTGCCGGACTCGTGGGACGTCATCAACCTCGCCTTCGGCGAGCCGACGTCCGTCACCTCGGGGGACATCCGCTTCTCGCTCTGCCCTGTCGCCGAGTGCCCGAACGTGGAGAGCGAAGCCGAGTTCAAGGCCGCCATCAAGGCCAAGCAGGCGGCCGGCAAGAAGGTGCTCATCTCGATCGGCGGCCAGAACGGGCAGGTGCAGCTCGCCTCGACCGCGGCCCGTGACGCCTTCGTCAGCTCCGTCGGCAAGATCATCGACACCTACGGCCTCGACGGCCTGGACATCGACTTCGAGGGCCACTCGCTGTCACTCGCGACCGGCGACACCGACTTCCGCAGCCCGACGACCCCCGTCATCGTCAACCTGATCTCCGCGGTGAAGTCCCTCAAGGCCAAGTACGGTGACGACTTCGTCCTCACCATGGCCCCCGAGACCTTCTTCGTGCAGCTCGGCTACCAGTACTACGGCTCCGGCCCCTGGGGTGGCCAGGACCCGCGCGCCGGCGCCTACCTGCCGGTCATCCACGCCCTGCGCGACGACCTCACCCTGCTGCACGTCCAGGACTACAACTCCGGCTCCGTCATGGGCCTGGACGACCAGTACCACTCCATGGGCGGCGCCGACTTCCACATCGCCATGACCGACATGCTGCTCACCGGCTTCCCCGTCGCGGGTGACCGGACCAAGGTCTTCCCGGCGCTGCGGCCCGAACAGGTGGCCTTCGGCCTCCCGGCGTCCACCCAGGCGGGCAACGGCCACACGTCGCCCGCCGAGGTCACCAAGGCGCTCGACTGCCTGACGAAGAAGGCGGGCACGTCCTGTGGCTCCTACCAGACGCACGGCACCTGGTCCGGGCTGCGGGGGCTGATGACCTGGTCCATCAACTGGGACCGCTTCAACAACTGGGAGTTCTCGAAGAACTTCGACGCCTACTTCGGGGGCTGACCGCTTCGCGTACCCGCCCGCAGCGCGAGCAGCAGCATCCCGCTGAGGCACCAGCCGGCCACCACGTCCAGCGGCCAGTGGTAACCGCGCAGCACCAGACCGACGCTCGTCGCCGCCGTCAGCAGGACGGCGGTGACGAGCGTCACCCATGTCCGCCTCAGGTGCGGGGCGAGCAGCAGGGCCGCGGCGCCGTACGCCACCATCGCCGTGGTCGTGTGCCCCGAGGGGAAGTAGCCCGTCGCCTCCGTCAGCGGCCCCTGACGGTCGGTCCACAGCTTGAGCGGCACGACGAGCGCCGGGACGGCGGCCATGGCCAGGACGGCGTACGCGGCCGCGCGCCGGTCGTGCCGCAGCCAGGCGACGAGGACCGCGCACGCCAGCACGGGAACGGCGACCTGCATGTTGCCGAGATCGGCGAGGAGATCCGTGAGCGGGGCCGGGCCGCGCCCCGCCAGCTCCAGGCCGAGCCGTTCGTCGGGATCCAGCAGAGGGCCGTCGGCCAGCACCTGCCAGGTGATCACGAGGAAGAGCGCGAGCAGCGCGGCGGCCGTCGAAACGAGAAGAACCGGCCACCGGGGAACAGGGGGGATTGTTCCGAGGTGGCCGGTCGGACCGGTTTGCCGCGCGCCCCGGGGGGTGTGGGGCGGGCGGCCATCCGATCGGTGAGGAGTCCCGGAGCCCGAAGCTCCAGCGGTGTGCGCGATGGCACGGCCGGAACGGCGCTGGGGGAGCTCCGGTCCGGCATCACCCGCAGTCCCCTGCGGGCGGGGTGTTTCTCTCATCTGGGAAAACCGTACGTCAGAGGGAGGAGGCACCGGAAGCGGCAACGGTATCCCGCCATCGCCCCCGCACACCTTCTTCACACGCCCTCACCCGGGCGCCGTTCCGAGGCGTCGTGAACCCCGCCCGGCGCCCGGGTGGTTCGCACATGTCAGAGGCGCGCGAACGCCTGCTCGAGGATGTCCAGGCCCTCGTCCAGCAGGTCCTCGCCGATGACGAGCGGCGGCAGGAAGCGCAGGACGTTGCCGTACGTGCCGCAGGTCAGCACCAGCAGACCCTCGGAGTGGCAGGCCTTGGCCAGGGCCCCCGCGGCGGCCGCGTCGGGCTCCTTCGTGCCCGTCTTCACCAGCTCGATCGCGATCATCGCGCCGCGGCCGCGGATGTCCCCGATGATGTCGCCGTTCGGGAGCTTCGACCGCATCTCGGCGAGACGGCCCTTCATGACCTCCTCGATGCGCCTGGCCCTGGCGTTCAGGTCCAGCTCGCGCATCGTCTCGATGGCGCCGAGCGCACCCGCGCAGGCCACCGGGTTGCCGCCGTACGTTCCTCCGAGGCCGCCGGCGTGCGCGGCGTCCATGATCTCGGCGCGGCCGGTCACCGCGGACAGCGGGAGGCCGCCGGCGATGCCCTTGGCGGTGGTGATGAGGTCGGGCACGATGCCCTCGTCCTCGCAGGCGAACCACTGGCCCGTCCGGCAGAAGCCGGACTGGATCTCGTCCGCGACGAAGACGATCCCGTTGTCCTTCGCGAACTCGGCGATCGCCGGCAGGAAGCCCTTGGCGGGCTCGATGAAACCACCCTCGCCGAGGACCGGCTCGATGATGATCGCCGCGACGTTGTCCGCGCCGATCTGCTTGGTGATCTCGTCGATGGCCTGCGCGGACGCCTCGGCGCCGGCGTTCTCGGCGCCGGTCGGCCAGCGGTATCCGTACGCCACCGGTACGCGGTAGACCTCGGGAGCGAACGGACCGAAGCCCTGCTTGTACGGCATGTTCTTCGCGGTCAGGGCCATCGTGAGGTTGGTCCGGCCGTGGTAGCCGTGGTCGAAGACGACGACCGCGGTGCGCCTGGTCCACGCGCGGGCGATCTTCACGGCGTTCTCGACCGCCTCGGCGCCCGAGTTGAACAGCGCGGACTTCTTCGCGTGGTCGCCCGGCGTCAGCTCGGCGAGCTGCTCACAGACCTCGACGTAGCCCTCGTACGGCGTGACCATGAAACAGGTGTGGGTGAAGTCGGCGAGCTGGGCCGACGCGCGGCGCACGACCGCCTCGGCGGAGGCGCCCACCGAGGTCACGGCGATACCGGAACCGAAGTCGATCAGCCGGTTGCCGTCCACGTCCTCGATGATTCCGCCGCCCGCCCGAGCGGTGAAGACCGGCAGCGTGGAACCCACGCCCGCGGCGACGGCCGCGACGCGGCGGGCCTGCAGCTCCACCGACTTCGGGCCGGGAATGGCGGTGACGACGCGGCGCTCCTGCGGAATGTCGGACATGCGGGGCTCCTGGGGGTGTTTCGGACGCTTCTCTTTCTGCAGGCTAGGGGCGGGTGAAGGCAGCGGTCATGCTCCGATCGGGAGTGATGGGGTGCGTGTCCTTGTCCGCGGCGGACAGGTCCCCGGCGGAGCCGCCCGGCGACGTCCCCGCCGGGCCGTACGGCCGCATGGCTGAACTCCCGGTGCCCGGGCACTAGATTGGCCGGTGCAGAAGGCGGGACGCGGCTGGTCAGGGGGCAGCGGTTCATGGACACCGAAGGCACGTACGACGCACGGGGTACGGGCGCGGACCGGGTGCCCCGGCCCGCCGGGCCACCGCCCGCGGCGCCACCCCCTCCCGCGTATGCCCCGGGACCCCGTCACCCATCGGCGGGCGACGCCGGTGTCGAGGCGTGGCTGCGCACCCCGCGCCCCGTGCGGGAACCGGGCGTATGGCGCTACGGGCACACGCCGCGCCCGCCCGAGAAGCCCGACGGGGTGTCCGACCGCTCGCTGCTGGTCGGCGTCCTCATCTCCGTACTCAGCGGGCTGCTCCTGTGGTCCCTCTGGCGCAACGGGTACATCCCCTACCGGCTCGTCCCGCTGAAGCTCTTCACCCCCGGCGACTGGTGGTACGCGGGCACGTTTGGCGGGCCCCGGACGATCGAGGGCGCCGACGCCCTCACGGTCTACGAGGCCGTCCTGTTCGGGCTCCTCGTCTACGGCTGCGGCCGGATGGGCAACTGGTCCGAGATCTTCCGGCGCCATGTCGCAGGCCGGGGGCAGCCCTTCCTCGGACTCGCCACCGCCGCCGGAGGGGCCCTGGCCGAGCTCCTCGTATGGAAGGACGCCGTGCCGCTCGTCCGGCCGGTGCTGATCCTCGTCGCCTCCGTCGCGGGCGGCGAGATCTACCAGAGCCAGGCCGTCGTCAACGTGCTCTACACCCTGATCGCCGTCGCGGTGCTCTGGCCGTTCGCACGTCTCGGCCACTGGCGCGCGCTGCTCGCCACCCGGCTCGGCAGGGGCTCCGCGACGCCCGAGGCCCCTGCCGGGCCACCCGACGCCCCCACCCCCGAGCAGTGGCCGGAGCTCCGCGCGGCCGGTCTGACCGACGCGGCCGAGGCCCTCACCGCCGAGGTGCGCACCGGCCGGATGAACGACGTCGACGTGGCGCGGCTGCGCCACGCCTGGACCGTCGGCACCGGTCACCCCGAGCGGCTCGCCGCACTCACCGAGGCCGTCCTGCGCGCCGGCGGCGCCGCCGCGCTCCACCCCTCGGGCGCACGGGACCTGCCGCGGCGCACCGCCCGGCACGATCTGCTCACCGGCCAGGTCCGCCTCGGCGGCTGCGCCGACGACCCGCACAACCCGTACGTCCGCCGCGGCTCGGGCGTCGCCCTGGAACCCGCCCTGCTGGGCACCTCACTGCTGGCGGTCGGCCCGCCCGGGGCGGGCAAGACCGCGCGGCTGGTGCGGCCCGTCGTCGAGTCGCTCGCCCTGCAGGCCCTCGCCGGCCGGGCCGCGGTGCTGGCAGTCGGCGGCGCCGGGGGCGAACTCGGTCCGGACGACGCCTTCGACGTCGTGGTGCGGATCGGTGACCCGGCCTCCGTGCACGACTTCGACCTGTACGGAGGCACGACCGACCCGGACGAGGCCGCCGGCGTGCTCGCGGAGGGCCTGGTAGGCGATGTGACACACCTGGACAGCAGGCGCGCCGCCACCGTGCTCGCACAACTGCTCGGGCCCTACCGCGCCGTCCACGGCCACTTCCCCGGGGTGCCCGCTCTCCGGGAGCTCCTGGACGGCGACCTCGCCGCGACCGGAGCGCTGAGGGAGGCCCTCGGGGCGGGCGGCCACCAGGCCATGCTGCGCGAGCTGGAGGCCCGCACCCGGCAGAAGGGCGGAGCCGGAGACCCCGGCCCGGTGCTCGCCGACCGGATCGCGCTGCTCGACCGGCCCGCCTTCGCGCCGTTCTTCGCCACCGGGGAGGGCGCCCGCCCCTTCTCGCTGCGCTCTCTCGAACACCTGCCGCTCCGGGTCAGGATCGACCTTCCCGAGCGGGCACACGCCGAGGCGTCGCGGCTGCTCACCCGGCTCGTCCTCGCCCAGTTCACGACGATCGCCGCCGCCCGCGCAGACCGGTCGCTCTTCGTCTGCCTGGTCCTGGACGACGCCACGCACACCGTCACCCCCGAGACCGTCCGGGGCATCCGGCGGCTGCGGTCCGTCAACGCCGGCGCGCTCCTCACCCTGCGCACCGTCGACGACGTACCCGAGGGGCTGCACACCGCGCTGCTCGGCGCCTTCGGCTGCTGCATGGCCTTCAGCGGGGTCACCACCTGGGACGGCAAGCGCTTCGCCGAGGTCTGGGGCAAGGAGTGGGTGGAGACCCGGGAGGTCGCCCAGCACGCGGTCTTCGCGGACCAGCCGTTCACCCGCGCCCTGCACGGCCTGCGCAAGCTCGTCACCGGCAAGGCGGTGACGAGGGACGCGGTGACCGTACGGCGGGTCGAGCGGGAGCGCTGGTCCGCGTCGGAGCTGGCGTACCAGCTGCCCGCAGGCCATGCGGTCCTGTCACTGACGACGGTGGACGGCGAGCACGCGCCCCCGCTGCTGGTCGAGCTGGGCGGCTGAGCGCGAGGTTACGGAGAACCTGCCACCCTGGCATAGTCGAAGTCGGTCGTCTGTACGGGGCGGCGCAATCGAGCCGCCCACGCGGGGTGGCCCAATCGAGCCGCCCGCACGGGCGGCGCCCACGACTCAGAGGTCCGGCGTCCCATGCCTCCCACTCTCGCCTCGCTCGTCCAGCACTCGGCGCTCAAGCTCACCGTCCGGGCGGGCGCCGACCGGCTCGGCACCCCCGTGCGCTGGGCGCACGCCAGTGAGCTCGCCGACCCGGTCCCGTACATGGACGGCGGTGAGCTGCTCCTGGTCACCGCGACCAACCTCGACGCCCGTGACCCGGCGACCATGCGCCGGTACGTGCGGCGACTGGTCGGAGCCGGTGTCGCGGGGCTCGGCTTCGCCGTGGGCGTCACCTACGAGGAGATCCCGTCGGCGCTCGTGGACGCCGCGGAGGAAGCGGGGCTTCCGCTCCTGGAGGTGCCGCGGCGCACACCCTTCCTCGCCATCAGCAAGGCAGTGTCCGCGGCGATCGCCGCGGACCAGTACCGGTCCGTCACCGCCGGTTTCGAGGCCCAGCGGGAGCTGACCCGCGCCGCCGTCGCCGGTGACGGTCCAGGAGAACTCCTCACCCGCCTCGCCGCGCACGTCGACGGGTGGGCCGCGCTGTACGACTCCTCGGGTGCCGTCGTCGCCGCCGCGCCCACCTGGGCCGCCCGTCGTGCCGCCCGGCTCACCCCCGAGGTGGAGCGGCTGCGCGACCGTCCCGCCCCGGCCAGCGCGGTCGTCGGCGACAGCGACAGCGACGACCGGGTCGAGCTCCAGTCCCTGGGCGCCGGACGCCGTAACCGTGGTGCACTGGCCGTCGGCACCGGGGCGGCTCTCGGTACCGCGGAGCGCTACGCGGTGCACTCCGCGGTCGCCCTGCTGACCCTGACCACGGCCCGCTCCCGCGCGCTCCTGGGCGCTGAGCAGCGCCTCGGCGCCGCGGTCCTGCGGATGCTCCTGGCGGGCGAGTCCGGCCACGCCCGGGCCGTCGCCGGTGACCTGTACGGCGGGCTGCTCGACGCCCCCTTCCGGCTTCTGATCGCCGAGGCTCCGGCCCCTGCCGGGACGGAACTGCTGGCCGAGGCGATGGAGGCCGCGGCCTCGCGGTCCGGCGAGACCCTGCTGGCGGTGCCCGAGGGCGAACGCCTCGTGGTGCTGGCCGTCGACGGCGGCGCGGCCGTCGCGGCCTGCGCGGCCCACGCCCGGGCCGCGGACGACGAGCCTGCGCGCGAGCCGGGTACGGACGACGCCGACGTGGTCGTCGGCGTCTCCGCGCCCTCCGGCCCGATCGCCGTGTCCGCCGCGTACAAGCAGGCAGAACAGGCCCTCTCGGTCGCCCGCCGCCGGGGCAGGACCCTCGTCGAGCACGAGGAGCTGGCGGCCGGCTCCGTCCTGCCGCTCCTCGCCGACGACGCCGTACGCGCCTTCGCCGACGGGATGCTGCGACCGCTCCACGAACACGACGCGAAGGGCCGCGGCGATCTGGTCGCCTCCCTGCACGCCTGGCTCTCCCGGCACGGCCAGTGGGACGCGGCCGCCGCCGACCTGGGTGTCCACCGCCACACCCTGCGCTACCGGATGCGCCGGGTGGAGGAGATCCTGGGCCGCTCACTGGACGATCCGGACGTCCGGATGGAGCTGTGGCTGGCCCTGAAGACGACGGCCGCCTCCTCGGGGGCGCAGTAGCCAGGTCCCTGGAGCAAGCTGCCGGCCGGCTACGACAAACCGGCGCACCCCTCACCCCCTCCACTCCACGGCGGACAAACCTGATCCGTACCGGGCCGCCCTACGGTGGGGCCGAAGGGTGCCCTCGTGGCGCCCGGCGATCGTCGTACACCACCCCCGAAGGGCCGGAACCGCCATGACTTCCACCCACGCCTTCTGGCTGGCCGGCCGCCAGGCCACCGGCGAGGACAGCTTCGACGTCACCAACTCCTGGGACGAACGTCTCGTCGGCACGGTCTCCGTGCCCACCGACGCCCAGGTGGAGGAGGCCGTCGCCGCCGCGTACGCCGTGCGCGAGGAGTTCGCCGCGACTCCGGCGCACGTGCGGGCCGCCGCGCTCGACCACGTCGTACGCCGCCTCACCGAGCGCACCGAGGAGATCGCCCAGCTGATCTCAGCCGAGAACGGCAAGCCGATCAAGTGGGCCCGCGGCGAGGTCGGCCGCGCCGTCTCCGTCTTCCGGTTCGCGGCCGAGGAGGCCCGCCGTTTCAACGGCGGCGACGCCCAGCGGCTCGACACGGACGCCGGCGGCACCGGCCGCCTCGGGCTCACCCGGCGCTTCCCGCGCGGCCCCGTCCTCGGCATCGCGCCCTTCAACTTCCCGCTCAACCTGAGCGCCCACAAGGTCGCCCCGGCCATCGCCGTGGGTGCGCCGATCATCCTGAAGCCCGCGCCGGCCACCCCGATCTCCTCGCTGATCCTGGGCGAGCTGCTGGCCGAGACGGAGCTGCCCGCCGGGTCCTGGTCCGTGCTGACGGTGCCCAACGACAAGATGCCCGCCCTGGTCCAGGACGAGCGGCTGCCGGTGATCTCCTTCACCGGGTCCGGACCGGTCGGCTACTCGATCATGGAGTCGGTGCCGCGCAAGCACTGCACCCTGGAACTCGGCGGCAACGGAGCCGCCGTCGTGCTCGGCGACTACTCCCGCGAAGAGGACCTGGACTGGGCCGCGACCCGTATCGCGACCTTCTCCAACTACCAGGGCGGCCAGTCCTGCATCTCGGTGCAGCGCGTCATCGCCGACGCCACCGTCTACGACCGGCTCGTCCCGAAGATCGTCGCGGCCGTCGAGGCCCTGGTGACCGGTGACCCCTCGGACGCGGCCACCGACGTCGGCCCGCTCGTCAGCGAGGACGCCGCCCGCCGGGTCGAGTCCTGGGTCGACGAGGCCGTCACGGCCGGCGCCACCCTGCTGACCGGCGGCAAGCGCGACGGCGCCACCTACGCCCCGACGGTCCTCGCCGACCTCCCCGACACCACGACGATCGCCTGCGAGGAGGTCTTCGGCCCGGTCCTGTACGTCCGGAGGACGCACGGCGAGGCCGGGGCCTTCGCCGCCGTCAACGACTCCAAGTACGGCCTGCAGGCCGGCGTCTTCACCCACGACCTGCAGACCGCCTTCCGTGCCCACCGCGCCCTGGAGGTGGGTGGCGTGGTCATCGGCGACGTGCCGTCCTACCGCGCCGACCAGATGCCGTACGGCGGTGCCAAGCAGTCCGGAGTGGGCCGCGAGGGCGTGCGTTACGCCATGGACGACTACACCTACGAGCGGGTGCTGGTCCTCACCGGCCTGGCCCTGTAGGCGCGACACCCGATACGGACCGGCCGGAGCCCGCAGTGCGGGGCTCCGGCCGGTTCCGTATGCCGCCGGGAGCCCGCCGCAGGGGTGGTGGGGGTGACGCAGATCGGGTAGATACGGACGAGTGGTACCGATCGGCACGCGTACGGCCCGACCCCTACCCCGACTCGCGGCGAGGTGAGCTCCTCATGTCCGCCCCATCCGACATCCCCCAGGCCCCCAAAGTCACCGAGCGCGAAGCGCGGCAGGTGGCCGAGGCCGCCCGTGAACAGGACTGGCGTAAGCCGAGTTTCGCCAAGGAACTATTCCTCGGACGCTTCCGGCTGGACCTGATCCACCCCCATCCCCAGCCGGCCCCGGACGACGTACGGCGCGGCGAGGCCTTCCTCGCCCGGCTGCGCGAATTCTGCGAGACCCACGTCGACGGCGCCCTGATCGAGCGCGAGGCCAGGATCCCCGACGAGGTGATCAACGGCCTCAAGGAGCTCGGCGCGCTCGGCATGAAGATCGAGACCAAGTACGGAGGCCTGGGGCTGACCCAGGTGTACTACAACAAGGCTCTCGCGCTGGCCGGTTCGGCGAACCCCTCGATCGGCGCGCTGCTCTCCGCCCACCAGTCCATCGGTGTACCGCAGCCGCTGAAGATGTTCGGCACGCAGGAGCAGAAGGACGCCTTCCTGCCCCGCCTCGCGCGGACGGACATCTCCGCCTTCCTCCTCACCGAACCGGACGTCGGCTCCGACCCGGCACGGCTCGCGACCACGGCGGTGCCCGACGATGGGGGCACCTCCCGCTCGAGCGAAGCCGGGAGTGGGGGAGACTACGTCCTCGACGGTGTGAAGCTCTGGACGACCAACGGCGTCGTGGCCGACCTGCTCGTGGTCATGGCGCGTGTGCCGGAGTCCGAGGGCCACAAGGGCGGCATCACCGCCTTCGTCGTCGAGGCGGACTCCCCGGGCATCACCGTGGAGCACCGCAACGCCTTCATGGGGCTGCGCGGCATCGAGAACGGCGTGACCCGCTTCCACCAGGTCCGCGTCCCCGCGGCCAACCGGATCGGCCCCGAGGGTGCCGGCCTCAAGATCGCCCTCACCACGCTCAACACCGGCCGCCTCTCGCTGCCCGCCATGTGCGTCGGCGTCGGGAAGTGGTCCCTGAAGATCGCCCGCGAGTGGTCGGCGGTCCGGGAGCAGTGGGGCCGGGCGGTCGCCCGGCACGAGGCGGTCGGCGCGAAGATCTCCTTCATCGCCGCCACCACCTTCGCCCTCGAAGCGGTCGTGGACCTCTCCTCGCAGATGGCCGACGAGAGCCGCAACGACATCCGCATCGAGGCGGCGCTCGCCAAGCTGTACGGGTCCGAGATGGGCTGGCTGATCTCCGACGAACTCGTCCAGATCCGCGGCGGACGCGGCTTCGAGACCGCCGCCTCGCTCGCGGCCCGCGGCGAACGCGCCGTCCCCGCCGAGCAGATGCTCCGCGACATGCGTATCAACCGGATCTTCGAGGGCTCCACCGAGATCATGCACCTGCTGATCGCCCGCGAAGCCGTGGACGCCCACCTCAAGGTCGCCGGCGACATCATCGACCCCGACAAGCCGCTCTCCGACAAGGCGAGGGCAGGCGCCAACGCCGCCGGGTTCTACGCACGCTGGCTCCCCAAGCTGGTCAGCGGACCCGGTCAGAGACCCAACGCCTACGGCGAGTTCCGCGTTCCCGGGCACCCCGACCTCTCCGTGCACCTGCGGTACGTCGAGCGCTCGTCCCGCAAGCTGGCCCGCTCGACCTTCTACGCGATGTCCCGCTGGCAGGGCCGCATGGAGACCAAGCAGGGTTTCCTCGGCCGGATCGTCGACATCGGCGCCGAACTCTTCGCGATGAGCGCCGCCTGTGTCCGGGCCGAGCACCTGCGGGCCGACGACGACCACGGCCGCGAGGCGTACCAGCTCGCCGACGTGTTCTGCCGGCAGGCCCGCATCCGGGTGGAGGAGCTCTTCAACCGGCTCTGGTCCAACACCGACGACATCGACAGGCGCGTCGTCGACGGTGTCCTCTCCGGGACCTACACCTGGCTGGAGGAGGGGGTCATCGACCCGAGCGGCGACGGCCCCTGGATCGCCGACGCCACTCCCGGCCCGGCCGTCGGGGAGAACGTCCACCACCCCATCCGCTGAACCCGGCACACCCCGCGGGGCGCGTCCACTGCCTGGACGCGCCCCGCGGGCACGCCCTCCACAGGGCAAAATGGACGCCCGTGACCGTCATCGACATCCCCGGCTCCAAGTCCGTCACCGCCCGCGCCCTGTTCCTGGCCGCCGCGGCGGAGGGCACCACCACCCTCCTGCGCCCCCTGCACTCGGACGACACCGAGGGCTTCACCGAGGGACTGACCCGCCTCGGCTACGGGGTCAGCCGGGAAAGGGACCGATGGCACATCGAGGGCAGCCCCTCGGGGCCGGCCGCCGCCGAGGCCGAGGTCCACTGCCGTGACGGGGCCACCACTGCCCGCTTCCTGCCGACGCTCGCCGCCGCCGCGGCCTCCGGCACGTACCGCTTCGACGCCTCCGCGCAGATGCGCCGCCGCCCCCTCGCACCCCTCACCGAGGCCCTGCGCGCCCTCGGCGTGGACCTGCGGCACGAGGGAGCGGAGGGCCACCACCCGCTCACCGTGGAGGCGTCCGGCGTCAAGGGCGGCGAACTGACCCTGGACGCGGGGGAGTCGTCCCAGTACCTCACCGCGCTGCTCATGCTCGGCCCGCTCACGCGGGAAGGCCTCCGGATCGACGTCACGGAGCTGGTCTCGGCGCCGTACATCGAGATCACCCTCGCGATGATGCGCAGCTTCGGCGTCGAGGTCGCCCGGGAGGGGAACACCTTCAGCGTCCCGCCCGGCGGCTACCGCGCCACCACCTACGCGATCGAGCCCGATGCGTCCACCGCGAGCTACTTCTTCGCCGCGGCGGCCCTCACCGGCCGTGAGGTCACCGTCCCCGGCCTCGGCACGGGCGCGCTCCAGGGCGACCTGCGCTTCACCGACGTACTGCGCCGCATGGGTGCCGAGGTGCGGACGACCGCGGAGTCCACGACCGTGCGGTCCACCGCGCAGCTCTCCGGTCTCACCGTCAACATGCGTGACATCTCCGACACGATGCCGACCCTCGCGGCGATCGCGCCGTTCGCGACGTCGCCGGTACGGATCGAGGACGTCGCGAACACCCGGGTGAAGGAATGCGACAGGCTGGAGGCCTGCGCCCAGAACCTGCGGAACATGGGCATCACCGTGCACACGGGTCCCGACTGGATCGAGATCCACCCCGGTACCCCGAGGCCCGCCGAGATCGTCACCCATGGCGACCACCGCATCGTGATGTCGTTCGCCGTCGCCGGCCTGCGTACGCCCGGCACGACCTACGACGACCCCGGCTGCGTGCGGAAGACCTTCCCCGGGTTCCACGAGGAGTTCGCCGAGTTCGTGGCGAGGACCGCCGGCCGGTGACGACGGTGGGCCGCTGCGGGTCACGTCAGCGGCGCACCGGTGCGGGAAATCCGGTGCCGGGCAAGGCCTGAAGTACGCGCCGCCGGGGGAGCGCTGTCAGCGCGCACAGCGGATGCGGCAACAATGGGGGCCATGAGCGACAGCCCCGCACCCCTCGCCGACCCGCATCTCGTCTTCGACGCGGCGGAAGGCCGCCGGGATCTGGTGATCCTCGGCTCCACCGGGTCCATCGGCACCCAGGCCATCGACCTGGTCCTGCGCAACCCCGCCCGCTTCCGCGTCACCGCCCTCTCCGCCGCGGGCGGCAGGGTCGGGCTCCTCGCCGAGCAGGCGCGGCAGCTGCGCGTGCGTACGGTCGCTGTCGCCGACGGGGACAAGGCGCCGGCGCTGCGCGAGGCACTGCGCGAGGTCTACGGGGCGGGGGAGCCGCTCCCGGAGATCCTCGCGGGCCCCGACGCGGCCTCGGAGCTCGCGGCGGGCGACTGTCACACCGTGCTGAACGGGATCACCGGATCCATCGGCCTCGCCCCGACGCTCGCCGCGCTGAAGGCGGGCCGCACGCTCGCCCTGGCGAACAAGGAGTCGCTGATCGTCGGCGGCCCGCTGGTCAAGGCACTCGCGGCCCCCGGCCAGATCATCCCGGTCGACTCCGAGCACGCCGCGCTCTTCCAGGCGCTCGCCGCGGGCAAGCGCGCGGACGTCCGCAAGCTCGTGGTGACCGCGTCCGGCGGCCCGTTCCGCGGGCGTACGCGCGCCGAGCTGGCCGACGTGACCCGGGAGCAGGCACTGGCGCACCCGACCTGGGCCATGGGCCCGGTCATCACGGTCAATTCCGCGACCCTGGTCAACAAGGGCCTCGAGGTCATCGAGGCGCATCTGCTCTACGACATCCCGTTCGACCGGATCGAGGTCGTGGTCCACCCCCAGTCCTACGTTCACTCGATGGTGGAGTTCACCGACGGCTCGACCCTCGCCCAGGCCACCCCGCCCGACATGGGGGGCCCCATCGCCATCGGTCTCGGCTGGCCCGAGCGGGTCCCGGACGCGGCCCCCGCCTTCGACTGGACGAAGGCCTCCAGCTGGGAGTTCTTCCCGCTCGACACCGAGGCGTTCCCCTCCGTCGGGCTCGCCCGGCACGTGGGCACGCTCGGCGGCACCGCACCCGCGGTGTTCAACGCGGCCAACGAGGAGTGCGTGGACGCGTTCCTGGCGGGACGGCTGCCCTTCAACGGAATCATGGATACGGTCACAGCGGTGGTGGCCGAACACGGCACCCCCGCCACGGGAACTTCACTGACGGTCGCGGACGTCCTCGAAGCGGAGACCTGGGCCCGGTCCAGGGCCCGAGAACTCTCGGCGGAAGCGACAGCGGAGGCGCACGCATGAGCATGACGACGATCCTGATGACGGTCCTTGGGATCGCCATCTTCGCCGTGGGTCTGCTGTTCTCGATCGCCTGGCACGAACTGGGCCACCTTTCGACGGCCAAGCTCTTCGGCATCCGTGTGCCGCAGTACATGGTCGGCTTCGGCCCGACGATCTGGTCGCGCAGGAAGGGCGACACCGAGTACGGGATCAAGGCCATCCCCGCCGGCGGCTACATCCGCATGATCGGTATGTTCCCCCCGGGGCCCGACGGCCGGCTGGAGGCACGCTCCACCTCCCCCTGGCGCGGAATGATCGAGGACGCCAGGTCTGCCGCCTTCGAGGAGCTCCAGCCCGGCGACGAGTCGCGCCTCTTCTACACGCGCAAGCCGTGGAAGCGCGTGATCGTGATGTTCGCCGGACCCTTCATGAACCTGGTCCTGGCCGTCGCGATCTTCATGGGCGTCGCGATGACCTTCGGTTTCCAGACCCAGACCACCGAGGTCGCGGGCGTCCAGCAGTGCGTGATCTCGCAGAGCGAGAAGCGCGACACCTGCAAGGCGTCCGACCCGGTCTCACCGGCGAAGGCCGCGGGTCTCGAGGAGGGCGACACGATCGTCGCCTTCGACGGGCAGAGGATCGACGACTGGGCCACCCTGTCGGACAAGATCCGGCAGACGGTCGGCCCCGCCACCATCACCGTGCAGCGCGACGGCCGGGAACAGACCCTGAACGCCGTTCTGGAGAAGAACGCCGTGGCCAAGAAGGACGCCGACGGCGAGGTCGTCCCCGGCGAGTACGTCACCGCCGGCTACCTCGGCTTCGCCGCCAACACGGAGATCCTGCCGCTGTCCTTCGGGGACTCGGTGGTCCGCATGGGCGACATGATCGAGAACGGCGTCGATTCGATCATCGCCCTGCCCACCAAGATCCCCGACCTGTGGAACGCGGCCTTCGGCGACGGTGAACGCGCCGACGACTCCCCGGTCGGTGTGGTCGGCGCGGCCCGGATCGGCGGTGAGGTCATGAACCTCGACATCCCGGCCCAGAACCAGGTCGCGATGATGCTGTTCCTGCTGGCCGGGTTCAACCTCTCGCTGTTCCTGTTCAACATGCTGCCCCTCCTCCCGCTGGACGGCGGGCACATCGCGGGTGCGCTCTGGGAGGCCCTGCGCCGCAATGCGGCCAAGGTCTTCCGACGGCCCGACCCCGGCCCGTTCGACGTGGCGAAGCTCATGCCCGTCGCCTACGTGGTCGCCGGGATCTTCATCTGCTTCACGCTGTTGGTGCTGGTCGCCGACATCGTGAACCCCGTGAAGATCACCTGACCCGCCCGTCCGCCCATGGGCGGTGGCCGGACTTCCACGTGGTGTCCGGCCACCCGCCCCCGGGCGGTTCGACGGCACGGGTGCGCCTCGTTCGCCTCCGGTGCCGTAACCTCGAAGCCCGGAGCCCGCTGTTCTCGGGACCACGATCACCACTGATCCACACCTTGGGGATGCTCAGCGCATGACTGCGATTTCTCTCGGAATGCCGGACGTTCCGACCAAGCTCGCCGACCGACGGGTCAGCCGCCAGATCCAGGTCGGATCGGTGGCGGTCGGTGGGGACGCACCGGTGTCGGTGCAGTCGATGACGACCACGCGCACGTCGGACATCGGTGCGACGCTGCAGCAGATCGCGGAGCTGACGGCCTCCGGCTGCCAGATCGTGCGGGTCGCGTGTCCCACGCAGGACGACGCGGACGCCCTGGCGACCATCGCGAGGAAGTCGCAGATCCCGGTGATCGCGGACATCCACTTCCAGCCGAAGTACGTCTTCGCGGCGATCGACGCCGGCTGTGCGGCGGTCCGGGTGAACCCGGGCAACATCAAGCAGTTCGACGACAAGGTCAAGGAGATCGCCAAGGCCGCCGGAGACGCGGGCACCCCGATCCGCATCGGTGTGAACGCGGGCTCGCTGGACGCGCGACTGCTGAAGAAGTACGGCAAGGCGACGCCGGAGGCCCTCGTGGAGTCGGCGCTGTGGGAGGCGTCGCTGTTCGAGGAGCACGGCTTCCGCGACATCAAGATCTCGGTCAAGCACAACGACCCGGTCGTCATGGTGAACGCCTACCGCCAGCTGGCGGCGCAGAGCGACTACCCGCTGCACCTGGGTGTGACGGAGGCGGGCCCGGCGTTCCAGGGGACGATCAAGTCCGCGGTGGCGTTCGGCGCGCTGCTCTCGGAGGGCATCGGGGACACGATCCGGGTCTCGCTGTCCGCACCTCCCGCCGAGGAGGTCAAGGTCGGGCTGCAGATCCTCGAGGCGCTGAACCTCAAGCAGCGGCGGCTGGAGATCGTTTCGTGCCCCTCGTGCGGGCGCGCGCAGGTGGACGTGTACAAGCTCGCGGACCAGGTGAGTGCTGGCCTGGAGGGCATGGAGGTCCCGCTGCGCGTCGCGGTCATGGGCTGTGTCGTGAACGGCCCGGGCGAGGCCCGCGAGGCCGACCTGGGTGTGGCGTCCGGGAACGGCAAGGGGCAGATCTTCGTGAAGGGCGAGGTCATCAAGACCGTCCCGGAGTCGAAGATCGTGGAGACCCTCATCGAGGAAGCCATGAAGATCGCGGAGCAGATGGAGAAGGACGGGACCGCCTCGGGCGAGCCCCAGATCTCCGTCGCCGGCTGACCCACCGGCCCCTCTGTGCCCCGCAGGCCCCGTCCTGCGGGGCACAGGCGTGTTTCCCGGGCCTCCCGCGCGGGGCGGCACCCCACAGCCTTCGCGGGTACAGTGCGGACATCAAGTAGACCGTTTGGTGAGGCCCCAGTGTTGACGCAGACCACTACCCGGGTCCTCGACCCCGGTGAGCTCCCCGCCGCGCTCGCCATCCTCGAGAGCGAACCCGTGGACAACGCGTTCGTCACCTCACGCGTCCAGGTCGCCGGACTCGATCCCTGGCGCCTCGGCGGCGAGATGTGGGGCTGGTACGCCGACGGCCGGCTGCGCTCGCTCTGCTACTCCGGGGCCAACCTGGTGCCCATCTGCGCCACCCCCGAGGCCGTCAGGGCCTTCGCCGACCGCGCCCGGCGGGCGGGCCGCCGCTGCTCCTCGATCGTCGGCCCCGCAGGCCCCACGGCCCAGCTGTGGCGCCTCCTCGAACCGAGCTGGGGTCCCGCCCGCGAGGTCCGGCCCAACCAGCCGCTGATGGTGACCGAGCGCACCTCGGCGGAAGTGGCCCCCGACCCGCTCGTACGCAGGGTGCGCAAGGAGGAGATGGACGTCCTCATGCCGGCCTGCGTGGCCATGTTCACCGAAGAGGTCGGAATCTCCCCGCTGGCCGGCGACGGCGGGCTCCTCTACCAGGCACGGGTCGCCGAACTGATCACCTCCCGCCGGTCCTTCGCGCGCATAGAGGACGGCAAGGTCCTCTTCAAGGCGGAGATCGGGGCGGCCACCCCCCGCGCCTGCCAGATCCAGGGCGTCTGGGTCGCCCCGGAGGCCCGGGGCCAGGGTCTCTCCGAGACGGGCATGGCCGCCGTCCTGCGCTACGCGCTCAGCGACGTGGCGCCGGTCGTCAGCCTGTACGTGAACGACTACAACACCGCCGCACGCAGGGCGTACAGCCGCGTCGGCTTCCGTGAGACGGGCGCGTTCATGAGCGTGCTGTTCTGACCCGGCGGGCGGCCAGTAGGGTTCCCCGCATGGCAGCAGCAACGCCCGCGTCCCCCCGGGGCTCCGGGTCCCCCGACATCACGGTCGGACCGCTCGACCTCGCCGCCCGCGTCGACGAGGCCCTCGCCGTTCAGGCCCTCGCCTTCGGTCTCGGCCAGGACGAGATCGACGTACGCCGCCAGATCGTGCTCCGGCACCTGGACCACCCGCAGGCCCGCGCCCTCGGCGCCACCGCCGCGGATGGACGGCTCGTCGGGTTCGTCTACGGCCTGCCGAACGACCGGGCGCACTGGTGGTCCACCGTCGTCGAGCCGTATCTGCGCGCCACGGGATCCGACGACTGGCTCGACGGCTCCTTCGTGATCACCGAGCTGCACGTCCACCCCGACTTCCAGCAGCGCGGCATCGGCCGCAGCCTGATCACCACCATCACGGACGCGGTCCGCCTGCCCCGCTCGATCCTCTCCGCGATCGACACCGAGAGCCCCGCCCGCGGCCTCTACCGCGCTCTGGGTTACCAGGACCTGGCCAGGCAGGTGCTCTTCCCGAGCGCGCCCAAGCCGTACGCGGTGATGGGCGCACCCCTCCCGCTGCGCCGCGGCTGACGAATCGATTTCCGCCCGCATGGGCCCCCCGGCTAACCTCGGGCTCACCACCCTTCCGAGCAGGAGTTCATCATGGCCCAGGTCCAGCGCATGTCCCGATTGATGATCAAGACACTGCGCGACGACCCGGCGGACGCCGAGACGCTCAACCACAAGCTCCTCGTCCGCGCCGGTTACGTACGCCGCACCGCGGCCGGCATCTGGTCGTGGCTGCCGCTCGGCAAGAAGGTCCTGGAGAACGTCACCCGCGTCGTCCGCGAGGAGATGGACGCCATCGGCGGCCAGGAGGTCCTGCTCCCCGCGCTGCTCCCCAAGGAGGCGTACGAGGCGAGCGGCCGGTACGACGAGTACGGCGACCTGCTGTTCAGGCTCAAGGACCGGAAGGGCGCCGACTACCTCCTCGGCCCCACCCACGAGGAGATCTTCACCCAGGTCGTCAAGGACATGTGCTCGTCCTACAAGGACCTGCCCGTGATCCTCTACCAGATCCAGACCAAGTACCGCGACGAGGCCCGACCCCGCGCCGGTGTGCTGCGCGGCCGTGAGTTCCAGATGAAGGACTCGTACTCCTTCGACACCACCGACGAGGGCCTGGCCGAGGCGTACCGGCTGCACCGCGCCGCCTACATCCGGATCTTCGAGCGCCTCGGCCTCGACCACCGCATCGTCTCGGCCGTCTCCGGCGCCATGGGCGGCTCCGCCTCCGAGGAGTTCCTCGCCCCCGCGCCCGCCGGCGAGGACACCTTCGTCGACTGCCCGAACTGCGACTACGCCGCCAACACCGAGGCGGTGACGTACAAGGTCACGTCCGCCGCCGACGCCTCCGCGGCCGGTGCCGTCGAGGAGCTGGACACCCCCGACACCCCGACGATCGAGTCCCTCGCCGCGCACCTCGGCGTCCCGGCCTCGGCCACCCTGAAGAACCTGTTGGTCAAGGTCGACGGCGAGATCGTCGCCGTGGGCGTGCCCGGGGACCGTGAGGTCGACCTCGGCAAGCTCGGTGAGCACCTCGCCCCCGCCGTCGTCGAACTCGTCACCGCCGAGGACTTCGTGGGCCGCCCCGACCTGGTGCGCGGCTACGTCGGCCCGCAGGGCCTGGAGAAGGTCCGCTACATCGCCGACCCCCGCGTCGCCCCGGGCACCGCCTGGATCACGGGTGCCAACAAGGAGGGCGTGCACGCGAAGAACGTCGTCGCGGGCCGCGACTTCGAGGTCGACGACCACCTCGACGTCGTCGTCGTCGAGGCCGGGGACCCCTGCCCCAACTGCGGCGCCGGCCTCCAGGTGGACCGCGCCATCGAGATCGGCCACATCTTCCAGCTGGGCCGCAAGTACGCCGACATCTTCTCCCTCGACGTCCTGGGCCAGCAGGGCAAGCCGGTCCGCGTCACCATGGGCTCGTACGGCATCG
The DNA here is from genome assembly GCF_040630715.1 of Streptomyces sp. NPDC005752. Classification (NCBI taxonomy): domain Bacteria; kingdom Bacillati; phylum Actinomycetota; class Actinomycetes; order Kitasatosporales; family Streptomycetaceae; genus Streptomyces; species Streptomyces sp. NPDC005752. The sequence continues at coordinate 419 of NZ_JBEXYB010000038.1, read as the reverse complement.
GCGTCTCCCGCGCGGTGGCCGCCCTCGCCGAGCAGACCGCCGACGACAAGGGCCTGTGCTGGCCCCGCGAGATCGCCCCTGCCGACGTGCACGTCGTCGCCGCGGGCAAGGCGCTCCAGACCGAGCTGGCCCTGGACGTCTCCGAGAAGCTCAACGCCGCCGGCCTGCGCGTCCTGGTCGACGACCGCGCGGGTGTCTCGCCCGGCGTGAAGTTCACCGACTCCGAGCTCATCGGCGTCCCGAAGATCCTGGTCGCCGGACGCCGCTCGGCCGAAGGCGTCCTCGAACTGAAGGACCGCCGCACGGGCGAGCGCGAGGAGCTCACCGTCGACGAGGCGATCGCACGCCTGACCGACCAGGGCTGATCCCTCCGGGCATGGCAGAGGGCCCCCCCCCCCCCCCCGGGGCCCCCGGCCCGG
>NZ_JBEXYB010000037.1:0-79748 GCF_040630715.1 Streptomyces sp. NPDC005752 | reverse complement strand
CGCCCCCCGGCTGATCAGCCGGTCCAGGCAGACCCCTGTCCTCGGTGCGGACGTCCGTCAGTCGGTGCCGAACTCCATCGCGGCGCGGTCCAGCAGCTCGTCGTCGCCCGAGACCTCGCCGCGCGAGGCGATCGCCTGGGCGCCGCCTTCCGGCATGGCACCGATCAGGCCGGTCGCCGCTGCCTGCGCGGCGCCGATGGCGGGCTGGGCCGTGCCGACGAGGCCGAGACCGGCGAACTGCTCCAGCCGGGCGCGCGAGTCGGCGATGTCGAGGTTGCGCATGGTGAGCTGGCCGATACGGTCCACCGGGCCGAACGCCGAGTCCTCGGTGCGCTCCATCGACAGCTTGTCCGGGTGGTAGCTGAACGCGGGGCCGGTGGTGTTCAGGATCGAGTAGTCCTCACCGCGCCGCAGCCGCAGTGTCACCTCGCCGGTGACGGCCGAGCCGACCCAGCGCTGCAGCGACTCGCGGACCATCAGCGCCTGCGGGTCCAGCCAGCGGCCCTCGTACATCAGCCGCCCGAGGCGCCGGCCCTCGTTGTGGTAGTGGGCGAGGGTGTCCTCGTTGTGGATCGCGTTGACGAGGCGCTCGTACGCGGCGTGCAGGAGCGCCAGGCCCGGCGCCTCGTAGATGCCGCGGCTCTTCGCCTCGATGATGCGGTTCTCGATCTGGTCCGACATGCCCAGGCCGTGGCGGCCGCCGATCGCGTTGGCCTCCATCACCAGGTCGACCGGGGTGTCGAACGGCTTGCCGTTGATCGTCACGGGGCGGCCCTGGTCGAAGCCGATGGTGACGTCCTCGGGGACGATCTCGACCGACGGGTCCCAGAACCGGACGCCCATGATCGGGTCGACGGTCTCCACGCCCGTGTCGAGGTGCTCCAGGGTCTTCGCCTCGTGGGTGGCGCCCCAGATGTTGGCGTCGGTGGAGTACGCCTTCTCGGTGCTGTCGCGGTAGGGCAGCCCGTGGGCCACCAGCCACTCCGACATCTCCTTGCGGCCGCCCAGCTCGGTGACGAAGTCGGCGTCGAGCCACGGCTTGTAGATGCGCAGGTGGGGGTTGGCCAGGAGGCCGTAGCGGTAGAACCGCTCGATGTCGTTGCCCTTGAACGTGGAGCCGTCGCCCCAGATCTGCACGTTGTCCTCGAGCATCGCCCGGACCAGCAGGGTCCCGGTGACGGCGCGGCCCAGCGGCGTGGTGTTGAAGTAGGCGCGGCCGCCCGAGCGGATGTGGAACGCGCCGCAGGCGAGCGCTGCCAGGCCCTCCTCGACCAGCGCCGCCCGGCAGTCGACGAGGCGCGCGATCTCGGCGCCGTAGGCCTTGGCACGTCCGGGCACCGAGGCGATGTCGGGCTCGTCGTACTGGCCGATGTCGGCGGTGTAGGTGCACGGGACGGCACCCTTGTCGCGCATCCAAGCGACCGCGACCGAGGTGTCGAGTCCGCCGGAGAAGGCGATGCCGACGCGCTCGCCGGAGGGCAGGGAGGTGAGGACCTTAGACATAGGAAGAGTATGCACTCGCTCGCATGTATATGCAAATGCCGTCACGGGAGGGGTGCGCCATGGGATTCGGACTCCAGGGGCGCAGGGGGTGTACAAGCGTTTACTCTGTGGGGTGAACGCTTGTGCACCCCACCTTCTCCCGCGTACGGAGCCCCGATGACCGCACCCGCACCGGCCGCCGCCCCGCACCACCCCCGCCTCGCCACAGGCGTCCTCGCCTTCTGCGGAGTCGTGGTCGCGATCATGCAGACGATCGTCGTCCCACTGCTCCCGCACATACCGGACCTCACCGGCGCCACCCCCGAGGCCGCCAGCTGGCTGGTCACCGTCACCCTCCTCACCGGTGCGGTGTTCACCCCCGTCCTCGGCCGGGTCGGCGACATGTACGGCAAGCGGCGGGTCCTCATCGTCTCCCTCGGTGTCCTCGTCGTGGGCTCCGTCCTGTGCGCCGTCAGTTCCCAGATCGGCGTGCTGATCGCCGGCCGCGCCCTCCAGGGCGCGGCCATCGCCGTCGTGCCGCTCGGCATCAGCATCCTGCGCGACGAACTGCCGCCCGAGCGGGTGCTGTCCGCGGTCGCGCTGATGAGCTCCTCGATGGGCATCGGTGCGGCGGTGGGCCTGCCGATCGCGGCCGTGGTCATCCAGAACTTCGAGTGGCACACCATGTTCTGGGTCTCCGCGGCGATCGGGCTCCTCGACATCGTCCTGGTGCTCCGCTGCGTACCGGAGTCCGCGATCCGCTCCCGCGGCCGCTTCGACGCGCTCGGCGCGTTCGGCCTCACGGCGACGCTGGTCTGCCTGCTGCTCGCCGTCACCCAGGGCGGCGCCTGGGGCTGGACCTCGGTGCGCACGCTCGGTCTCTTCGTCACCTCGGTCGTGATCGCGCTGGTCTGGGGGGCGTACGAACTCCGGGTGCGGACCCCCATGGTCGATCTGCGGGTGTCGGCACGCCCCGCCGTGCTGCTCACCAACATCTCGGCCCTGCTGATCGGCTTTGCCTTCTACGCCAACTCCCTGGTCACCGGCCAGATGGTGCAGGAGCCGACGGCCACCGGCTACGGGCTCGGCGCCTCCATCGTCGTCAGCGGGCTGTGCCTGCTGCCGGGCGGCGTCGCGATGGTGCTGCTCTCGCCCGTGTCGGCCCGTATCTCCGGCAGGCACGGCCCCAGGACCAGCCTCGCGCTCGCCTCCGGGATCATCGCCGTCGGCTACGTGGTGCGGTACTTCACCAGCCACAGCCTCTGGACGATCATCGCGGGCGCGACCGTCGTGGCGGCCGGCACGGCGATCGCGTACTCCGCGCTCCCGGCGCTGGTGATGCGCGGCGTCCCCGTCGGCGAGACGGGAGCCGCCAACGGCCTGAACACCCTGATGCGTTCGATCGGTCAGGCGTTCTGCAGCGCCACGGTGGCCGCTGTACTCGCCAACATGACGTTCCTGGCCGCCGGACGCCCGGCTCCGACGCTGGGCGCCTACCAGCTGGTCTTCCTCATCGCCGCGGGTGCGGCGCTGCTCGCCCTCGCGGTGACGCTGTGCCTCCCCTCCGAACACGCCGGCACGGGTACGGTCGGGGGGAGACGCAGGAGCAGCGGCCGTACGCGGACGATGCCGATCCAGGAGGGCGCTTGACCGCCAGAGCCACCGCAGCGACGGCACCCGAGGCAGGGGCGGCCGTCGCGACTCCCGGTGCGTCCGCCACGGGCAGGGACGCGATCCTCCTCGCCGCACGCCGGGCCTTCACGCAGCGCCCGTACGCGGAGGTGACGATCCGGGGCATCGCCGCCGACGCGGGCGTCAGCGCCTCCCTCGTGGTCAAGCACTTCGGCCGCAAGGAGCAACTTTTCAACACGGTCGCCGACTTCGGGCCGGCCGCCGAGGAGCTCTTCGACGCCCCGCTCGACCGCCTCGGCCGCCACATGGTGCTGACGCTCGTACGCCGGCGCAGGGAACAGAAGGGCGACCCTCTGCTGCGGGTCGTCTTCTCGCTCGGGAACCACGACGAACGCTCCCTGCTCCGCGACCGCTTCCACGAGCAGGTGACCGAACGTCTGACGGCCCGCCTCCCCGGCCGCGAACCCGCCCTGCGCGCCGAGCTGATCGCCGGCCAGCTCATCGGCCTGGGCGCCACCCTGAGCCTCCACCGCGAGGGAGCCGGCTCCCAGGCGACGCCGGAGCACCTCGCGGACCTGTACGCCCCCGCGCTGCAGACTCTGGTGGCGGGCTGACCCGCCGGTGGCGATAAGGTCTGGTCCAAAACGACGAGGGGGCCTCCTGATGATCCGTACCGGCCTGCGCGCGGCGATACCGGCCGTGGTTCTGGGGGCGTTCCTGGTGGGCTGCAGCGCGGCGACCACCAGCGACGGGCCCGGCGGTGACTTCCCGAAGGCGGACCCGTCCGCGGCGGTGGCGGCCGAGGGCGCGGCCGAAGCCAAGACCCTGATGCCCACGCCGCCACCGACGCCCACGCTCATCGTCCAGGAGGACCCGAACGCGCCGGAGACGGTCCGCGACGCCTTCGCGGGACTCCAGGGGACGCTGGGCGACAACTGCACTCCCGGGGACGGGAGCTGCGACTACTTCCTGGGCCGGGTCGAGGACGAACTGAACCAGCTGGACGAGGCGATGAAGGCGGACAAGAAGGGCCCCGCCCACTTCAAGGAGCCCATCGCCTGGATCGGCACCCTGCGTACGACGCTGGACGGTGACGTCTCCACGCCCAACCTGGAGAAGCACCGGACCGAGCTGATCGGCACCCGGGACCGCATCAACACCTGGATGCAGGACCACCCGGAGGACTACCGCTGACCGGCGGCCCCTTCACACCCGCAGGACGTCGATCCCCAGAGCGGTGAACTCCTCGACGACGTCCTCGGGCGCGTCCTTGTCCGTGACGAGGACCGACACCGCGCCGGTCTCGCAGACCTGGGCGAAGGCCCGGCGGCCGAGCTTGGAGGAGTCGGCCACCACGACGACCGTGCCCGCGCACTCGGCGAGGGCCCGGTTGGCACCGGCCTCGGACTCGTCGTGCGTGGCCGCGCCGAAGCGCGGGTGCACGGCGTCCACGCCGAGGATCGTGTAGTCCAGGGCGAGGGTGCGCAGGACGGAGTCGACCAGGGGGCCGACGAGTTCGTACGAGTTCGGCCTGGCGACCCCGCCGGTGACGACGATCTTCACCTGGGGGCGGACCGCCAGTTCGTTGGCGATGTTGATCGCGTTGGTCACCACGGTCAGCGCCACGCCCCCGCCCGAGGGCTCCGGCCGCAGGGCGAGTTCCCTGGCCACCTCGGAGGTCGTCGTGCCGCCGTTGAGGCCGACGGTGGAACCCGCCGGGATCAGCTCGGCCGCGGCCTTCGCGATGCGCTGCTTCTCGTCGGCCCGGCGGGCCGCCTTGTAGCGGAGCGGAAGGTCGTAGGCGACGGCGCTCACCACCGCGCCGCCCCGGGTGCGGGTCAGCAGGTTCTGCCGGGCGAGCTCGTCCAGGTCGCGGCGGACGGTGGCGGCGGAACAGCCGAGCCGCTCGGCGGCGTCGAGTACGTCGAGGTGCCCCTGGTCGCTGAGTATCTCCAGCAGCCTGGTCCATCGTGTGTGTGCCGCCACCCGGCCCTCCTTGCTCGCAGGGAAACCCTATCGCCCGGGCCCGGCCAGGACGCCCAGCAGGCGCGCCACCTCGGCGGACACCGCGTCGCGGGCCGGCCCGAGGTAGGCGCGTGGGTCGGCTGCCTCGGCGTGGGTGTCCAGGTAGGCGCGGACGGCGCCGGTGAACAGCTTGTTCAGGTGCGTGGAGATGTTGACCTTCGTCATGCCGGCGCCGACCGCAGCCGTCAGGCCGGCGTCCCCGACGCCCGAGGAGCCGTGCAGGACGAGCGGGACGCCCACGGCGTCACGCAGCCGGGAGATGAGCGCGAAGTCGAGGACGGCGTCGCGGGTCAGCATCGCGTGCGAGCTGCCGACGGCCACGGCGAGCGCGTCGACCGCCGTGGCCTCGACGAACGCGCGTGCCTCGTCCGGATCGGTGCGCACCCCCGGGGCGTGTGCACCGTCCTTGCCGCCGATCTCGCCGAGTTCCGCCTCCACCCAGACCCCGTGGCTGTGGCAGTACGCGGTGATCTCGCGGGTCGCGGCGACGTTGTCGGCGTAGGGGAGCGCCGACCCGTCGAACATGACGGAGGTGAAGCCGAGGCGTACGGCCTCCCGGACCAGGTCCGCCGACTCCGCGTGGTCGAGGTGAACGGCCACCGGCACACGCGCCGCCCGCGCGACGGCGAGCGAGGCGAGTCCGATGGGTTCGAGGCCGCGGTGGTAGCGGGCGGTGTTCTCACTGACCTGCAGGATCACCGGCAGCCTGGCGGCTTCCGCCCCGCTCGCGATGGCCTGCGCGTGTTCGATCTGCACGACGTTGAAGGCCCCGACGCCGGTCGAGTCGGTCCGTGCGCCGTGCGTGATGTCACCGGTGGATATGAGCGGCATGGGCTTCCTTCGCGGGTGCGGGTTGCGTGAACCCCAGGCGAGAAATGCTCGAAGTTGCTCATTTATAGCTTGCTTGAAGCAGATTGGAAAAGCGTGTCATCGTCCGCACGGCCCTCATCGGCGCCGACGGTCCGACCGGCGGCTTCTTCGACGCGGCCGGCCCAGCCGCCTGGTGACCCGGGCCGGCTGACTGTTCGATGGCCCGGCGTCCGGGCGTGCCCGTACGGTGCGTCCATGACAGCGCCGCAGCTCCGCCTGGAAGAGGTGACCCCGGACAATGTGCTCGCCGCGTGCCGGCTCACGGTCGCGCCCGCGCAGGAACGGTTCGTCTCCCCGGTCGCACGGTCGCTGGCCGAGGCCTACGCCGATCCCGTGACCGCCTGGCCCCGGCTGGTCTACGACGGTGACCGGCTCGTCGCCTTCGTGATGGCGTTCTTCGACGTACGGTTCGACCCCGCGGACCCCGGGGACCGGCCTCGCTCCGGTCTCTGGCGGCTGGCGGTCGCCGAGGACGAGCAGCGCAAGGGATACGGCCGCTTCGCCGTGGACGCCGTGTGCGAGGAGATCCTGCGGCGCGGGCAGAAGCGGGTGACCGTGACCTGGACGCCGGGGGAGGGCGGCCCCGAGGAGTTCTACCGGCGGCTCGGCTTCCGCAGGACCGGCGAGATGAGCGAGGACGAGGTGGTCGGCGAGATGGACCTGCCGCGCGGGTGACCGGGCCCCGGTGATCCACATGCGGTCCGGGGCCGGGGGCGCGAGGATCGGGGATACGGGCGGTGGCCCGGCCGCGCCAAGGCCCCTCCAGGGCCGGTTCTCCCTTCCAGGCGCTCCGGTCCGCCTCCCGGCCAAGCCACCAGGGGGGTCTGGAGGAACCGGATGCCGAGGCCGCTGTGGGCAGGAGCGATCAGCTTCGGGCTGGTCACGATCCCGGTGAAGGTGGTGTCCGCCACCGAGGACCACGCGGTCTCCTTCCACCAGTACCACCGGGAGGACATGGGCCGGATCCGCACCCGTAAGGTGTGCGAGCTCGACGGCGAGGTCCTCTCGCAGGAAGAGATCGGCAAGGGTTACGAGGTCGCCAAGGACCGGACCGTGCCCGTCACGGACGAGGAACTCGACCGGATGCCGTTGCCGACGGCGAAGGCCATCGAGATCGTCGCGTTCGTCGAGGCCGACAGCGTCGATCCCGTACGGATCAGCGACAGCTACTACCTCGCGGTCGACGGCCAGGTCGCGGCGAAGCCGTACACCCTGCTGCGAAAGGCGCTGGAGCGCAGCGACAAGGTCGCCGTGGCGAAGTTCGCGTGGCACAACCGCGAGCGGCTGGGCCTCCTGCGGGTGCGGGAGGACGCCATCGTGCTGCACTCGATGCGCTGGCCCGACGAGATCCGCAGCCCCGAGTCACTCGCCCCACGGGAGACCGAACTGGACGAGGACGAGATCGAACGCGCCGTGCAGCTCACCGACAGCATGGCCCTGGACGGCATCTCCGGCTTCCGTGACCGCTACCGGGACGCCCTGGAGGAAATGCTCGCGGCCAAGTCCGAGGGCAGGACGGTTCCGGCGGCGCCCGGGGGCGAGGAGGAGCCGGGGAAGGTCATGGACCTCATGGCCGCCCTGAACGCTTCGGTGAAGGCGGCCAAGGAGACGCGGGGCGAGGACGCGACCGTGCACGAGATGACGCCCGGCAAGTCCCGCGCCCGGAAGAAGTCCGCCCCGGCCACGAAGAAGGCGGCCACCAAGACCGGGAAGAAGACGGCGGCCAAGAAGCAGACGTCCGGAAAGACGGCCGCGAAGAAGCGGACCGCCTCCTGACCCGGATTCCCCGTCCGCCTCTGCCGCCGTCGTTCCACCAGGTCACCCGACGTCGTCCGGAGCGAGGTCGGGCCGCAGCCGGTGCCAGGAGGGGTGCCGCAGCCGCCCCGCCTTCGTCCGGGTCGAGTACCGCACCTCGCCGACCAGTCGCGGCAGTACCCAACGGGCACCGGCGACCGGTGGCGTTTCGTCGAAGGGGCATGTGTCGATGCCGGCGACGCCGAGCAGCTCGGCGAGCCTGGTGCGCTCGGCGTCGCTCCACCCCGTGCCCACGCTGCCCGCATAGCGCAGGCCGCCACCCGGTGCACGTTCGCCGACCAGCAGCGCACCGGGCAGGCCGCCCAGCCGGCCACGTCCGGGTACCCAGCCGCCGACGATCACGTCCGCCGTGTGCGCGTGGCGGATCTTGATCCACGTACGGGCCCGGACCCCGGGCTCGTAGACCGAGGTCAGCCGCTTGGCGACCAGGCCCTCGAGCCCGGCCTCACGTGTCATGGCCAGGGCCTCCTCACCATGGCCCACGACCACCGCGGGCGTCGACCAGCGCGGCCCGTTCAGCCCGAGCCCCTCCAGCGCCGCCCGCCGCTCAGCGTAGGGAAGCCGTACGAGGCTCCGGTCGCGCAGGAACACGGCGTCGAACAGCACCAGGTGGGCCGGTACCCGCTCCGCCATGCGGGCGGCCTTCGCCGGCGATCCGGAGAGCCCCATCCGCGACTGCAGCCGCTCGAAGTCACTGCGCCCCTGCTCGTCCGCCGCGATGATCTCGCCGTCCAGCACCGCGGGCACGCCGCCGAGCGCGGGCCCGAGGCCCACCAGGTCCGGGTAGGCCGGGGTGATGACGGCCCCGGACCTGGCCAGCAGCTCGAGCGAGCCGTCCCCCGGCAGATAGACCATGGCGCGCTGGCCGTCCTGCTTCACCTCGTACGCCCACTGCTCGTCGACGGCGGCCGGAGGCAGGTGGCCGGGTGTTGCGAGCATGGGAGCGATCCGGGGCAGAGGGGCCATGACGGCAGCCTCTCAGCAGAGGCGCCGCCGGGCCCGCGGACACCACGTCTACGCCTGGTCGGCCGCACGGTAGGTGCACACGTGGACACCGGTGCCGCTGATGACCGTCGACACCAGTTCGAGCGGGCGCAGCGCACCGTCGCCGGGAAAGATCGTCTTACCGCCACCGACGATCACCGGCATGATCATCAGCCGCAGTTCGTCGGCCAGGCCCTCGTGCAGCAGGGTCCGGGCGAGGGTGGCGCTCCCCATGACGAGCAGGTCGCGGCCCCCGGCCGCGCGCAGTTCCCGGATGCGGGCGACGGCCGTGTCGCCCGGGATACGGGTGGTGTTGGACCAGGTCAGCTCGTCGTCCCCCAGGGTGCTGGAGACGACGTGCTTCTGGATGGAGTTCATCCGGTCGGCGAAGGGGTCACCCGCCCGCTCGGGCCACGCCCCGGCCATCGTCTGCCACGTACGCCGTCCGAAGAGCAGGGCATCGGCGTTCTTCAGGGCCGCGTCGAAGGCTCCGCCCACCACCTCGTCGAAGAACGGGTGCGACCAGCCGCCCTGGGTGAACCCGCCCTCGGTGTCCTCCTCGGGCCCGCCGGGCCCCTGCACGACGCCGTCCAGGCTCATGAACTCGCTGATGACGATGCGCACGGTTTCGCTCCTCTTTCGTTCACGGGTGTACGGCCATGAAGACTGCCGCACGCCGGGGGAGTAATCGGTGCTGTGCGCGATCGAGTTGGAGGATCTCAAGCGGGCACACGGTGGCCGTCCGGATCGTCGTACCCGTGTTGCCATGGGGGCTGCTACTCATGCGTCGCGCAATGCCGGCACCTAACGTCACACGCATGTCCAAGACCCGCATACGCAGAGCCCGGTCCTCCGAACGGTCGGTCCGTCATGCCGTCGCATGCCTCGTCGTGGTGGCACTGTCAGCCGCTGCCATGCCGGTCGGAAACTTCGTGTGGAACGGTGCGCCGTATCCCTCCGCCGACCCCGACACGGTCGCGCAACGGCTCAAGGATCGGTCCGACGGCGTGTTCGAAGGTTTCGCCCTGCCCGACAAGTACGCCGCGAGCGCGGGCCGGGTCGATAGCGGCGCTTGTCATCACCGCGGGCTGAGGAGCGTCGCCCACGTGGACGAGGGGCGAAGCGACGTCCGCAGCTTCGGACTCGATTGGAGCGTGCCCGACGTTCCCGAAGACACCGCCCGAGACGCGCAGCAGCGCGTGCGCCGGTGGCTGGTGCGACAGGGGTGGAAACGCACGCACGAGGACAACGTCTCAGGGGTGACCTTCCGCAGGTTGGGCTTTCGATTCGAGGATGCGGAGAGCGGCGACCAGATCGACGTTCAGTGGAACGACTCGACCACGACTCTGTTCATCAGTGTCTACGCCCCCTGCGGGCAGGTCCCCGACGAGTTCGTGGAGTACGGCTGGTCCGAGGCGGACTGGCACCGGAAGGAGTCGGCCGCCGGGATCTGACGGGCCCTCCGCCTTGAGGACAGACGGCGATTCGTCACCTGCCCGGCTGCGTCGGTGAAGCGATTGGGCCGGCATGGGCGGGCGCCCCTGCCGGCCGGAGGAGCAGTCGGCACCTGGTGCCGAAGAGGCGTGGATCCGTGGTTCGCGCCTGCGTCGTGGTGCCGCCCTTTCAGCGCGTGGCTCCCCCCGGGCCACCCGCGGCGCGCAGGGTCTCGATGACGCGCTCGCAGTCCTGCCGGGCGTCCGGGTGGCGCCGGAGCCGCTCGTTCGCGAGGTCCAGCGCCTTGGCTGAAGGGTCCGCGCCCCGGCGGAGCAGTTGACGCACCATGTCCACCGGTCCGAACCACACCGCCCACTCCAGGGTGGTGAGGTCCCTCAGCCGCAGACTGATGTCGGCCCCCCGGTCCAGCAGGAGGTCGACGATCTCGGGGCAGCCCGGGGCGGGCGTCGCGGCGGCCAGGAGCGGGAACCCGATCCGGCACCGGGTGTCCGGATGTGCGCCGGCGTCGAGCAGGTCACGCGCGATCTCCGTCCTGCTGTGCATCGCCGCCTGGGTCAGGGGCGTCAGTTCCCCGTATTCGCCGACCTGTTGCTCGGGATCGGCGCCGGCCTCCAGGAGCAGGCGGACCAGAGCGCCGTGGCCGTGGCGGACCGACAGGTCGAGTGCCGTGCGTCCGCCTCCGTGGGTGTCGACCGGAACGCCTTCACCCAGCAGCCGGACCACCACGCCCGCGTCGCCTGCCTCGGCCGCCCGGGCCATCTGTTCCGCCTTGCCGTCGCTCCGCATTCGAGGATCATGACGGACCCCCGGGGACCGGGAAAGGGGGATCCGCCGGCCGGCAGGGGAGAGCGCCCCCGCCGGCCGGCGAAACGGGCCGTGATCAGGCCGTCGTGCAGGTGTTGCCGCTGAGCGTGAAGGCGGTCGGGGCCGTGTTGGCCGCACCCTTGGTCCCGGTGAAGCCGACCGTGACCGTCCCGTTCGCGGCGATCGCCGCCGTGTACGCGGCGGGCGCGACGCTGACGGTGGCGCCGCTCTGCGTGGGGGTCCCGCCCCACATGTTGGACACCGTCTGGCCGTTGGCGAAGGCGAAGCCGAGGTTCCAGCCGTTGATGGCGGTGGTGCCGGTGTTGCGGATGGTGATCTCGCCCTGGAACCCGCCGGGCCAGTCGCCCACCACCCGGTAGCCGACGGAGCAGCCGACGCCCGGAGTGGGCCCGCTCTCGTCGGTGGTGACGTTCACCGTGGCGGACCGGGCCGAGCGGTTGCCGGCGGCGTCGCGGGCGTAGACGGCGAAGACGTACGCCGTGTCCGCGGTGAGGGCGGTCAGGGTGACGCCGTTGCCGGTGGAGGAGGCGACGGTCGTCTCGGTGCCGCCGTTGACGCGGACGACGTCGTAACCGGCGATGGCAACGTTGTCGGTCGCCGCGGTCCAGGACAGGGTGGCGGAGGTGGCCGTCACCGCGGAGGCGGTCGGGGTGCCGGGGGCGGTCGGGGCCTGCGTGTCGTCCGGATTGCCGCCACCGCCGAAGACCGTGGCCTCCTCGGAGGTCTGGGCGATGCCGTTCGCTCCGTGGAAGATGCGCTCGCCCCAGGAGCTCAGCCGGCTCGGGTCGAAGTCGATGGCCAGGTCGAGGACCGGGTCGGTGTTGCCGCTCCAGGACCACGCCAGGTAGCCGAGGCCGAGCTGTTCGGCGGTGGCCATCATGGTGTCCTCGTCCGGGTCGCCCCACTGGTCGGCGGGCCCGCCGAACTCGCCGATGAGGATGGGCAGTCCGGCGTCGACGAAGGCGTTCAGGTAGTCGGTGACCGCCTGGGCCGTGTTGTAGACGCTGTACATGTGGATCGAGAAGATCAGGTTGCCCGTGGTGTCGGCGTCGTACACGGCCTGGGCGTTGGCGCGCATGACGCCCTGCCAGTCCTGGCCCCAGTTGGGCGCGTCCACCATGATCGTGTGGGCGAATCCCGCGCCGCGCAGCTTCTGCACGGCGGCGGTCGTCGGCGCGGTCCAGCCCGCGGGGTCGGTGTTGCCCCAGGGCTCGTTGCCGATGTTGATGACGACGTAGTCCTCCTGGCCCGCGAGGACGTCCTTGAGGCTGATCCAGTAGTCGGCGGCGTGGTCGAGCGTGCCCGCTGCCGCGTCCTCTCCGTAGCCGGTGGTGTCGTGTACCTCCAGCACGCAGATCAGCCGGTTGGTCTTGCAGTCGTCGATGATGCCCGCGACCTCGGCGGGGCCGTTCCGTGTCCAGCGGTGGCCGTCGGAGAGGACGACACGGACGGTGTTCGCGCCGAAGGCCTTGATCTCGGCCAGCGACTGCGTCTCGCCCGGGTACCAGGTGTGCGCGTGGTTGACGCCGCGCATGACGAAGTCGTTGCCATTGCCCTCCAGCAGACGGCCGTCGCTGATGTGCAGGCCGGTCGCCGCGGCCTCGGCCTGCGCGGGCCGGGCCTGGGCGGCGGCCGGAGCGAGCGCGCCCAGCAGGACGACGCCGAGGAGGGCGGACAGACCCTTCATCAGGACGGTTAAGGGGCTCTTCCGTGCCGTACTCGTTGCTGATCTCACTGCGACTCCAGGAGGTGGGGGCCAGGATGCGTACGTGCGTGGGCGGAGATGTGGGAGCGCTCCCATAAAGCCATCTCGGCAGGGGCACGTCAAGGCATCGCGCACACTTCGGCGCTCAGTCCGGAGGAGGACCCGCAGGACCCCGCCGCCGTGCCCGCGCAACGAGGCTCGCGGGTGCGGTGGCGTCCAGCCGGAAGGAGCGGCGGGTGACTCCGTCGTCCGGTTCCGCGTCGCGGTGGGAGTGCGCCACCATCCGGGCCGTGTGCTCCAGCGCGCCGACGGGGTTCGGCTGCGGCGTCGGCGCCGAAGAAACCGGCGACCGGCACCGCGCGCCGGTCGGACCCGGAGGGCGGGCGCGGAGCCGCCCGCCCCGTCTCCGCCTCGTCAGGCATTGGTGGTGCAGATCGCGTTGTACGGACGGCCGGGGCTCGGGAAGAGCTCGATGGGGTTGTCCGCGTCCGCCGGGCACTCCTTGGCGGTCTTGGTCAGGGCGAGGACCTTGTTCCCGCCGCTCGCGCAGGGCACTTCCTTCGCCTGGTCGTCCACGCAGTCGCCCACGACGAGCTGGCCGCCGCCCGCGCCGGCGTCGCCGGGGTGGTCGTCCGAGAGGTTACGGCCGCAGACGGTCTTGCTGGGGATGCCGGCGCTCGTCGCGTTCCCGCCGAAGGAGACCTTCACCGAGATGATCTCGTCGGTCCCGGCAGGGCACTCGACGGCGCCGGCGAAGATCTCGCCGTCCTTGACCTCGAGCGCCTTGATCGTGGCCTTCGGGTCGTCGCAGTCGAGGGCCTGGTAGCCGTCCTTCGACTCGCTCGTGTCAGGTCCGGCGCAGTCGCCGACCTTCCAGTCCTTGGCCTGCTGGCCGCCACCGCCGCTCGACGAACCGCCGCGGCTCTTCGACGAACCGCTGCCGCTGTCCGAGAACGGCCCGCACGCCGTCGTCGCCCCGAGCGCGAGGGTGAGCACGAGGACGCCCTTCGCGCAGTTCCGGAGAGCCGTACGAGTGCCGCGTGGTGACGGGGAAACGGTTCTGCCGGGGCGGCTGTTCCAGGGTCCGGTGCTGCCGGTGACGGTCATGCTGCTCCTTGGATACACGGTGTCTCCCGCACGGCGCCCGCTGTATCCGTACGGTGGTTCGGGCGTGAGGACGGCCGAAGCACGCGATGCGGTTCCCGGAGTCTGTGCTTTGTCTGTGAACGGCGCGGAACAGGAACGGGCCTGCGGCGTCGCCGTTCGTTCGCGGCTCCGGCACGGGGCACCCGCCGAGTGGTCCCGCAAGCCGGTGCCCCGGGCCCCGCCGCGGCGGACGCGGTACGGGAAGCTCCACGACCGCGCCGCCGGCCACCTGACCGTCGGCCACCTGACCGTCGGCCGCGCGAGCGGTAGCGTCGCCTCCATGGACGAACCACGCCCGGATCAGGCCGCCTTGCTCGCCCGCGCCGACGGCCCCGTCACCCGGAGCCGGCTCGTCCGCGACCTGCGCGCGCTGGGTCTCGCCGAGGGCGACACCGTGATGTTCCATACGCGGATGTCCGCCCTCGGATACGTGGTCGGAGGCCCCCCGACCCTCATCCGCGCCCTGTGCGAGGCCGTGGGGGAGCGGGGGACCTTGATGGTGACCTGCGGCTGGAACGACGCGCTGCCGTACGACTTCTCCGACTGGCCGCGCCCCTGGCAGGACGCCGTACGGGCCGAACCCTTCGGGTACGACACGGTGCTGAGCGAGGCCGACCACGACAACGGCCGTCTTCCGGAGGCGTTGCGCCGGTGGCCCGGCGCCGTCCGCAGTCGGCACCCCGACGTCAGCGTGGCCGCGCTGGGCGCGGCGGCCACCGAGCTGACGGCCGACCACCCGTGGGACGATCCGCACGGCCCCGGCAGCCCGCTCGCCCGGCTCGTCGCCCTGGGCGGCAGGGTGCTGATGCTGGGCGCGCCCCCGGAGACCCTCACCCTGCTCCACCACGCGGAAGCCCTGTCCGACGTACCGGGCAAGCGCTTCGTGGAGTACGAGCAGCCGGTGCTGGAAGGCGGGCGACAGGTCTGGCGCCGTTTCCGTGACATCGACTCCTCGACGGGTGCCTTCGACTACTCCGCCGTCACGCCTGCCGGCCAGGACTCGTTCGAGACGATCGTCCGGGACATGCTGGCCACCGGCGCCGGTCGCCGGGGCAGGGTCGGCGCCGCCGACAGCTTGCTCTTCGAGGCCGGTGAGGTCGTGGAGTTCGGCCTCGCCTGGATCGGGGAGAAGCTGGGCGGCGCCCGGTAGCCCCGGACCGGCATACCCCTCAGGCGATGGACCGCTCCACGGGGATCCACAGCTCCGCGTCCGCCTGTGTGCCCTCCTCGGACAGCCGCACGCTCAGGATCTCGGGCCCCGGCCTGCTTTCGTACGGGTTCGACGGGAACCACTGCGTGAATACGTCCCGCCACAGGTACTGGAGGGACTGCGGGAACGGGCCGGAGTTCTCGAAGACGGCCCACCGGCCGGCCGGGACGTGCAGGGCGTCCATGTCCTCGGGTACCTCGGCGCCGGTCACCACCCCGTGGTAGTAGTCGAGTTCGGTCCCCTCCGCGCGGCTCGGGTCGAGCTGGTCGCTGACCCCGACGATCCCGGCCGGCTCCTGGTCGGCGAGTGCGGTGATGCTGCGCATCACGTCGGGGCCGATGCTCCGGATGAAGTCGGCGATCGCAGGGTTCGCCCCTTCATGGACGAGCGGTACGCGGGCCTTCCTGCCGACCACCCGGAAGTCGGCCTTGTCCACGATCCTGTATCGCATGGTGCTGGTCCCTTCGACGACGAGGCGGAAGGACATCCGTTGCTGGGAGTGCAGCGCCGCACCTGTGCGCCTGGCCTCACCCGGACCCACGCCGTGCACGGCGCGGAACGCGCGGGCGAACGCCTCGCCCGATCCGTAGCCGTAGCGCGTGGCGATGTCGAGCAGCGTCCGTTCACCGGCGAGCACCTCGGCGCCCGCCACGGTCAGCCGCCTGCGCCGGACGTACTCCGACAGCGGGAGGCCCGCCAGTGCGGAGAACATGCGCCGGAAGTGGTACTCCGACGTCATCGCGACGCGGGCCAGGCCCGCCACGTCGAGCGGCTGGTCGAGGTGGGACTCGATGTGCTCCATGGCCTGGTTGAGCCGTTCCAGCATTCCGGACCCCTTCCCTTTCGCTTCCTCACGTTAGGAAGGCCCCACCCTGCCGGACCCGACATCCTGTGCCCGATGCGGTGGGGTCGGCCCGGTCCGCGTAGCCGCGCGGCGGGATCCTCATCCCGGAGGATGACCGGGCTCCCCGCCTCGTGCGGCCGCACCAGGCCGAAGTGCCGGTAGGCGCACGACGCCGTGGACGCCCCGTTTCGCGAGTCCACCCGCGCCGCGCCCGTACGGCGGCTGACAGGGCCTCGGGCGCGGTGTCCTGACCGGGCGCGCCGCACGGGGCGGCAGGCGCCGACGGAAGGAAGTCCGGCGAGGAAGTCCGGGCGGGAGCAGTTCAGTTCAGGACTTCGGGCTCTCCTCCAGCCAGGTCGGATCCGTGACGAGGGCCTGTAGCTCGTTGACGAGCCGCGCCGAGTGGAACCCGTCTGCGGCGGCGTGGTTCACCTGCAGCGCGAGAGGGAGCAGGACCCGGCCGTCCCGCTCGGTGTACCGGCCGAGCGTGAAGATGGGCGCGAGATGGTCCCATCCGTCGCCGATGTTGAGGTTGAACCCGGTGAAGGACGCCCACGGCAGGCTCGACACGTCGAACGTGTTGGCCGGCGGTGCCCCCTGCGGGAAGAAGTCGGTGGCGCTGCCGTGCTCCGCGAGCAGGGGGGCGGCGGCGTCGTGGAATGCGCCGAAGTCGGGATCGTAGGGTGCCCACACGCACGCGAACGTCTCGCGTTCCGGGTTGAAGACCGTGAAGGCCGGGTGCACGACGGGCCACACGGCCGGCTCACCCGACGCGGTGAGGCACATCCTGAACTCGTCGTGACGGTTGACGATCGTGGAGAGTGCCCAGACCTGCGCGATGTAGGACTTGCGCCGCGATCCACCCAGTTCCGCGGTGAACGCGGTGACGTCGACCTCCACCGTCATCGAGTACGTGCACGGAACGAGTCGCCGGTAGTGCTCGAAGTGCTGTCGGCGTGGCCACGTGGCCAGGTCGATCGGGGCAGGGGTGTCCATCCGCTCATGATGTCAGCCGTCGGCGACCGGGGCCGGCCGGTTCTGCCATGCCCCCAGGGGGCCCGCCGTGTCCGGGTCAAGGGTCCTCCGGCCCAGTAGGGGACCCAATCCGAGGTAGGGGGTGAGCCGGCGGTGGGCCCCGGCCGGGTCCTGCGGCCCTTGTAGGGGCGGCGGTCGGGGCCGGATCCTTGCACTCCTCCGCCCCCGACGGGATGCGGAGTCCGGTGCTCGTGACACACGAACGGAGACTCGTATGGGCGGGAAGAAGAGGGTCCTGCGCCGCGTGGCGGTAGGGGCGAGCGCGTTGTTGACCGCGGTGGGCATCACGGTCACGGGGGCGTCCCCGGCGGCTGCCGTGGACTACTACTACGAGCTGCCGTACCCGGCGGGGGAGGCCTACACGGTCACCCAGGGGCCGGAGGGGACGTATTCGCACACCGGCCCCTACAACGAGTACGCCTGGGACTTCGGGCTCCCGGCCAACTACGAGGTGTCCGCCGCGCAAGGGGGCACCATCGTCATCTCGAACTGGTCGCCGTACTGGGAGAACGGCATCGAGGTGATCATCAGGCACTCGAACGGGCAGTGCACCCACTACGCCCACCTGAACCAGTCGTTCTACGAGCCTGGCGACTGGGTCCCGCAGGGCCGGGTCGTCGGCTACTCGGGCAGCACCGGCAACTCCACGGCACCGCACCTGCACTTCCAGGTGATCGACTGCAACAGTCGCGTGGGCCTGCCCGCCACGCTCCAGGGGTGGACGCCGTACACCGGGACACGCCCCGTCAGCGTGAACTCCTACGCCTGACCCGGCGAGGCGGTGAAGTCTCCCTGATCAGGGGGACTTGAGCAGGTCCCTGAGGCCGGCGGCGAGCGTACGGACATCCCGCTCGCCGGGCAGGCCGAGGGGCGTCCCGGGTGCGGCACCCTCCGCAGGCTGCCGGCACGGTCGGCACAGGCCGTCGGGCAGGGCCTCCGGGCGACCCGGGGTGCCGCATCCGGTGCACTCCAGCATCACGCGGCGCACCGGCGCGCCCGGTGCGGGCGGCGTCGGGGCCGTGGGTACGTGCGGTGGGATCTTGTCGGTGAGGCGGCGGCGTACGAAGCCGACGGGGGAGTCGACCCGGGCGGGGAGTCCGGCGGTGAGGGCCTGGGTGAGGTAGTCCGTGTCCACGCCGCGCGCGAGCCATTCGGCAGCCAGGGCCTCCAGAACCGCGCAGTCGGCGGCGGACAGGGGCAGCCGGGAGTCGACGCGGCCGAGCTGCGCCAACGCGAGGTAGGCGGGGGAGGCGGCACCGGGAGCCGGAGTCCGCTGCTGGGGCACGACGGGAGCGGCAGGCGCGAGGGGCACAGGAGCGACTTGCACGGGCACGACGGGCGCGGGCGCGGCGGGTGTGGTCGCTGCCGGGGGCGCCGGAGGTGCTGCGGGTGAGGGTACGGCGGGCTCCGGAGGCATGTGCGGCGCAGGAACCTCCGTGCGGCCGGGGGGCTGCACGGAGGCCGCCGCCGGGGTGACCTCGGTGACGGCAGCCGGGGCGCCCTCGGTGGCGGCCCACCACTCGTTGTCGCGCGCCGTACGCGACCAGAACGTCCGCGAGACCCAGCGGACCTGCCCCAGCTCACCGACGAGGCACCGTACGCGCCGCAGGTATCCGGCGGTTGCGAGCGCCTTCAGGGCCGAGCCGACGGCCTGCTGGCCGTACAGCGGCAGCTGCTTGGCGAGGCTCTTGACGTCCATCGAGGCGCCGTCGGGGAGCTGGTCGATGAACCCGGCGATGTACCGCTCGCGGGCGGGGAGCAGGGAGAAGTCGTCTGCACTGCGCGGGAGTTGTCCGGGCATGGAGCGCTTGCCGTAACCGGGCCTGGCCATCGGGTACGGGCGCGAGGATGCGGGGGCGCGCAGGGCGGAGTTACTGTGCTGGGTAGCCACGGGATCGGTTCCTTCGATCTTGCGGTCAGACCCCGGCCTGGTGCACCAACACCGTGTCGGGGTCGTTCGGTTCTCGCACCGTAAGCAGTCGCCACGCTCCGCCGCAAGTCGGTCACGATTAGTCATACTTGCTGGCCGTGACGGGTCAGGGAGGTCGGGGAGGTTTTCCCAAACCCCCTTCTTTCCCTACCGGGTGAAGACATCGCTCGAATCCCGGCCCTCGGATCCCGACGCCCGGATCCCGAGGCTCGAGCGTCGGGCGGAAGCCTTGATTCCGGACCCCGGAAGAGTGAACAGGCCCGTTCCGACGCTCGAATCCCGGGACCCGAGCTCCGGGTCCCGAGCCTTGAGCTCCGGGTCCCGCGCCCGCTGTACGGACCGGGTTCTCAGCTGGAGGGGCGCTTCCTCCGGAGAGAAGACCTGGCGTCCCGACCAGGCATGGGGCCACCTCTGCGACTGACCGCCGACCACGTCCGTCCCGCACCGGAAGGCGCGGGACGGACATGGTCCCGGGCTGCTCAGCACAGCGACGCGGGGAGCTCCTCCCGGTGCACGACGCCCAGGCGCTGCGTGGCACGGGTCAGCGCCACGTACAGGTCACTCGCTCCGAAGCGGCCGGGTTCCACGACCAGGACGTGGTCGAACTCCAGCCCCTTGGCCTCACGCGGGCCGAGCAGCACCACGGGTCGGGTGAGGTCGGGTTCGGCACCCGGCGTGATCCCGTCGAGCGGAGCCGCGATCTCCTCGTGCAGCTCTTGCGGCGCGATCACCGCGAGGCGCCCCTCCTCGGGCGTCAGCTCCTCGACGGCCCGTGACACGGCGCCCGCCAGATCGGCGCCGGCATCCCGCGTCCACGGGATCTCGCCGGTGGACCGGACCGACCCGGGCGGCTCGAACGACGGGTCCTGGGCCCGTACGACCTTCGCCGCCAGGTCCATGATCTCGGCGGGCGTGCGGTAGTTGACGCCCAGCCGGACATGGTCGAAGCGGTCGCCGACGTACGGCTCCAGGATCTTCTCCCACGAGCCGACACCCGCCTCCTCCGACGTCTGCGCCGGGTCACCGACGAGGGTCAGCGAACGGGTCGGCGACCTGCGCATCAGCAGCCGCCAGGCCATCGGGGACAGCTCCTGCGCCTCGTCGACGATGATGTGCCCGAACGCCCACGTCCGGTCGGCGGCCGCACGCTCGGCAGCGCTGCGGTGATCGGCCTCCTCCTGGCGCTCCGCCATCCGCTCGGCGTCGATGATGTCGTGGGCGGCCAGGAACTCGGACTCCTCGTCCTCGAACTCGTACGACTCCGAGCCCCGGGACAGCTCCAGCACACCCTGCGCATAGGCGACCCGCTCCTGCCGCTCGGCCTCGGCGGCGGCCCGCTCGGCGCTGTCGTCGGACCCCAGCAGCTCGGCCGCCTCGTCGAGGAGCGGCACGTCGGCCGGGGTCCACTCCCCGTTGCCGGGAGCACGCCTGATGGCGCCGGCGTCCTCCTCCGGCAGGTACACCGGCTCCGTCAGATAGTCGGTGAGGAACTCCTCGGGGGTGAGCACCGGCCACAGGTCCCCGACGGCGGCGTGCACCTGCTCGCTCGCCGCGACGCCCTTGCCGAGCTGGGCGACGTCGTCGGGGCCCAGGAAGTTGGGGCCGCCGTACGGGTCGGCACCGATGCGCTCGGTGAGCTGCCGGGTGAGGGCGTCGATGATGTGGAAGGTGAAGTACGGGCGGGCGAGGTTGTGCGGCAGACGGGTCTCACGGGCCGCCTGCCGGGCCTCGTAGGCGATCTCCCAGTCCAGGACGAGGTCACCGTCGTCGTGCGCGATGATCACCGGCGCGCCGGGCTCGGGCAGCTGCTGCCGGTCGTGTACGGCGAGGGCGAGCGCCTCGGCCATCTCCGCACCGCCCTTGACGGCCGCCGCACGGGGGGTGTCGGTGCCGCGCGCGTGGACACCGGGGAAGAGCTCGGCCTGGGTGGCGAGCATGACGCCGGTCTCGCCGAGGGCGGGCAGCACCTCGCCGATGTAGCGGAGGAAGGCGGGGTTGGGGCCCACGACCAGGACCGCGCGCTTGGCCAGCAGCTCACGGTGCTCGTACAGCAGGAAGGCCGCCCGGTGCAGGGCGACGGCGGTCTTGCCCGTACCGGGGCCGCCCTCGACGACGAGTACGCCACGGTGCGGCGCGCGGATGATGCGGTCCTGCTCCGCCTGGATGGTCCGCACGATGTCGCCCATGCGGCCGGTGCGTGCGGAGCTCAGGGCGGCGAGCAGCACGGCGTCACCGCTCGGGTCCTCGAAGCCGCTGCGCTCGTCGTCCCCCAGGTCGAGGATCTCGTCGTGCAGCTCGGTCACCGTGCGGCCCTCGGTGGTGAGGTGTCTGCGCCGGCGCAGCCCCATCGGCGTGTGCCCGGTGGCGAGATAGAAGGGCCGGGCGACCGGCGCGCGCCAGTCGATCAGAAGGGGCGTGTGTTCGGTGTCGTCCTCACGAATTCCGATACGGCCGATATGGTGCGCGGCACCGTCACGGAGATCGATACGGCCGAAGCACAGCGAGCCGTCCACCGCGTTCAGGGCCGCCAGCAGACCGGAACGCTCGGCGACGAGCACATCACGCTCGTGTCGGGCCTGCAGGCCGTTCCCCACCGGCGTCAACGCGTCCTCGACGTGCTGTGCGGTGACCCCGCGCAGCTCGTCGACACGGTCGTAGAGCCGGTCGATGAATTCCTGCTCCTTTTGCAATTCGACGTTTTCGCGAGTTGACAAAATCGCTCCCTGCCGGATATGGTGTTTCTAGTGGCCCCCTTTGAGGGGCCTTTTCTGTGGGCACACAGAAACACTCAATATACGTGAGGAAATCCCCGGTCCGCAATTTGGGACCGGGGATTTGTCGTGTGCGGCGGACGTCGGTCCCCGCCCCTGCCCGGGCCGGTCGGGCAGGCGCTTCGCCGGACAGTTCGCCGGGCCGTTCGCCGGGCCGGGAGGCTGAGGTCGTGAGGGGGCGCGCTCCCTCTCAACTGGCTGGACCTTCCCAGGGATTGGCGTGTTCGCCCGGTCGGTGCCGGGCTAAAATGCGACAGTGACCTCCGCCGGAAGACTCGCCGTCGCTGATCAGTGAGGGCGACCGCGACACGGCCATGCGGCGCCTCCAGGAGGCGTACGCCGAGGGGCACATCTCGCACCCGACGCTGGACGAGGGCCTCCATCAGGTGCTCACTGCCAGGACGAGCAGTGAGCTCGCGGTGCCTCTGGCCTCGCTTCCGGAGGCGAAGGCTCCCACCACCTCGACGATCGCGGCCGCGTCCGGACGGATCCGGCGGCGCGGCGCATGGCAGGTCCCCCGGGTACTCAAGATCGAGTCCGCATTCGGAAAGCTGAACCTCGACCTTTCCCGGGCGGTGATCGAGCATTCCGTGGTGGACGTCGAATTGCGGCTCGGCACCGGCAGGGCGAGGATCACGGTGCCTCGCGACGCGATCGTCGAGGTCGGGGATCTGCACACCGGATGGAAAGACATCCGCTACCGGCCCCGCCGGCCCTCCCGACCCGTTGGGCCGACCATCCGGATCACCGGGGCCATGGGGTTCGGACGGTTGACGATCCGCCACGCTTGGCGTTGAGGTTCCGCGACGGGTGGCGTCGAGGATCCGTGCGGTGCCGGGGCCGGCCTGGCCCACCCCCTCCCGTGCCGTATGTCATGGCCCCGCATTACAGGTGTCATACGCACCCGATGACAGAGCGCACTGCCCCCGGCCCCGTTTCGCCGGGAGTGTGGAGTGCATGAACCCCGTCATCGAAACCGTCGGACTGAAAAGGAGCTATCGCGACTTCGACGCCGTACGCGGCATCGACTTCACGGTCGCTCGCGGAGAGCTGTTCGCCCTGCTGGGTACGAACGGCGCCGGAAAGACCTCCACCCTCGAACTCCTCGAAGGCCAGGCCACCCCCACCGGCGGATCGGTCCGGGTGCTGGGCCACGATCCGTTCCGCGACCGGTCGGCGGTGCGGCACCGCATCGGCGTGATGCTCCAGGAGGGCGGCTTCCCGCCGGAGCTGACGGTCCTGGAGACCGTACGGATGTGGGCGGGCTGCACCAGCGGCGCCCGGCCCGCCGACGAGGCGCTCGACATGACCAACCTGTCCGACCGCCGCACCGTGCGGGTCAAGCAGCTCTCCGGCGGCGAGCGCCGGCGCCTCGACCTCTCGCTGGCCCTGCTCGGACGCCCCGAGGTGCTGTTCCTCGACGAGCCGACGACAGGCCTGGACGCGCAGTCCCGCCGGGACACCTGGGAACTGATCCGCGAGCTGAAGCGCCAGGGCACGACCGTGCTCCTCACCACGCACTACCTGGAGGAGGCCGAACAGCTCGCCGACCGGCTGGCGATCATGCACCAGGGGCTGATCGCCACCACCGGGCGCGTGGCCGACGTGGTGGCCGAACGGCCCGCCCGGATCAGCTTCCGGCTGCCCCAGGACCACCTCCTCGGTGAGCTCCCCCCGCTTCCGGCCATGGGCGTGACCCGGCACGAGACCGTGGGCGGGACGGTCTGCCTGGAGACCAGGGACCTCCAGCGCACGGCCACCGAACTGCTCACCTGGGCCCACCGCACCGGCGTCACGCTGCACGGCCTCGACGCCCGGTCCGCATCACTGGAAGAGGCCTTCATGGAGATCGCCAAGGGCCTGGACCACGAGGAGACACGATGACGACGACCGCGCCCTCCCGCCCCGTGGACACCGCCCCGCCCGTGCGACGCGGTTCCGTGTCCCGCATGGTCTCCCTCGGCCGCGCCGAACTGACCCTGTTGCTGCGCAGCAGGGCGGCGCTGATCACCGCGCTCCTCGTACCGGCCATCACCACCTTCTCGATGCGCGGCCTGGTCAACGGCCTGGACCTGGACGGCACCGGCCTGTCGATCGCCACCGTCCTCCTGCCCGGCTCGCTCGGCCTGGCGCTGATCTTCTCCGTGTACACGAACCTCGTCGGCGTGTACGTCACCCGCCGCGAGAGCCTCGTGCTCAAGCGGCTGCGCACGGGCGAGGTGCGCGACTGGGAGATCTTCGCCGGCGGAGCACTCCCCGCCCTGCTGCTGGCATACGTACAGTGCGCGCTGCTGGTCATCGGCCTGACGGTCGTCCTGGACGCACCCGCGCCGGCGGCCCCGCACCTGATGGTCCTCGGACTCCTCACCGGCGGCGCGATGCTCGTGGCCGCGAGCGCGCTGACCGCCGCGGTCACCCGGACGGCGGAGAGCGCGCAGCTGACGTTCCTGCCGTTCTGGCTGCTGAGCATGGCCGGCTCCGGGATGTTCGTACCGCGCGAGGTACTGCCCGGCGTGGTGGGCGACATCAGTGCCTGGCTGCCCTTCTCACCGGTGATGGACCTCCTGCGGGGCGGCTGGACGGGCGATCTCGGCGCCGCGGACCAGAGCCGCGCACTGCTCCTCGCCCTGGCCTGGACGGGACTGGCCGCCCTCGGCATCCGGCGGTGGTTCCGCTGGGGTCCGCGCGGCTGACCCCGCCCACGTGGTGCGACGGCCGCCGGACGGGGAAGTCGGAGATCATGAGCGTGAGCGTGGAGGACTTGGTGGAACGGCTCGGCGGCCGTGACGGCCCCGAGCGGTACCGCCGGTACGCGGTGGGCAGCGTCGGATTTCTCGCCCTCACCGAGGTGGGCCTCTGGACGATCTGGATGTTCCAGTCGGACGGCGACGCCCCCGTACTGGCGACCGTGGGCGTGCTGGGCGCGGTGCACGCCGTCGTCCAGTTCATGCTGTGGCGCTCCGCCCTGCGCCACTACCTGACCGCCGGCCCACGGCCCACTCTGCTCGTCGCGGGGTACACGTCCCTGACCGTGATCATGGCCGCTGCGGGATGCGTACTGCTGTCGTCCGGACGCATCGACGACGGCGACCTGACGTCCTACATGGTGTGGCTGCTGATGTTCTGGGCCGGACCGCCCGCCCTCGCCCTGTCGCCCCGCCGGGGAGCGGCCCTGGTGGCGGTCGTCGCCGTCGCCGGCCTGGTGGGGGCAGGCGCTGCGGGGCTGCCCGGCCCGTCCCTGGTTCTCGCCGTCAGCGCCAGCGTCTTCATGGTGCCGTTCATGGCCGCCGCGTCCAGGGCGTCCGGCTGGAGCGTCCGACTGATCGAGCAACTGGCCGCCGCACGCGAGACGCAGTCCCGCCTGGCGGTCGCCGAGGAGCGCCTGCGCTTCGGCCGCGACCTGCACGACGTACTGGGCCGCAACCTCGCCGTCGTGGCGCTCAAGAGCGAACTCGCCGCACAACTGGCGCGGCGCGGACTGCCCGAGGCGGAGGAGCACATGGTGGAAGTGCAGCGCATCGCGCGGGAGTCCCAGCGCGAGATCCGGTCGGTGGTACGCGGCTACCGCACCGCCGACCTCCACACCGAACTCGTCGGAGCGCGCTCCGTCCTGGAGGCCGCGGGCATCGACTGCCGCATCGAGTACGGCCCTGCGGACCGCCTGCCCCCCGACGTGCAGTCCGCCCTCGGCTGGGTGGTGCGGGAGGGCACGACGAACGTCCTGCGCCACGCCCAGGCCGCGACCCGCTGCACGATGGCACTGCGTACCGCGGGCCCGACCACGGCCCTGCTGGTGATGGAGAACGACGGCGCGCCGGACACCCCGTCCGGCGGCGGCACGGGCCTGTCGGGGCTGCGGGAACGCCTGACAGGCCCGGGTGGCACGCTGACCACCGAACAACAGCCCGGCGGCATCTTCCGCCTCACCGCACGCATCCCCTGGGAAGAAGACGCATGATCACGGTCCTGCTCGCGGACGACGAGCACCTCATCCGCGGCGCGCTCGCCTCGCTCCTCACCCTGGAGGACGACATCACCGTCGTCGCGCAGGCCGGAACCGGAGACGAAGCACTGGCCATGGCCGTCGCGCACCGCCCCGACGTCGCCGTGCTCGACCTCCAGATGCCCGGCCTCGACGGCATCGCGGTCGCCACGCGACTGCGCGAATCCGTACCCGGCTGCGCCTCGATGATCGTCACCAGCCACGCCCGGGCAGGAGCCCTGAAACGCGCCCTGAGCGTGGGGGTGCGCGGCTTCGTGCCCAAGACGGTGTCGGCACACGAACTGGCGCAGATCATCCGCACGGTGCACACCGGCGGCCGCTACGTCGACCAGGAACTCGCTGCCGACGCCATCGCCGCCGGCGAATCACCCCTGACACCCCGGGAGGCGGAACTCCTCTCGTACGCCGAGGACGGCGCCCCGGTCGCGGACATCGCGGCCCGCGCCCTGCTGTCCAGCGGAACGGTCCGCAACTACCTCTCGTCCGCCGCGATGAAGCTGGGCGCGGAGAACCGGCATGTGGCGGCACGTATGGCGCGGGAGCGGGGGTGGCTGTGACGGGGCGTCCGGGTGCCGGGGAGATGCGGAACGGCGCGCTCTCCCTCGGTCGCCGAGGCGGGTGGACAAGGGAGCCGGCGGCTCAACGCGAGGGGTGAACCGGCAGGCCGGTGAGCCTGGGCCGGGCATCCGGACGCCCGTAGGTCAGTACCTTCGTCAGCACGTCGCACAGGTCACCGATGACCTCGGCCGACAGGTCGAGCCGCACCTCGATCTCCGCCTCGTCCAGCTCC
The DNA here is from genome assembly GCF_040630715.1 of Streptomyces sp. NPDC005752. NCBI lineage: Bacteria > Bacillati > Actinomycetota > Actinomycetes > Kitasatosporales > Streptomycetaceae > Streptomyces > Streptomyces sp. NPDC005752. Next base: position 53,226 of record NZ_JBEXYB010000037.1, on the reverse strand, counting down.
AGTTCGTCCAGACAACCGGGATCCAGCGTGACCGTGAGCAGGCTGCCGGCCAGAGCCACCTCCCGGACGCAGCCATAGGCCGTGCACTGGTCCGGGGTCATCACGCAAAGGTGTCGAGCCCGAGCGCGACGTCCTGCGGGGAGGGCTCACCGACAGGGCGCGTGAACAGCAGGAAGAACCCTTCCTCGTCCTCGTACTCCGCCAGGCCCGCCTGCATTTCGCCATCGACGTCGACCTCGGCCGCCACCGCACGGGCCGTGAACCTGTATGTCATAGGCCGGTTCTACCAGGAGCCCCGGACGACGCCCCCACCGCCCGCCGGGCATCCGGCGGGCACCCGGCGGGCGGGCAACGCACACCGCGACAGGGCCGGGCCGGGCCGGGGCCACCCGGGCCGGCCCGGCAGGCTTCCTGCCCGGTTGCTCTCACGTTGCGGGAACCCGTGCTAGCCGGGCTTGATCGAGGCGAGCTGGACGAGCAGGAGCACCAGGCGGTGCGCCTCGGCGAAGTCGGCGGCGGCGAACACGACCGTCCGACCGCCCTCGGCGCGCGAGACGCCCGGCACGAGCAGCGCCAGGTCGACGGAGAAGGGGCTGAGCATGTCCACTTCGACAGTGAGAGGCCCGTCGAGAACCAGTGGCGGGATGTGAGCGCGACGCCCGACGGCCTCGGCCGCGGCGGCGCGGAGCCGTTCCCGGGCCTCCTCCGGGTGCAGGGTGACAGCGGCAGACCCCGCGATGGCCTCCTTGACGGCGACGCCGACCGCGGAGTGAACCAGCTCCTCGAACTCGGCACAGGCGACGTCGTCACCGCTGAGCATCACGACGGGCACGCCGAAGTGCCCGGCCAGGGCACCGTTGAGGCCGATCTCCCCGAGGGAACGCCCATCCACCCGCACATCGAGCACCTCACCGCTCATGGTGTGCGCGATCACGCCCGGCCCCGCACCGGCACGTGCGTGATAGCCGATCAACAGAACGGCGTCGATGTCACCGTCGAGCCCGGCGACCATGCCCAGCGGCCTCGGCTTCCCCCGCACCAGCCGCGCCCTCCGGTCCATCTGCTCCGACAGCAGATTGCGGAACGGCCCGTGCGCGTCGGCGACCAGGACGTCGGCCGCGGGCTCGGCATCCAGGACACCGGCGACGACGGCATTGGCCTCAGCGGTCATCAACGCCCGGCCGCGTTCGTAGTCGTAGCGGTCGGGATTGACCTCGGAGGTGTGGACGATCCCCGAGACGCCCTCCATGTCCACGGAGACGAGCACCTTCGGGGGCTTCGATTCCTTCGTTTTCTTCGGTGCCTTCATGGAAGGGGGAGCCTACGGGCAGAGGCCCCATGAGGGCGCGGCATGCGGCCGGCCGTCTGCCTACAGGCACGAGAGGCCCGGTGACGGCTCCGTCGACAGCACACACTCCGCCCAGACGGTCTTGCCAGGTCCGATGCGCCCGCTGACGCCCCAGCGGGTGGCGAGGGCATCGACGATGACCAGCCCGCGGCCGTGCTCCACGTCTGGGGCGGGCGTGACGAGGGCGGGCTCCGCGGGATGGGTGTCGGACACCTCGATACGGACCACGCTCCGGTGGGTTTCGTACGTCAGCAGCAGGGCGAAGTCCCGTCCAGGCACACATCCGTGCAACGCCGCATTGGCGGTGAGCTCGGCCACGACGATCGTTGCCCTGTCGTGGTCGTCCGTGCCGTGCGGATGGCCCCACTCGACGAGCTGAAGCGAGGCGAGCAGGCGCGCGAGGCGGGCTCCGCGGCGGGTGGCGGAGAAGCGCTGGTTGAACATCTGGACGCCGACGACGGGGCGGCTGTGAGGGGCTGGCATGGGGTCCAGCCTGGAGGGGGGCGCAGCCCGGCGGCAGACACGCAGGCCATACAGAACGGCTTGTACGGGTGACCGAACTGGACTGGGCTGCTCACCATGCGTAACCATTCGTCTGGTCGGGCGCGCGACGGACGGTTCGCTGCGCGCGACGTGGAACGGGGCGCGCGGGCGGACCCGGCACAGGAGAGGCGGCCATGAATGGCTTCGGGCAATGTCGGTGTGGGCGGCGGGGGACACTGCGGCGAGCCGGAGTCGTCGGACAGCCTCAAGACGTTCGGGGCCGTGCTCAAGGCGCTGCGCGACGAGGTCCACCTGACACAGGAGCAGTTCGCACCTCGGGTGCAGTACTCGGCGGCTTACATCGCCAAGATCGAACAGGGCAAACGATTCCCGCCGAGGGACCTGCTGGACCGCTCGGAGGAGGTGCTGGGGCCAGCGGCGGCGCGGGTGTTGGCGGCGGCGGCCAAGAGCCTGACACGGAAGGTCGGGCTGGCGTCGTGGTTCCTGCAGTGGGCGGCTGCCGAGGAGGACGCGACCTCGCTGTATGCCTACGAGTGCCGGGTCATTCCTGGCCTGCTGCAGCCCGAGCCGTACATCCACGCTCTCTTTGAACGGCACCTGCCGCCACTCACCGAGGAGCAGTCCGAACGGCAGGTGGCTGCGCGGCTGGCTCGACAGCAACTGCTCATCGACCGTCCGAACACCTCGTTCAGCTTCATCATCGAACAAGCGCTGCTGGAGCGGCGTTTGGGCGGCGCCGCGGTCATGACGGCCCTTCTTGACCACCTGCTCCTCGTGGGGCGGTACCGCAACGTGGAAATCCAGGTGATGCCCCTCGTCCAGGAGGACCACGCGGGATTCGAGGGGGAGATGTACCTCGCGGAAACCGCTGATCATCGCTGGGCCGGCTACGTCGAGGGGCACGGCACCAGCATGCTCATCAGCGATGCCAAAGCGGCAAGTCACATGCTTCAGCGCTATGGCAAGATGCGTTCACAAGCCCTGAGCCATCAGGACACGATGAGCCTGCTGGAACAGATGCGAGGAGAGCGATGAGCACCGTGGAACTGACCTGGTTCAAGAGCAGTTACAGCGGCGGTGGTGGTGACAACTGCGTCGAGATCGCTGTTTGCGCCGAGGCTGTATTGGTCCGGGACTCGAAGGACACACAGCGACAGGCGCTGACGATCTCACCTCGCGCATGGTCGGCCTTCACGGGGCTCGCTGCGCACTCGCGGGCCCAGGCAGCCTGCGGCTGACCGGCCGCGTCGCCCTCGTGGCTCGCTGCTGCGACTCGGACGACCTGCTGGACCGAGCATCGATGCACTGTGAGGCGAGGGCATCGTGTCCTGCCCCCGAAGTCGCGGCTCGGGTGGCCGGCGGCTCATCGAACGAATGCCGACCACCCCTCACGTCGTGCTGTCAGTGCCCCAGTGCCTCACCGAAGAATCCGACGGAAGGATCTTCCGGCGTCCCGATCAGAAGTGCGCGGTCCAGGAGAGAGTTGTTGTGCTCGCAACTCGTTTCGGGAAGCATCACGCATGCATGGCAGGCAGCGAGGTTGGCCCCGCCGGTGCCGGACACCCCCGTCTCCATGCAGAGCGGATCGGAGGAACACCACTCCGCGCGACGGATGGCCGAGCGCACCGTGCGTTCCAGGAGTGCCGGTTCTCCCTGTGCTACGACACCACCGAGGCTGCCCGCCGAATCACTTGTCGCTGTATAGATCAGTACCCCGGCCATGTTGTCGGCGGCATACAGACGCTCACGCAAGGACGCGGCCGGGTAGCCCGCCTCCAGACTCCATTCGTCGATGAGGACGTGTGCGAGAGTGTGCAGCAGCACCATGCGTGGAGTGACAGGGGAAGGAACTGCTTGGCTCCCCTCGCCGGCCCGCTGATCGAGCATCCTTTGGTGCGCGGTGCGCATCCACTCCACCCGGGCGGCCACTGCCGGGGCCTTCTCCCAGGCGCCGATTCGGTCTTCGTCCAGTCGCAGGAAGACTCCTTCGCCGCGCACTTCCATGGCCGGGAGCCATCGCACGGAAGACTCGAAAAGAGGCATCTCTTTCGATTCGATCGCGGAATCGGGATCGGCGAGTCTGGTGAATGCTTTCAGGGCACGCACCTCGCGGAGCTTTTTGACCAGCATCGGGCCTGTGACCCCGAGCGGGGCGAGCACGCTGTGATCACCTGACGGGGTCTCGCAGATGAACTGTTCGTCGTGGGAGTGTGCGCTCTCGTCGTTCCCCGAGCGAAGGCGTTCGTACTCCTTGTTGCGAAGGGCGCTGTAACGGCGGTCGAAGGTGGAGGGTGTTTCCTGGTCGGGATCCTCCTCACGTTCCGCGTCGAGCAGAGTCATGACCTCGTCCAGGGAGAGGGGCCACTTCTCGTCGAAGATCGCATCGAGGTAGCCCTCGACGGCCGCGCGACTCTTGTGCTTCCGAAGTTTTTCCCAGTGCTCAGCGAGCGGATCGGCACGGCCGTCGCTCCACGGTGGGATGGAGAGCGCCGACTTCAGCACTGGCTGCCACACGGCGGAGGAACCGCGCTGAAGCGTGCGCAGGGGGCGACCGCAGTCCTCGGCGGGGGCGGACGCCCCGAGCCACGGCCGGGTTCCTCGACACGTGAGGCCGAGATCCTTCAGCGCGTTCCTGCGGAAGGAGCCCTCCATCGAGACCTCGGTCGCCTTCCCGCAGGTGCACGAGATGATGATCGAGCGGAGCGAGGCCGTACGCCCGGACGAGCGCAGCCGGAGTTTCCCGCCGCATTGTCCGACGGCCGTCATCCCCCGCTCGGTCGAGCGGTGGACCCACTGCCAGTACGGAAACTCGCCGAGGTGTCCGGTTTCGCACGCGACGACGAAACGGGAGGGGACGAGGTCGACCTCGCACGTACTGCAAACGCTCCGTCCCTCAGGCGGGTTGAAGTCACGATGGCGTTGGAGTTCGGTGCACTCGGGACAGGAGTGCATCAAGGGGAAGCGTCGGACCCGCATACCGTCCTTGCTGTCGTCGTCGGACGCCGGCGGCAGTCGGAAATAGCCGACGTCCAGCAGGCGGGCCAGACGCCGTTCGTGAATTCGCGGGGCCTCGTCGGTTTTCCAACCGTTCTCCGCGCCGTCGAGGCCCGAGACTATGAAGGACTCGTGGTCGACGGCGATGAGCGATCCGACACCGTAGGTGGTGATGGCCTGAGCGCGGCGAACCGTACCTCGCCGGGGCAGGTTGTGGGCGGGCGTTCCGCCCTTCGCGGTAGTAGGGCGCCGACGGGCGGGGGGCGGGGTCATCGGGTTCCCTCCAGGAACAGGGCAGACTCGGCGTCGACGTCGCGCAGGCTCCACAGCGTGGACCACGCCTCGACGTCCTCGGACTCGTCGTCGTAAGACTTCAGGAGCGAGGGGGCACTCTTGCCCCGTCGAGGTTCGAAGAGCAGGCCGGTGTGATAGTCGGCCTCCTGGCACCACCAGCCGACGAACTCGTCGAAAGCTCGGGACACTGCGTCGGCCTCCTCCCGGGTGACCGCGCGGACGCGGCGCATGAGGATGTCCTTGACCTCACCCCGGAGAACGTCCTCGTACCGCTCTACCTGGGCGGCGCTGTCGTTCGGTCGTGCGGCCGGGATCAAGATGCGTGCGAGGGCGACGATCACGGCGTGCAGACCCCGCTCGCGAGCGCGTGCGGAGAAAGGGGTGACGGAGGTGGACTCGACCTCTCGGTAGAGAGCCGAGTGGAAATGCTGGAAACCCTCGTAGTGTGAACGGTCGCGAGCGCGGGTGGCATTGAGCATGACGGTGACCAGACCAGGGTGTGCCCGACCGACACGACTGGTCGCCTGGATGTACTCGGCCGTGGTCTGCGGCTGTCCCATCACGGCCATGAGCCCGAGACGATCCACGTCCACCCCCACCGCGATCATGTTGGTGGCCAGCAGGACGTCCACGGTGTCCTCGTCGGGCAACTTCTTCTCGATGCCCTTGAGTCGGGTCGGGATCTCGCTGGCGTCGACCCGACTCGTCAGTTCCGAGTAGTTGGTGACCGAGCGGAGCGGTGTCTGCTCACGATCGGCGAGCAGCTCCAGATAGGCCACCACGTCGTCGTGCACCTGGAGTTCAGCCGCGGAGAGCAATCGGAGACTGTTGAAGTATCCGACGAGGCTCCAGTACGCGTCGCGCACCTCGTCCTTGGTGTCCGCGTGCTTCGCCCGGTGCAACAGCGTGGCGTACGTGCGGATCAACAGAGTGGACTGACTGGTACCAGGGGCCAGGAGACCGACGTACCGACGGCTCGCCTTCTCCTCGCGGGGCGTCTCCACGGCGAACCAGGAGTCGCGGGCGTCCAGGCCGGCGGGTGGGAACTGCCGTACCACGCGGTCGAAGAGATGCCGACCCTGGTCGGCGGCGCGACGAATGGTCGCCGTGGAGGCGATCACCTTGGGGCGGTCGGCGAGAGCGTCCACGGCGGTCTCGTAGAGGCCGGTGAGTGTGCCGAGCGGTCCGGAGATCAGGTGGAGCTCGTCCTGGACGATCAGTTCCGGGGGTGGGGTGCGGTCACTCGGGTCGTCGAGATTGAAGAGGGCGGCGGTCTCCGGACGCCACGGCATCGAGGCGAACTTGTCGACTGTGGCGATCACCAACGTCGGCCGTGCGTCGTACACCGCATCGTCGATCAGGTGGACGGGCAGGCCATCAGCGAAGTCACAGTCCGCGCCGGGGCAGCGGACGTACATCCGCTTGGCGTCCTCGTCGACCTCGTAGTTCCGCGCGTCGAGACGAGTCCCGCACCAGGGGCAGGCGTGCAGCTGGACGGGATTCTCCTTGGCGAGACGCTTACCCAAAGACTTGCGAAGTTCGGTGAGCTTCTCGTCTGCCACGGCGAGTTTGTTCGGAGTGGCCGAACGTCCCACCCACATGCCGACGGAGAACTCCTCTTCGCCCAGCTCGGATGTGCGCAACCGCAGCCGCTCCATGGCACAGAGCAGGATCGCTGCGCGCTCGAACTGCTGAAGGGTGAGCAGTCGCAGTGTGTAGCGCATGAGGACGGTGACACCACCGCCGTCCTCGCCCTTACGGATGCGACGCAGGAACGACGTGAGGGCGATCAGACCGAGGTAGGCCTCCGTCTTGCCACCGCCGGTAGGGAACCACAGCAGGTCGGCGACCTCGCGGTCATTGTGCTCGCGGTCGTCGATGCCGGCCAGGCAGAGCAGCACGAACGCGATCTGGAAAGGGCGCCAACAGCCGGCCGCCAGGTCGGGGGCGCCGACGCGTCCGTTCTTGACCCAGGCACTGCGGGCACGCTGCTCCGCCATGGCGCGGTTGGCCAGCCGAAACGCCTTCATCAGATCGGGCTTGGTCCGCAACAGCTCGATCCCCTCGCGGATCCGTCCGAGTGCTTCACCGCAGGCTTTCACCTGAGCCTGTGCAGCCTGCTCGTGGTTGCTACCCGTCAATACCTCCGCCTCGCTCGCCTTGCGCATGATCCACCGCTCGTACCCTGCGGCGAGTTCTTTCAGCGCGGCCAGGATGTCGGCGTCGGACTTCTCCGCCAGTCCCAGCATGGACAGGGCCGAACTGTCGATCTCCGGGTTGGAGTCGGTGAGCAGCACCTCCACGGACGGCACGAACTCGCTGCGGATCTCGGTGACGGCTGCCTCTCCCGCGTCGGTCACGCCGATCGGCGACGGGGTCCAGTCCCACTCCGCGGAGCAGCCGTGGCCAACGGCGAAGGTCGGCGCGTGGCGGTGCAGCAGCCGGCTTGTGGCGATCTCCGGATCGTGGGCGGCCGACGAGGCTGAACGCTCGACGAATACTGTGGAGCCGTCGGCGGCCCTCACCTTTAGACCGCACTGGAACAGGGAGAAGGCGTCCTGGAGATCCCATTTGCCGATCCTGTGCTCGTTGACCAAGGTCACCGTGATCGTGACCTTGCCGGTGGCTGGGTCGAGGCGTCGGACGTTGACGCGCAGGTCGACCCCTCGGTGCAGGGTCTCCCGCTTGTCGCTGTCGGGCGTGGTGACATCGACCGAGTGGTCAGGAAGTTCGAGGTCCACGCGACGCCAGTGTTCATGCTGGTCCGAGGTGGTGCGAGCCTCGGCGCGACGTGGCTCGACCGGATTACCGTCCGCGTCGGTGGGCTGGTACACGGCGGCGCGTGTCGAGACCACGATCGTGTCGCTTATGGTCGGGTCCACCGCGAAGGTCAGACCCATCGAGGACGGCCGGCGGTCCCCGGCCCTGCCGAGATCCTGCTCGGTGACGGACTCCTCGGCGTCGTCGCGGGTCAGCAGCGGGGCGGCATCCAGGCCGTCCTGCTCGGCGGCCTCCTCCTTCTGCCGCTCCTCCGCGGCCTTGTCCGAAGCCCGCGGGTACAGCACCCCGGTCAGGTAACGGTCGATCGGCGCGTCCTGGGTGAGCACCTCGGCCCTGTCCTCCGGTGTGGCGTTCTCGGCTGGGCCGAGGAGCTCACGGCGGAGACCCATCAGGATTTCCTCGTCCCGCACCCGGTAGTGCTCGGAGTGTCGGCCTGCCACGTGCATCATGCTTCGAGCTCCTTGTCGTTGTCGGCCCGGTGGAACCTTCCGATGCCGGTAATCCTGGGGATGATCCAGACACCTCGGTCGCCCAGTCCGGCGTTGGATCCCGCAGCGGTGCTGCCCGTCACGCTCTCCAGAGTGTCGATTCGCGTGCCGTGTATCTCGTCGGGCCACCAGGGGTCCCACGTCCTGCTCACCTTCTGCACCTGGTACAACGCCTCCCGGAACTGCCGTGAGGCCTCACCGATCTCCCGTCCGTGGTGCAGCAGGGTGTACGGCGGGCTCTGCGCCTCACCCATCGGCATGTCGTGGTCCCTGCGCAGCACCACCGGTTGCCCGGGGCCGACCCGTTCCAACAGATAGGTCTGGGTGGCGGCGGCGTCCCCGAACTTGGAGGGCGGGTCGTCCCGGCACACATCACCCGCCTCGGCGATGACGCCGAATCGGGCGTAGGAGCGCCAGCCACCGATGTAGCGTCGGCCCGCACCCCGCTTGCCCGCCCGCCTGAACTGCGGCAGCTGGGGTGGCGCCATGTAGTACAGGTCGTGGCGGGTGCGCGTCATCGCCACGTAGAGTGCGCGAGCCTCGGCGGGAAGGTCCAGCTCGTCCTTGTGGCGCTTGTGCAGTTCCGCGACGGTCGGCGGAGTCAGCATGATCACCCTGTCGAACTCCAGGCCCTTGGCCCGGTGCACGGTGGAGACGACGATCCGAGCGGTCTCCGGGTCGGCCGCCTCGTCGGGGAACCGCCCGTCGGCGACCGCACGACGCAGCCGGCTCAGGTCGATCACGTTCCGTCCGGGGCCGCGAGCGACCCGACGCAAAGTGGTCCACAAGGCCGCGGTGTTCGGTTCGTACGGGAGGGGGATCTCCGCGAGCAGCGAGCGGAACCTGTCCTCGGTGAGGACAGCCACTTCCGTGCGTCGTAGCAACTCGGCGACCCAGTGGGGCACCGGCCGTTCCTCGAGTGGACGCCGCAACCGGTGCTCGACGTCGTGGGCATGCAGCAACTCGGAGACCATGAGGGCCTCTCGGTTGTCACGGGTGAGGATGGCGCAGGTATCGGTGGAGTCCCGCAGGCCGGCCAGGGTGAACTCGTTGTCGAGGCTGCCCATGGCGTTCACCGGGTCGAGGAGCAGCTCGCGCAGCTCCTCGTAGAGCGTGCCTGCTTCGTCCGGGTCGGTGAGCTGCTGGAGGCGCGGTCCGTATGCAAGGGCGACCCGAGCCTCCGGCGTGGTGGCGCGGAAGTTCTCGGTCAGCCGCAGCTGGACCAGGTCGTCGGGGTACGAGCAGCGCAGCCAGTCGAAGAACCGGTTCATCTCGTCGACGCGTTCGCGAGGGTCCGCGATCTGGAAGCCGTAGACGGACTGAGCGGCGTCCCCGACGACGGTGAAGCCGCAGCTGTCCTGGTAACGGTCGAGCAGAGCCTCCACGAGCTCACGGCGTGGGCCCAACAAGTCCTGCACTTCGTCGATCACGACATGGGCGGGCGGGTCGGCGTCACCGATCTCCAACGCCCCCTTCTCTATCGCCTCGGTCGCGGCCTTGATCCGCTCGTCGAAGCCGGCCCATTCGCCGTCCGGGTACGCCTGACGGAGCACTCCGTACGCCCACGCGTCGAAGGTCTGGGCCCGGACCCGGCGGGCCCGCTCACCGTGTCGGGCGATCCGCTCGCGCAGCTCGCGTGCGGCGGCCCTGGAGAAGGTGAGCACGAGGATCTCCGAGGCATCCAACGCCTCCTCCTGGTGGTCGTGATCGCACAACCGGTCGAGCCTCCGCACCAGTGTGTGAGTCTTCCCCGCCCCTGCTCCGGCGGTGACCAGGAGCCGCGTACTCCAAGGTTGCTCCACCACGGCCCGCTGCTCATCGGTGAGCGAAGGACTGTCCTGGTAGACGTCGGTCACTTGTGGCTCCAGAGGTGCTCGAACTGGACGAAGGCGAGTTTGTTGTCGAAGTTGTCGATGTTGTCGCTCACGTTGAGGATCAAGCAGGTGGGCTTGCCACCGTTCTTCGGTCCGCGCAGGCCACGACCGATCATCTGCTGGTAGACATTGGTGCTGTAGACCGGGCGCGCCACGACCACGACACGAGTGGCGGGCGCGTCGAAACCCTGTGTCAGGACGCCGTAATTGGTCAGGACACGGATCCTCCCCTCGCGGAAGTCCTCGATGCGGCGGCGTCGGTCCTGGGCGCTGGTTGTCGAGTCGACGGCAGCGGCGGTGATCCCTCGGTCGTTGAACAGGGCCGCCAGGTAGTTGGCGTGATCAACAGAGGTGGCGAAGAGCAGCGTGGGCCAGTCCTTCGGAAGGCCTGCGACCTCGTCGACGATGCGACGACTTCGCGCGTGGTCCTCAGCGAGCCGCTGCTCGGCGGAACGTGAGAGCGTGGCCATACGCTCGGCCTGTTCCCTCTCGTCCCGTGTCAGTGCGATGCTTCCGCCCTTCAGGACGCGGTGTTCCACCTGTGCGAGCATTTCCCACTTCTGAAGGTCCCCGTAAGGATCGCCGGAGGGGAAGACCCCTTCGTCGAGGCGCCTGCCGCCGAATCGGTTGACCAGGCGACGGGTCTCCTCCTCATTGGTGTTGCGGAACGGGGTTGCGGTCAGACCGAGCAGATGCCGCCGGGTCTCGTACTGGGTGAGCCCCAGCTTTCCCAGGATGCCGGTGTATCGAGGAGAGATCGCGGTGTGGGCTTCGTCCACGATCACCAGTGCTGCTTCCCGCAGCCACCGGTACTGGTCGGTGTCCAGGCACCGTTCCAGTTTGGCGTCCGTGGCGACGACCAGATGCGGGTGCTCTTCGACGTTCCCGACCTCATTGGCGCCCCACAGCCGACTGAGGGCGAGCGGACGTTCAGCGCCTACCTTGGCCCATACGAACTTCCAGCTCTGGATGGCTTGTTCGCACAGTTCCTCGGTCTGCGCGATCCAAAGCAGAGGTCCCTGTAGATCACCCACCCGCTTCACCCAGCGGATCGCGGCCTCCGCGGTGACGCGCGTCTTGCCGGCGCCGGTGGGCAGAGACAGCATGGCGCGCTGCGGAGCCAGCCGGTCGAGCAACGTGGTGATGTTGCGGACCAGGTCCTCCTGGTAGCTATGAAGCCGAGGGAAGTCCCGCGGGCCGTCGACCGTCTCGGAAGCGGGCGGTGACGGAGTCCGGGATCCGGCGAATGCCATGGGTAGTCCGAGACCTGACACAAAGGTCACAGCAGCGGATGAACCCGTATAGCCCAGCGGCGCGTTGGGGAATCTGGCCTGGATGTCCCGGGCGTGGTGGTGGAGCACCCTGTCGCCCCGCGCGTTGAAAGCCATCTGCGCCACCCGGTGCCCTGAGGGCTCCGTACCGCGGGTCGCCACCAGCTCAGCTTCCATCAACCCTTCCGGGAGACCGGACCGCAGTGCCTCCGGACCGATCAGCAGCTCGATCTTGGTGACCACGTCGTCCGCGTCATGCACGGTTTTCAGCGCCGCCTTGGTCTTGCTGTCCCGCGCCATCCGTTCCTGGGTCTCCAGCACCAGCCGGCAGCCCGTCGCGCCCAGTCCGAGTCTCAACTCGCGGTCGATCAGGCGGAGCATCTGCTCGGGTTCCAGAGGGACGCGAACTTTGACCGTGGTGCCTTGGTGCACCGCGTCCAACGGGCGGGTCCTGGCGGCGTTCGATGTCCGTGTCACCTCTTCGAGTTCCTTGCACCGTTGCACCAGGCTGTTCCGGTTGCCACTGTTCAGGCGCTGACGCAGGGCCGGATACAGCTCCACGAGCGGGACCGGGTCCCCATCCGGAACCTCGCGGGTCTCCCGGGTGATGGCGTCGGCATAGCGCTTCATGCCCCACTTCTCGATCATCAACTCGGCGTCCTGGGGAGACGTCACGAGTAGGGCGGGGAGCTGTTCCGCTCGCAGTGCCCGGTACTCGGTAGGTCCGACCGCGACAGTGATCTCCTCGTCGGGGCGGGTGTCCCAGGAGTCACCGACCCTGCAGCGGGTCAGGACTCCCTCGGGGAAGTCCGCACCGAATCGGGTGAGCATCACATAGGTGTTACCGACGAAGAGGTCGTCCTCGCTTCGCGTCACCTCGGAGAGGAGACTCTCCCAGCGCTCGGCGGGGACGTCGTCGACCGTGGTGGGAAGGTGCAGCTTACGAGCCTTCTCGGGGGAGATGTCGGCGACCGGCAGCACGTCGCGGTATGCGGCGAGCTGGGGCCCCACCGCTTCGCCCAGCGGCTTGATGCCCTGGGAGGTGGAGACGGTCCCGTACTTCCTGAGCATCCAGCGGATCGGAGACATCACGGCCTGCCGAGTGTTCGACTGCGCACCGATCTGACGCGTCCAGTTGTCCAGAATGGCGTCGTCCGGCAGCGCCTTCAGGAAGGCAGCACGGGACTCCTCCGAGAGTGATCGGAAGAGATGTAGCGGGCCACCGATCGCGGAGCCCTCCACTTTCATGCGGTTGAGGGCAGGACGGGGAGCCCGCTGATCCAGGCTTCGCAGATAGGACGCGTGGACCGCTTCCCGGTACTCCTCGAACCAGTCCTCGCCCTCCGGACGCACCGAGCTCGACGGACGCTCACGCAGGCCGATCTCTCGAAAGAAGACGAGGTCGTCGGAGTGATACCCCGCGTCGACGGCGATGCTCGGATCGCGTTCCCCGTCGACCACCGCACCGGGCAGCATGCAGTCGCGCACCGGGCGGAACCTACCGTCCGCCGTCCGCACACGAAGGGTCTCGCGGGCGTTCGGTACATGCTTGAGCACCGTGTGGGTCAGCCGTCGTCCACCGGCCTGGCGGAACAGGTCCCAGAAGCGCTCCCATTCGGCATTTCCGTAGCGCGCGAATCCCTGGTCGAGCACGCTGATGAACCGGCCCTCGACATCGGCCTCGCGGACGCCGAGGAGGTTGAGCGCGGAGGCGAGTTCAGGGTCCCGTGAGATCTCGGCGACCACGTATACCAGGGACTCGCGCAGCCCGTCCTCGTCGGCCCGGCGGAACACCCGACCGGGGACAGGAGGGACGAGGCCGTGATCCTCGGTGAGCACGATCCTCGCCTTGCGGGCCTCCTCGACGTAGGACGACCCGGCCTTGACCATGTCGGCGAGGATGCGGATGGCAGTCGCGGATGCCTCAGTGGTACCGCACTCGACCAGCGCCTCCAACCAGGAGCGCACGTCGGATCGCTCGTGACCGGCCGCGTTGAGAATGTGTTCGACCTTGCCGGAGCGCAGCGTGTCGACCTCGGCCTTCGGGTGCAGCCAATTCGACGGACGGCCGGGCGTCTTGTGCCACATCCGTGTCCAGTTCGCGTGCCGGTCCTTGTCGAGCCGCGGCGGGACGCGCAGCTCGGTCGGGACGCGCAACACGCCGTCCTGGTCCGGCAGCGAGGGACGGCGGGCTGCCCGTTGCCAGATCTCCCTGGTCAGGAACTCGTCGGCCCAGCTGATGGCTTCCTTGACACGGCCGGGCAGCAGCGGGAGGTATGCGGCAGGGTCCTCGGCGGGAGCCAGTCCAGGCAGGGAGTCGATCACCAACGTCGCGGAGACTCTGATCATCTCTTCGTTGAACGCGGAGGAGTCGAGCAGGTTCTGTCGGTCCTCATTGGTTTTCCACGCCCCGTTGAGGATGCCACTCAGGGACATCTCGTACTTGGTGGGGAAGAAGGACCAGAAGCGGCCCCGCCCGCGCGCCTGCGAACTGACGTGGAGTCCCGTCTTCGAGTCTTTCTCCAGCGCGGGTACAGCCCAGGCCAGGTCCAGGGTGAGACGGTCATGCAGTTCACCGGCGTCGGCCCGGGCGGCTGGACCTGGCTCGTGTGAGGCGGAGAACACCCGCCACCCGGTGCTGACCGCCCGTCTTCCTGTCCTCTCCTCCATCACCGAGTGCAGGTTCTCGGACCGCTCGGCGGTGAGCACGCGGCTGACGGCGGGCCGAGGCCGACGGTCTTCGAGGACGACTTTTGCCACGTGAGGGGACAGAAGCTGGAACCCCAGCGGAAACTCCTCACGAGCTGCTCCTGCGGCCGTCCGTCCGCCGTGCATGTCCAGTGCCAACTTGCCGCCGGCTCCTGGGAGCAGCGGTAGCCGGACGACGGTGGTGGCCCAGCCGAGCAACTCGTCGAGGACGGAGTCCTCTGCACGTTCGGCTGCGGAGTCGAGGGGGCGCGCCATGCGCAGCACCGGGGCCTCGAACTGCTCGCCCAGTCGCTCCCGCACGCCGGGGACTGATCGGATCTTCCGCAGCGACCATTCGCGGTCGAAACCGAATGAGCCGGTGTGGCTGAAGAATTGAGGGGCGTCGGTGACCACCAGGACGGACTTCACCCCCACTCCGAAACGACCGATCTGACCGCCGCGCTTGCGCGACGTGCTCATACGGAGAATGGTCTCGGCGCCCTCGGGAGTGACCGGGGAACCCTCGTTCGCGCAGTACAGGTGAGTATCGGTCAGAATCACATGAACGGTACCGCCCGGGTCATCTGCTATCTCGTCAGCCGCATTCTGCACGAGTTCGAAGAGCTGGCGGTCGCCGTATCCACCCTGGGTGATGCGACGTTCGCCGTTGGCGTGCTCGGGAATGAGACCGGGATCGACTTCATAGGTCTGCAGAACGCGAGAGGACTGTTCGAGGACGGCGCGAATGACCGGTGAAGAGAATTCTGACACTGCTTTCACCACTCCTGCGGTGGACGATTTGACGGGATACACATGGAAGAGGCGAGCAATACTCGACAATGCCTCTGAACTGCTGCTATGTGGCGTGGCATCCTTGCGTGCCTACCGACTCCGGAAGTTTTGCCGTGCAGGGTCACTTGTGTTCGGGATCGGCTACTGCTGTATCGGTGCCGGGGAACCCATGGAAATCATCGACCGTCATTCCTGCCGCGTGGAGAACCTGTTTTCTTTCTGTTTCGGTGCGCGCTAACGCCAGCAGGAGCTGGACGGAGTGAAGTTCGCGCTGAGAATGAGGTTGAAAGTTGTACGGTGATTCTGTCTCATCAGGAGGGGCTTTCATGAGGTGTTGCGTCCTCCGGTTCGCCTCAGAGTCCAAATACGGTCAGCTCGTAGGGTGGGTGCAAAAAGACATAGCTCACCTGCGATTACAAAGGAGTTCCCGAGTGAAGCGGGGGTCCCGCCGCCATGGACGCTATCAGGGTTCACTCGATCGGGCTACGTGTATTTCCCGCCGGATATCCGGAGTGGACTATTCCCCTTGCCTGTATTTTGCAAAAGAAATTTGCAGCCCTGGGGGGGGTGTCACGCGGTATCGCGCGAGGTCTACCTGTGTGTCATTTCGGACATATTTCACGAACATGGCCATCCTCTACCTGGGGGGCGCCCCGCAGGTGAGTCAAACGTTGGTTGACGAGTCTGTCGGCGTCAAATTAGCCTGTCCATGACCGCGGATACAACGGCAGGAAGGCAGGGCGTGGGAGACCGCATGGAGGCCGGCGAGGAGTTCGGGCCTTGGTTGGGCCGGCAACTCAAGATCGCAAACAAGAGTCAGGCGGAGCTGGCGCAGGAACTGAACCTGACGCGGGCGGCCGTCTCGGCTTGGATCACCAAACGTTCGGTGCCCCGTCCCACCGTCATGGCGCAGATCGCCAGGGCGCTCGGCACGGACCTGGGCACGGTGCACACCCGTACCACCGACACGCAGGCAGGTCTTCCCGTGACCTGGTATCACCGGCCTGGTTACCAGGACGGTGGACGCGACGGCGGTAACGCCGCGGCCTTCGCCTTCGACGCGGACGTACAGGTACTGGCTCGCGAAACCTGCCAGAACAGTCTCGACGAACGACTCCCCGAGAACGGTCGCCCGGTGCGGGTCCGATACACCATCCACGAACTCACCGGAGAGAAGTTGGAGGCGTTCCGAGCTGCCGTCCTCTGGGACGAACTGCGCCCTCACTACTCCGCGGTCTCCGAGTCCGCCGCCGATCAAAAAGTCGGCCGCGTCGTGGACGCCGGGGTTCGCGACATGTTCGAGAAGGGGCGTCTGATCCTTCTGCGGGTCGACGACTACAACGCCTCCGGCCTCACCGGCGACGACTACGACGACGGCAAGTTCGCGGCCGTGGTCCGCCGGCAGTTGGAAAGCCTCAAGTCGGGCCGGGGCGCGGGTGGCTCCTACGGACTCGGTAAAGCGACGCTCTGGGCGACCAGCGCGCTGGGCATGGTGCTGATCAACTCCACGCTCTCCGTCCCCCACGAGGGTCGCACCGAGCGTCGCGTCATCGGGCGGCTGGAACTGCCGTGGCGTTCCGTCGACGGTGTCGCTTGGGCCGGCCCCGCCTGGCTGGGACGCCCCGACCCCGAGACGCACAACGCGGAGGTGGTCCGCTCCTGGTGGGCGGACAAGGAGACGGTCGAGCGTCTCCATCTCACCCGTGACAGCGACGAGCCGGGCACGTCCTTCCTCATTGTCGGCGCACACGACGTGGCGAGCCTGGACCAGGGCAAGTCGGACGCCGACGAGGACGAGGACGACAACGACGGGACCCATGACATCCGTGTCATGCACCGACGTCTGGTCGAGGCGCTCAGCCGGGATTTCTGGGCGGCCATGACCGGAGGTGGAAGTAAACTCCCGCTCCTGGAGACCTCGGTGTGCACGATGCGCAACGGTGACGTCGTCATCGAGGAGGAGAAGGTCGACCCCACCGAGACCCAGCCTTCGAGAACCCGGGCGCTGCGCGCCTTCTACGAGGGCACGACTGTGGACCGGCTCACCGAGTCCGGGCAGGTGGCTCTGCGCACTGTTCCGCTCCGGCTCCCGCTTGCCGGAGGGCGTCGTGGCACGCTCGGCACGCACGAAGCAGTTCTTCTGGTCACAGAGGCCGAGGACAAGGACGGCCCGCCGAACCACGTCCACTCATTGCGTGGCAACCGGATGACCATCAAGAAGTCCGGGGTCTTCGGGCTGCCGTTGGGCGTCACCCAATTTCAAGGCGTGTTGCTGTTGGGTCAGGCCGCGGGGGAGTCGGCCCCGTTCGCCGAGGACGCCGAGGAGTTCCTACGGGCCGCCGAGCCTCCTGAGCACGACCGCTGGGGGCAGACGGAGGAGCTGACCCTCCGCTGGTCGCACAGCGCGCACCATCGCATCACCAGATTGACCACCGAGGTCAATGCCGCGGTGAAGGACCTGGTCGTCCGGCAGAAGCGCCCGGGGTCCCAGGAGAGCGCCAAACTGCGCAAGAAGCTCACCGTCCCCCGCAGGGGTGCCGTGCCCAAGCGCACACTCGGGGGGCCGGCCGTTCCTGTCCTGGACGAACTGGACGCCGAGATCGGTGAGAACCGTGAGTGGCGGGTCACTGCCGAGGTAAAACTGCCGCGCCACGACGAGCTGCCTGCGATGACACCGGTGGTGTTGGTCGACGTCCGTTCGGGCAGCGGTCCCAGGCTCGAGTGGGCCGAACTTGTAGCAGTGGAGGGCTGTGAAGTCATGGACGGCACGCTCCACTTCGTTCCGGGAGCCCGCAAAGCCGTTTTCCGGGGCTCCACCGATCCCACCAGTCATCCGGTCCGTACCGAACTCACGCGGCTGGTTCTCGAACTCCGTGCCGGCACAGGGGAGTGAGGCATGAAGTTCTATCCCTACAAGCGGCTCAACCGTCCGATCACTCTGCGGGTGACCTCGGCCTCCCTCAAACTGCCCGACGGCAGCCGTGATCGCCTAGACACTTCTGCGTTCTCGACTCCTCAGCGGACCGTGGCCCTGGGGGTGGCGCAACACGAGGACTGGGTGTCGGCCCGAATCGGCCTGTCCGCGACCCTGCCGCCCGGGGCCACCGACTCCGACGCGCCGTGGAGTGATCTTCTGGTCCTGGCAGTAGTCACCGACGGCGACACCAACGCGCGCACAACTTCCAGCCTGCGTCAGGAGGCGCCGGACAGCAAGGAATGGTTCGGTGAGATCGAGATTCTCCGCGACCACCATGTGGGACGGGCTGAGCTGGCCGTCCACGCAGTGGCCACGGTCGATGGCGTGCGAGGTAGAGCGATCACCGAGACGGACATCAACTGGACGGTTGATGTCACTGCCGAGGAGCCGCTCGGCGGCCTGCGTCTCGACGTCAAGCAGGCAAGTTTCTCCAAGAGCGCGCGGGAATGGCTGCGTCCCTACACCGAAGCGCCTTGGGTGGTCGACGCCTCGGGCCGGCTTCCCCTGGTGATGGTGAACACCGACGTGGAGGGGTTTGCAGATCTTCTCGGCGGCGAGACCGGGGGGATGGAGAACAAGGTCCACGAGTTGCTGGTCTCCCAGATGGCCACCGATGTGTGGACGGCCGTGTTCCACAGTGCCGTCGGCGACTTGGAGGTCGAGCCCGACGGCTCGCCCGTATTCCCGGTCGATTGGCGCGGGGAGGTGCTGCGGGAAATGCTTCCTGACGTGGTGCCGGGCCTGAGCGCCGAGGAGTCACTCCGTCAGGTCCACCGTCGTCGGACCAGCGACACGGGATGGGCGGAGCTTCAGACCCGCGTCCACTACGCCGCAGTGCGCCGTGCCGGTGCGCGTCAGGCGCTCGCCCATGTACTGCGCGCGCTCCAACAGAGCAACAGGGAGGACACTCCGTGATCGAGAAGCCGTACCACCTTCCTCAACGACTCGGACTGCTCTCCGCGACAGCTGCAGACCCCTTCCTCACCGAGGACCTCCTCAAAGGCATCCAAGGACACGGAGGCGTCGACCTCGCCAAGGTCGTCGAACCCCTTCCGGAGGACGACGTCCGCTGGCTCGCGGAGCCGGTCAGGGAACTCATCGACGACGCGCTGCACCAGTTCAAGGACAACCGTACGAACGCCGACGGCTGGCTGGCACCTCGTCTGCATGCCGCTCTGCGACTCACCCGGCGGGAAGCAGCCGACAGGAGGATCTGGAACCACCTCGCCCTCGCCGTCGCCCCGGACTACGTGGCGTGGCGACACGCTCCCTCGGTCGCGTCGGGGCGGTCCGAGGCCCGCATCAACCCGGCACGATTCAAGGGATCCCCGGACCGGCAGTGCTTTTCCCGGCTGTGGTGGGCAGCGGAAATGTTCCGTAACGGAGCCGATTACCGGCCGGTTGTCACAGCTTGCGCCAACCAGGACCTGATCCACTACGCACTGCGCGTGGAACTGGTCGACCACCGCCCCACCGCGCAGGCTCTGGTCAAGGTCATGGAACGAGGCATCGTAGGCACCGGTCGTGGGATCAACGGACTGATCACGGCGATCAACACTGCCGGTGCCACCTTGGTCTATGACGCGTTGGCCCCGGACGAGCCACGTGATCCCGAGGCGCTCCGCCAGTGGGTCGCGGAGGCCGAGTCGGCTTCCCCCGTGCCGCGGCACGACCTGCCGATCGGACCCGACGAGGAGCCCGTACCGGAGACATCGGTGACCGCGCTCACCGAGTACTTCACGGAGCTCTTCGAGACGGCTCCCGTCAGGGACCGCGTACCTCAGGCATGAACGGGAGAGGGGTCACCTGCCGGTGAGCGGGTGGCCCTCCCACTCTCCGTGTTTGCGCACCACCACCGGCTCGCCGGGCTGCCAGTTCTCCAGATCGACGATGGCCCGTTCCATTCTGGCGCGGGCCTCCTCGTCGCTCAGTTCCGGTTCGAGGACATGCCGCAGCACGTGCAGGGCGAGCCGAGGTGGTACTGCGTTGCCGATCTGCTGGGGCTGGTCCTTGCCGTTCCACGGGTATGCGACGGGGAAGGTCTGGAGTACTCCGGCCTCGGCGAAGGTGAAGCGGCCCGAGCCGCCAGGAAGGTCCGTGACCGTGCCCTTGTGGACCAGACGGTTCCGAGACACCTTTCCGGTGATCGTCGCGGATGGCGCATCGTGGTCGCGTGTGCCGCGCGCGCCGGGGTCGCCGCCTGTTCCGTAGTTCGAGACGACGGTGAAGGCGGGGCGATCAGGCAGATCGGGCGCGATGTTCCGCGCCTTCTTGAGAGCTGTCTCCATGGACACCCAAGCTTCTTTCGGCGCCCCGTCGAGGCTTTCGCCACCGATGTCCCAGGGAAGTGTGTCCCTCGGGTCCGTCACCGTCGTCGACCCGTCGGCAACGGTCCGAGGCCGGTAGCGCTCGTGGGTCTCGGCCACCTCGGGGATGTCGGTCTCGCCGATCCGGGCCATGAGCACGGCGCGCTTGCGGGTCTGCGGGACCCCGAACGCCTCTGTGTGCAACAGCTGCGTCCGGGTCCGGTAGCCCAGGGTGGCGAGCACCTCGGTGTACTTCTCCCATACCGGCATCACGGCGGGAACCTGCTCCAGTACGACGGCTTCGTAGGGCTCCAGCCCGGGGCGTCGGCTCCGCTCGATCACCCACCACAACGGTTGGAGCACCAGTCCGGTCCGTTCGTCGCCCAGCTCCTCGAGCCGGTCCCTGAGGCCGTTCAGTCGGGTGCCCAGGGCGCTGTAGTCCTCGAACAGGTGCTTGAGATTTGTATCCTCGAGATCAAGTTCTTTCGAAGCCCTGAGTGCCTTCAGGATGAGCTTGATCTCTTTGGTGGAGCTGCCGCGTTCCTGGAGGCTCTTCTTGATCGCCTTGCGTTCCACGGAACGCAAGGACTCGACCTCGCGCTTCTCGGCCTGAATCTTCTCCGCTCGGACAGCTTTCTCCGCCAGCTCATCGGAGATGTCCCGCCAGGTGCGAGCGATGTCCTCCCAGTCCGCTCCGTCTGCGCGCACGACAGTGTGCAGGCGCTCGATGTACCGCAGGACGTTGTCCAGCGCCCTGCGACCGGCGCCGTGCCCGGCCACGGTGAAGGTCTGACAAGGGGGTCCCCCCGTCAATACCTGAGCGTGCGGGAAGAGTGCCGCGCTGTACTCCCTCACGTCGCCGTGGAAGGTGTCCATTCCAGCGGCTGCGCGGGTCTCGCACGCGTCCTTGTCCCACTCGATACCGGTGATCCGGTATCCCAGGACGTCGGCCGCCACATCCAGTCCCCCGGGCCCCGCGAACAGGTCGAGGATGCGGATAACCGCAGGTGAGGCGGACGTGGTCTTGGCATGGCTCATGTACGTGAAGTGTAGCCGGCGATCTGGTGTGCCATGGTCGGCCTGCTGGGACCGGGTGACCGCAGCGCCGTCGCGATCGCCTCCCCCAGCGCCCTGCCGACCGGCGGAGGGGTTGCGTGGCCGATCTGCCGGTACCGAGCCGTCTTATGGCCCGTGATTGTCCACCCGGGCGGGAACGACTGAAGGACGGCAGCCTGATCCACTGTCATTTTCGGCATCTCGGCCATGTCGTTCGAGCGCGGCCAGACGTAGTCGGGCCCTGGTACCTCGTCGGCGAATGCGTTGCCGTTCAGCCCCATACGAGCGAAGGCCCTCTTCGTGCCTGTCGGTCCGACATCCGGCCCGCCCCGGTTGTCCGAGCCCCCGACCAGGGTCGGTGCCACGTCCGACGCCTGGTCCGCCCAGGCGCCGGCCTCCGGCCAGCCTCGCGCGCCCATCGAGCGGCGCAGCGCACTGCCGAGCGAGATGCGCTCGCTCGTCGTCGGCACGGGCGGGACGAAGGCGTTGAACCACGGCTCTTTGATCGCCACGAGGACACCCTGCATCCGATCCTGCGGCACCCCGAAATCCGCAGCGTTCATTACAAGCCAGCAGGACCGGTAGCCGAGGTGCGTCAGTTCCTCCTCGATGAACTCCCGTGTGTCCGCATAGGCGGGCGAGTCGCCGAGAGCGGGCAGGTTCTCCAGCAACAGGGCGCGCGGCTGGATCGCGTGCAGGAGAAGGACTGCCGCCTCGACCAGCCGCAGTTCCGGTTCACTGTCCGCACGTCCGGTCGCGGCAGCGGACTTCACGCGGGGCAGGCCCGCCGAGAGTAGATCGACGTCGAGGCTCTCCGGATGATCGTCAGGGAGGAAGTCGAGCAGGTCCTCGCACAGAACTTTCCAATGCGGCCGGTTGTGCCGGATCGTTTCGCACGCCTGAGCCTTGTTGTCCAGCAGGAGCACCGGTGAGAATCCCGCGCTCTCCAGTCCGGATGCCAATCCGCCCGCGCCGGAGCAAACATCCACGAACGCCAGTCGGTCAGTCAACCGTTCCCCCTTGGTCGATAGTCGGTTGTTCTCCGGCGCCTTCCGTCCGGGACGGGCGTTCCGGCTGCTCGCGTCCTGCCTGGTCCACCACGACGCGTACCGCCTCCGCGACCTCCTCGGCCGGGGTGTGCTCCCAGAACCTGAGTACGGTCCAGCCTTGCGAGGCGAGGTGCTCAGTGGTCTCCGTGTCACGCGTCATGTTCCGGTCCAGCTTCTGTCTCCACCACTCTGCGTTCGACTTCGGTTGCGTCGCGTGCTCAGGGCAGCCGTGCCAGAAGCATCCGTCGATCATCACTGCCACCTTGGCCCGGTTGAAGGCGATGTCGATGGTTCGCCGGGACATTCCCGGCACTCGCTCGTTGATCCGGTAGCGGTAGCCCGCGCCGTGCAGCAGCTTCCGCACCGCCACCTCGGGGGCGGTGTCGCGGCGTGCTTGGCGGCTCATGCGGGCCGATACGCCGGGTGAGGACGGTTTGGCGGTGCTCATCACTGCCAAGTTTCCTATGCTCCGGCCTCTTCGCGATCGATGACGGCGGAATTGCCCCTGCTTGAGTCGAAGGCGCGGAAGCGCACCAGACTTCGGCGTCCGGAGTCCGTTGAGGCCGGGGCGACCAGGCAGAAGGCCATGACCACCGTCGCAGGATCTATTGCACCGTCGGAGGAGAGCCGAGGTTCGCTCTCCACCAGTGGATAGAGGATCAGCACGCCCCGTCGGTCCCGTGCGAGCGATTCGACCAGAGGGTCTTGGGAATCCTTCAGGGCGCCGGCCACCCGGAGGGCGACTCCGCGGTGCTTGGGTTCGCTGATCGCGCCGAAGAGATCACCACGGCGTCGAGTACGGCTCGCCAGTGAGAGGGGACGTGAGCCGATAATGCTCGCCTCGATCCGGGCCGCCGATGTCTGCTGCGGGACGATCACCAGCCAGTCGTCGATGCTCTCGCCGGCACTGCCCTCCGAGGCGAGGGATTCCAGGTGCGGCGAGAACTGGGCGGGGGTGGACCACTTCAGATCGCACAGGATGCCGAGTAGCGCGGCGTGGTCGATCGTGCCGAGAACGGCCTCGTAACTGTCGTCCCGGCCGTGGGACGAGCACCGCAGCGTGACGGTAACAGGATCCAGCGCTTCGAGAACGGCACGCCATGCCTCCGCGTTGTGCCGCAATTCCGCCGCACCCGTCGGATACGCCGTAGGTTCCACCCACTGCCCCGGCGACCGGATCTCCACCAGCTCCGCGTTGAACATCTTGTTCCGGGCCGCCGGCTTGAGCCAGGACAGGTGCTGCGAGACCAGCGGCGGGATCTGGGCCGGGGTGACCTGCGGCTTGCCGTCCACCAGGGTGGCGTAGCGGGTGAGCTGGGCCCGGAAGGTCTCCTCGTCGCGGCAGATCGCCTCGAAGGCTTCGTAGAGGTCGACGGTCTTCTTCTTGCCCATCGGTACCTCGCGGCCGATGTAGAGGCGCACCAGGTCGCGGTAGCCGGGGCGGAAGCCGAACCAGCGGCCCATCTGCATCAAGGTGTCGGCCTGCTGGGCGAGGCGGCGGTAGTACGTGACCGTGAGGCCCTCGATGGTGAAGCCACGGGAGAGCTTCGTGCCCCCCACCAGGATCTTCCACACGTGCGGGGTCCGGTCGAAGTCGAGCTCGGCCTGTTCGTAGTCGCGTTCGGTGGCGCCGTTGACGATGATCACCGGTTCGCCGCCCGAGTTGATCAGCTGGCGCGCCCGGGAGACGTACGGCTTCAGATCGTCGTACGACGCGGGGGCCGGGAGACCGTCGTCCGCGAAGCGCTGGAAATCGGTGGCCAGCAGGGTGGCGAGGCGTGCGTGGCCCTCCTGGCCCGTGTATGCCGACCGGTGCCACATCGAGTTGATTCGCAGGGCGAGGGCCGCGTGTTCCCGCTGCTGCACGGATTCGTGGACCAGCATCGTGTGGTGGCGGAACGGCCCCTCGGGCACGTCGCGGTCAGCCCGGTACAGCTTCAGCGCTCCCGTGAGGACGAAGGCGTCCAGTGCTTCCTGGAGGCGGTCTCCGCTGTCGTCGTAGATGCCGCGTACGTACGTCTCCTCGGCCGTCCCGTCGGACTCCAGATCGTGGAAGTCCTGCACGCCCATGTAGCCGGTTGGCCTGGGGAGCGAGATCAGGAAGTCCCTGGGGAAGATGTCCTCCTCGTCGCCGGGGTCGACGAAGACGTTGGCGAAGGGCGTCGCCGTGTAGCCGACGTACTGGGCGCGCGGAAGCAGGCCGAGGAGCTGTGTGATCTGGCCGTTGATGGCCTTCCGGGCGACCTTGCCGTCCTCCCACTTCTTGGGGTCCGTCGTGTTCACCGACGCCTGGTCGGATTCGTCGTCGATAATCAGCGCCGGGACTTCAGAGAGCATCGGACCGATCTTCTTCAGGTCCTTGATGAGCTTGGCCAGGACCGAGGAGTTCTTCTTCACCACCATCACGCGTGCGGCTGCGCGATGCAGGTTGTCCGGGCAGTACAGAGGCTGGGTGTGGTCCTGCTTGTCGATTTCGAGGGCCCGGATGCCGGTTTCCAGGCTCTTGTAGTCGTTGTCCCGCGTCGTGAGGCGCTCGATGTCGAACGAGCCCAGCGTCGACGGGCGACCGCCATGGCTGACGAACTTCGCCGGCCAGTCCTCGTCGTCCTGGTAGTCGATGCCGATGAGCGCGTCCGTGTCCGCCGGGTCGGTGCCGCGCAGGATGTTCTCGCGGCCGATCAGTTCCATGTCGAGGCGACGCTGGGTCTGGCCCCGCAGGAGGTTCAAGGTGCCGCCGAGAATGATGACCAGGCGGTATCCCGCGTCGATGGCCTTCGCCGTTACACCCGTGAAGTTGGCCGTCTTGCCTGACTGCACGTATCCGACGACCAGGCCCCGGGACCCGTACGCCTCGGTGCGGGTCGGATCGGAAAGGCGCTCGACCACGGCGTGGCTGGCTTCGTCCAGGCTCGACACGGCCGCGTCCGACCAGCCCTTGCGGCGCAGAGTCTGCTCGTAGGAGTTCCAGTAGAAGGCGCGTGCCGCCGCGGTGTCCTTCGAGTACCAGGACGTGAACTCCTTGCTGATGACCGTGGCCCCGGGCTCCTTGAACACCGGGACAGCTTCGTCCAGGGCCTTGCGCAGGTCCTCACCGAAGCCGAGGCGGTCATAGGTGTCGGTGCGCCTGGCGTCCGTCCGCGGCGGGGCATCGGACCAGTTGGACTGCTCCGCCAGGTCCCAGGCGGTCAGAGTGCGGTGCCACAGCGTGACGAGTTCGTCCCCCGGCCCGGCCGCGACGATCCGGTCCCGGAAGTGCCCGAGGTCGATGTCGGCCGGTTCCTCCGACTCCGAGTGCGCGAGGGCCAGCCTCGCGAATGCCTTCGGTCCCCGACGCATGGCCGCGAGGACGTCCCCGTGCAGGTTGGACAGATGGTCGGTCATGGCGAGACGGCTTTCTCAGAGGTGTGACAGGAGCGGATCGCGGCAGGGCTCAGCGGGTCATTTCGCACCGTGCCGCTGTCACCAGGACGCTGTTCCACAGAGCGATCTTGTCGGCTCGCGTGGCGCGGACCCGGGATTTCTGGAAGATCTCCTCCACCATCAGATAGAGCATGCTCTTGACGACCGGAGCGTCGTTGAGCCCGCCTCTGCGGTCACCGTTGAACGCCGTCCGGTACAGCTTGTTGAGCCTGATCTCACGCACGTCGCGATCGAGTTCGAAGAACAGTTCAGGTGCCAGGGACGCCCAGCGGAAGGTGATCGGTTCTTCCCTCTCCAGTTCCGGCAGTTCGTCCCGCAGAGTCCGTCGCAGTTTCGGGTCGAGCCCCTTGCCGGCGGGGATGACCGCGTCGCGAGTCACTTCGGTGACGCGCTTGGCGGCCTCCCGGTACGTCGTCTGCGCCTCCTGGACGTACTCACCGAACGTGTGGCCCGTCGCGTCCGCCGCCTTCTCCAGCCCTCGGGCGAAGGCCGGGGTGACTGTCACGCCGTCCTTCTTGACCGTCAGGCTGAAGACGTCGTTCGCCTCGGCCGGGAGATCGATCGCGATACGGGCCAGCGCGAGATGCCCCTCCGGGCTGCGGGTGCTGTTCCAGCCGCCCGCCTGGACGAGACGGTCGTTGCGGTAGATGTAGAAGCCCTGCCGCTCGGCGAGCGGGCCGATTCCGCGGAAGCTGACCAGCGGAGACTTCGGCTGCCAGATGTGCGCGGTCAGTGCCACATCGCCGACGCCCTCGACGGGAGCGGTGTACGTACGCGGGTAGCCCGCCCGTCCGGGAAGGCGGTAGCCGAACGGGTCGATCGGTTCCACACCCCGGTGGTCCAGCTCCTCCTTGGTCGTGACGTCCTCGACCACGATGTCGACGTTGAACGCGTCATCGGACAGGAAGCGGTGCAGATGGAGTCCGAGATGGGTCTCCAGCTTCTCGATGGCGTCGTCGAGATAGCGGTCGGCCTGCCCGGCGGTGATCGTGTCGAAGGCCCGGACCTTGTCCCAGCGGACGATCGTGCCGTGCCATTCGATCAGGCCGTCGTACCGGTCGACGAGGTCCCGGCAGTAGCCGGGATCCACGATGTCGCAGGTGAAGTCGGCCTGGGCGCGTGCCGTCAGCCAGCGGCGGCCGGTGGACGGGCTGCGCTTGGTGCGGCTGATCACGGTCAGGGACTCGGCGTGCGAGAGAGAAGCTGCCTTCAGACCCGCGCCGAAGTGTCCCAGGGCATTGTCGCCGTACTTTTGCCGGCCGCCCACCGTCATCGCAGTGTCGAGCGCCTCGTCGTTCATGCCCTGTCCGTCGTCGACGACCAGGAGACTGACCAGCCGGTCCTCGTCCCGCAGGAAGCTGATGACGACGTTGCGCGCGCCCGCGTCGATGGAGTTGTCGACGAGGTCCGCGATCGCAGCCTCGAAGCCGTAGCCTTGGTGCGCCAGCGACTCGACGTAACGGGCGGCGGGAGGCAGCCGCTTGCTGCCGGTCGTCGGGATCTCGTACTGCCAGTCCGAGGACGGCTGGTAGGGCGGCATGGGTTTCCTCGCACAGACGGAACGGGACCTGTGGGGGATGGACGGCCCGTAGCTAGTTGTTGAATGTGATCGTATTGCAAAGGTGCGACATAGGGGAATCCCCGGTGAATTCGGCCAACGGCTGATATTGGACGCGCGATTCAGGGCCTCACGCCGGTTTCGCCCCCTCCACCAGCCCCTCCACCCCGTCCAGCACCCGCGCCAGTCCGAACTCGAACAGGGTGCCCAGCTCCAGCTCGAAGTCGTCGGTGCCGAAGAACGTGGACAGGACCGGGTAGGCCGCGGTCGCCTGGATCGCGTCCATGCGGGGTTCCATCGACGTCATCCACTCCTCCGCCGTCATTCCGCTGTCCTGTCGCGCCTGGGCCTCCAGTTCGGCGGCCATCGCGATGCCCTGGGCGTAGGCCAGCACCGTGAGGTGGACGTGCAGCATCTGCTCCGGGGTGAGGTCGAGGCCGGTCAGGGTGGCCAGGACCCGTTCCGTGTACTGCATCGCGTTCGGGGAGGCCATCGGGCGGGTGAGGCCGGCCATGGCCCGTGCCAGCCAGGGGTGTTGTGCGTACTGTCTCCACAGCCAGCGTGCCTCCCGTTCCAGCCGCGGGCGCCAGCCCGTGGGCCGGGGGCCGGTCGGGCCGCTGCCGAACACCGACTCCGACATCAGCCGGACGAGCTCGCCCTTGCTCGGAACGTGTCGGTAGAGCGCCATGGTGGACGTGCCGAACTCCGTCGCGATACGCCGCATCGAGAGCGCCGCGAGGCCCTCCGCGTCCACGAGTTCGATCGCCGTACGGATCACACGCTCGCGGCTCAGCTGCCGGCCGGGAGCCGGGGCGGGTTTCCGGCCGCTCTCCGCGACCACCGTGCCGATACCGGGCACCGCCTGCACCAGCCCTTCCTGGTTCAGCGCCCCGAGGGCCTTCGTCGCGGTGGCCATCGCGACGCCCCACTCCTGTGTGATGCGGCGGGTGGAGGGGACCGCGTCGCCCGGGCCGAGCTCACCCGAGGCGATGCGGCGGCGGATCTCCCCGGCGATGCGGAGGTAGGGCGGTTCGGTCGTCATGGCGATCACCGTACTAGTGCACCTGTCGTTGCCGCAGCCCTTTCGTCACGGGGTTCTCGCGGGTGCACTAGGTTGCTGTTTGCGGTGTACGTGTCCGGCCCGCTTCCGTGCTTCGTATGGAGAACACACCCGGTCCCCGTGCGGGCCGCAAGGAATGGACGGCCCTCGGCGTCCTGATGCTGCCGCTGCTCCTCGTCTCGATGGACGTGTCCATCCTCTACTTCGCGATCCCGTACATCAGTCAGGACCTGGAGCCCAGTGCCACACAGCAGTTGTGGATCCTGGACATGTACGGCTTCGTGCTCGCCGGCCTGCTCATCGTCATGGGCGCCCTCGGCGACCGCATCGGGCGGCGCACGCTGCTCCTGGCGGGAGCGGCCGTCTTCGGGGCGGCATCGGTGGCCGCCGCGTACGCGCACTCCGCCGAAGTGCTCATCGCCGTACGTGCGTTGCTCGGCCTGGGCGGTGCCGCGCTGATGCCCTCGACCCTCGCCCTGATCCGCAACCTCTTCCATGACGCGAAGCAGCGCGGAAAGGCGGTGACCATCTGGACGGGCGTCATGACGGCAGGTATCTCGCTGGGGCCCGTCGTCAGCGGGCTGCTGCTCGAACACTTCTGGTGGGGCTCGGTGTTCCTCGTCGCCCTGCCCGCCATGGTGCTGCTGCTCGTGCTGGTGCCGTTCCTGGTGCCGGAGACCGCGACCGTCGCCCGTGGCCGCTTCGACGTGCTCAGCGCCGTGCTCTCCCTCGGCTCCCTCCTCGCCGTCATCTACGGCATCAAGGAATGGGCCCGGCACGGTTACGAATCGCTGCCCGCGCTCTGCATCGGCGTAGGGCTTCTGCTCGGCGTGGTCTTCGTACGCCGTCAGAGGCGCCTCGCCCACCCGATGATCGACCTCGGCCTGATCGGCCGACGCGCCTTCGGCGGTCCGGTGCTCGCCGACCTGCTCGCCATGTTCGCCACGGTGGGCATGGCCGTCTTCTTCACCCAGTACCTGCAGTCCGTGCTCGGTCAGAGCCCGCTCACCGCCGCGCTGTGGAGCCTGGTGCCGGCGGCGGGCGTGGCCCTCATGGCACCGACCGGCGCCGCGCTCGCCCAGCGGATCGACCGTGCGTACGTCATGGGGGGCGGCTTCTTCGTCGCCGCCTGCGGATTCCTCTGGATGGCGCAGCTGCGCACCGACTCACCCCTGTGGGTCGCCCTCGTCGGCGCGGCGGTGTACGCGGGCGGGCTGGTCGCCGCCATGACCCTCGCCAACGAGACCGCGCTGGGCGCGGCACCTCCGGAGCGCGCCGGATCGGCGGCGGCCGTGCTGGAGTCGGGGCAGGAACTGGGCGGCGCCCTGGGCATGGCGATCCTGGGCTCCGTCGGCGCCGCCGTCTACAGCCGGGACATGGCGGACGCCCTGCCCCCGGGAACGCCGCATGCCGACGCGGTGCGCGAGACCCTGGGCGGCGCGTCCGCCGTCGCGGAAGGACTGCCGTCCGCGACCGCGGACGCCCTGCTGACGGCCGCGCGGGACGCCTTCACCCACGGGCTGGGCATCGCCGCGATCGGCGCGGCCGTGGTCATGGTCTGTGCCGGGGTCTTCTCGATCGCGCTCCTGCGGGGTGTGGCCGGGCGGGCGCCCTCCGCACCCCCGTCCCCGGACCCCCACCGGCCCCCGGCGCCGGTCGGCTGATCCACCGGCCCCCGGCGCCGGGGTGTCGAGCCGTCGGCCCGGCGCCGGCCGGCCGGTCCGCGCGCCTCCGCCCGCCGGCTCAGCGGGCCAGCGCCTCGATGCCTTCGTCGAACGCGGGGAACTCCGCCCGGGTCCCGGTGACGATCTCCTCCGCCGTCCGGCGCGGGGTCGTCGCGTGCCGTTCGGCGATGCCGGTCAGGCGCCGGTCGGGCCGGGACTCGAACGCGTCGGCCAGCGCGGCCTCCATCGGTCCGTAGCCGTCGGCCAGAACCCACAGGAAGTCGGAGAGGCTGCCCGCCACCACGCCGCACTCGCCCTCCGACCCCAGGAACACCACCGGCTGGTCGGCGAGGGGCGCGCCCGGCCGGGCGCGCCAGATCATGGCCCGGCCCCCCGCGCCGTCCTGGCCGAAGACGAGGTACGCGCCGCCGTCGACCTCGCCGTTGCCCGTCCAGGCGCGGAAGAGCTCGGTGGTCCACTCGGCGGACTCGAAGTCCGTGCACAGCTCGAAGTCGATGCGGTAGTCCCCCTCGTCACGGGCCTCACCCGTGACGTCGTGGCCGTAGTAGAAGTCCACCTCCGCCACCTCGGCCAGGGCTGCGGGAAAAGCGCGGTCGGCCGTCTCGGCTGTGTCGCTCACCGGCACAGGCTATGCGGCCCCTCCGACAGCCGGCCGCCGCTCCGGCGGCGGACCGGGAGGCGCCCCCTCGCCCCGGAGCTGCCGGCAGCCGCGCCCACGGCACACCGGCCCGCCACCCACGGCCCGACGCCCGCTCCGGTCGCGAGCGGCGGACGGGGGGCCGATGCTGGAATGCGTACGTGTCCGCGTGCGCGGAGGCTCGGTCGCGGGTCTCGTGAGGGGGGCGAAGGAGCTGGGCTCATGGCTGATGCGCCCCTGATGGTCGTGGACGGCGCCGGAGTGGTCACCGGGTGGAGCCGGGCGGCCGAGCGGCGCTTCGGGCCCGCCACCGCCGATGCGCTGGGCCTGCGGCTGATGGACGTACTGGCGAACGACAACCGGCGGGCGGGCCGGGGCGAGGGGATGCCTCCCGGGCTTCGCCTGGAGCCGCTCGCGGGAGACGGCTGGGCCGTCTGGTCGACCGAGGCGGGCGCCGGGCATGGCACGGACGGCGACGTCGTCGAGGCGGCGTTGCTGAACGTGATGTTCACGCAGGCGCGCGTACGGGTCCACGTGCTCGACCCCGAACTGCGCATCCTGCGGATCAACGACCCCCCGACGGACCCCCACACCGAGCCCGACCCGGCCGAGACCGAGCGGCTGCGCGGACGGCCCTTCCGCGAGGTGTGCGCGTTCGACGAACCGGACCGGGTGGAGTTGTTCATACGGGAGGTCCTGCGCACCGGCGCACCCGGCGTCGAGCGGCTCTTCCGCACCGCCGCCGGTGACGTGCCCGGCAGGCGTCGCGCCCTCTCCCTGACGGCGTTCCGGCTCCAGGAGGGGCACGGGGTGCGACAGAGCGACGACGGCAGGGTGCTGGGGGTCGCCGTCTCCATGGTGGACGTGAGCGCGGAGATCAGGCGCCGGGGCCGGGACGCGGCCCTCGCGGCGGTCCGCGACAACGTGGGCCGCACGCTGGACGTCGACGCGACCTGCCGTGACCTCGTGGATGCGCTGGTGCCCGGCTACGCCGACGTCGGCGTGGTCGAGGTCGTCGACGCGGTCCTGCGCGGTGAGACCCCCGAGCCAGGCCCGCTCGACCTGGACGTACCGCTGCGGCGCGCCGCGTACGGCGGCAGCAACCGGGCCGCCCACCCGGTCGGGGACATCCGGGCGGTGGTCCCCGGGACCCCCTACCAGCGGGCCCTCTCCGATCGGCGGATCCGCGTCCTCCCACTGGCGGACGCCGCGTGGGCGGACGCGGACGCGGCACGTGTGGGGGCCATCCGGCACGTCGGCGCGCACACCCTGCTGGTGGCCCCGCTGACGGTGCGCGGGGCCGTCCTCGGGCTGGTGAGCCTCTACCGGTGCGGTGACTCCGAGCCCTTCGACGAGGGGGACGTTCCCGTGGTCGCGGCGATGGCGTCCCGTGCCGCACTCGGCATCGACAACGCCCGCCGCTACGTCCACGAGTTCACCATCGCCAGTGCCCTCCAGCGGCGGCTGCTGCCGCAGCACACCGCGCCCCAGCCCGCCGTCGAGGCGGACCACCTGCTGCTGCCCGGCGGGGACGCCGGCCACTGGTTCGACACGATCGCCCTGTCCGGGGCACGCACGGCCTTCGCCATCGGGGAGGTGGCCGAGCGCGGCATCCACGCGGCCACCACCATGGGGCAGCTGCGGACCGTCGTCCACGCTCTGGCCGCCCTCGACCTGGAGCCCGACGAGCTCGTCGCGCGGCTGTACGACACGGCGGCACGACTGGCCGCTGAACGCGCCCAGCTGCCGCACAGCGACCCCCTGCACAAGGAACCACTGGCCGCTACCTGCGCCTACGCGGTGTACGACCCGTTCACCGAGACGTGCGTCATCGCATCGGCGGGCCATCCCGCCCCCCTCGTTGTCGAACCGGACGGCGCGGCCTTCGTGGTCGGCCTGCCCGTGGGGCCACCGCTGGGGACCGCGGACCGGGCTCCCGTCGCGGCGGTGTCCGTCCCGCTCATGGAGGGCAGCCTGATCGTGCTCCACAGCAACGCGCTGCGGGGCCACGCCCAGCCCACCTCGGGTGCCCTGCGCCAGGCGCTCATGCCGACGAACCGGCCGATGCGGGACCTGTGCGACGCGGTCGCCCACGCCCTGCCCGACAGCCCTGAACTCCGGGGTGCCGCCCTGCTGCTGGCCCGGACGCACGCCATGCCCCAGGACCGGTACGCCGCCTGGGAACTGCCCTACGACAAGACGGCCCCGGCCACCGCCCGCCGACTCACGTCCAAGACGCTGGCGGAATGGCACCTGGAGGGCGACACCGGTGACGCGACCGAGCTGATCGTCAGCGAGCTGGTGACCAACGCCGTGCGCTACGGCAGTCCGCCGCTGAAGCTGCGCCTCATCCTCGACCGGGGGCTGACCTGCGAGATCCGGGACGGCAGCACCACCGCCCCGTACATGAAGTACGCGGGAGTGGTCGACGAGGGTGGGCGGGGGCTCTTCATCATCTCCCAGCTGGCCTCGCTGTGGGGCACCCGGTTCGCCGCGGAGGGCAAGACCGTCTGGTCGGAGCAGGCGATCTCCGGGGAGAAGGCCTGAGCGCGGGTCCTACTCGCCCCCCTTCGTCTCCTTGTCCTCGGCGAGCGTGTGCGCGACCAGGGCGTTGGCGTGGCCGTGGCCCAGACCGTGTTCGGTCTTCAGCCAGGAGACGATCTCCATGTGCCCGGTCAGCGGTGAGGAGCGGATGAGGCCCTTCCACTCCGAGATCGGGCGGCCGTGCTTCTTCTCGATCGAGGGGAAGTAGCTCGCGGGGCCCTTCGCAGCTTCCGTCATGTCCGTATGTCCCGTCCGTCGGTGAGTCCGTCGTGGTGGGCCCACGGGTGGCCGTGGGGCTCTCGGACTGTATGACTCCCGGCAGCCGCAGAAGTGATCGGTGGGTGTGCGACAGCTCGCAGGGGAAGCGGTGTAAAGAGGTGACCGGCGTCAACTGGCGTGAAATACTTGCGCGTTCAGTGGCCCAGCCCGCTCCGGGGCGAGGGTGACGGTGTCTGCGTGGCTGATGGGGGCGGGTATGGCGGACGGGACGAACACGGGCGTGCGGGAGCAGGGGCAGGGGAAGACCGAGTTACGGATCAGCCTCGGCGGGACGCACACGCGGCGCGACGACCTCGAAGCCCTGCACACCTGGCTCGAGAACGCGTCGGTCCTCGAAGGCGCCCTGGAGCGGGGCGACCTCACGCTGGAGCGCGCGGACTCGTACACGCAGACCGAGACGATGAGCGGGGAGCTGATCCAGGACATCATCCTCGTCGTGTCCGTGGAGGTGGCGCGCTCCGTGTCGGAGAACGTGTGGCGGTCCGTGGAGACGTGGCTGCGCAACCGGCGCCGGTTCGCCGACCCGGAGGAGACGCCGCGCGTCACCCTCGACGGGCCGGCCCAGGGGCCGGGCTCCGACCTGAGCCGTGACACCGACACCGATCCCGGCGCCGGACCGGACACGGGCCGGGCCACGGGTCCCGACGCCGGGCCACCCGAGCCCGGTGGGCGCAATCCGACGCGTGGTGGCGACGAGCCCGGAGAGGTCTAGCAGCTGTGCCGCCGTACGACGCGCGCGGCGAGGGGAACAGGGCGAAGCGGCACAGAGCGGTGCTCATCGGGGTGGAGCGTTACAAAGGCGCTCGCAACGACCTTCCGGCTGTTGCCACGAACCTCCGCCTCATGCGCGATGCCCTGACAGCCCGACACAGCGGAGTGCTCGGCCCGGAGGATCTCGTCGTGATACCCGCGGACGGCGGCTCGGCGGCCGCCGTCGATCCGCTCCGGGTGCGTGAGGCGCTGACCGCCGCCCGTGACGAGGTGACGGGGCTGCTGGTCGTCTACTTCGCCGGACACGGCATCGTGCGCCCCGACGGCAGCGACCTCAACCTGATGTTCACCGACTCGCGGGTGACCACGGACCGGAACCACCCGTTCGTGGACACACTGTCCTGGCGCGACGACATCATGCCCGAGCTGCGCTACGCCCGCGCCGACTGGGTCGTCGTCATCCTGGACTGCTGCTTCGCCGGCAACGCCCTCGGTGCTTTCAACCCCCTCGGCGGACAGAACTTCGCCCTGCTCACCGCTGCGGCGCCGGGCGTGGAGATCCCGCCCGGCGATCCGGGCACCGGCACGGAGTTCACGGCCGCCCTGCACCGTCTGCTGACCGAGGGCGTGGGGGAGCCGGTCACCTTCACCCGGATCGTCACCGGGATACGCGTCGCGATGGCACCGCTCAAGGCCGTCGACGGGCATCCATGGTTCCCGGACGAGCGGCGCCATGGAGACGACGTGGTGCTCGCACTGGCGGCGGGCGAGGGCGAGGGCCACAAGCCGAACAAACTGCGGACGCTGATAGGGAAGTTGGTGGCGCGGCTGTCCGCCGCGGTGTCCCCGCGCCGTCTGCTCCACGCCTTGGCCCGCCGTATGACGCGTACGGCCGCCCTCGCCCTCGCCGGTGTCGTCGCGCTGGCCGGGCTCGGCGCGTGGTACCTCCTGGGCCCGCCCCCCGGCGGCTGCGGATCGCCCCTGGAGCTGCGCGTGCTCACGGACCCCGACCTGCGGCCCACCGTCCAGAAGGCCGCCGACGCCTACCCCAAGCGGGACGGCGACCGCTGCCGGACCGTCAGCATCAACGTGTACGACGCCAAGGCCACCGACGCCGTGGCGGCCTTCCGGTCCTCCTCGCTCTGGCAGGAGCCGCCGGCCTCCTGTCCGTCCTCGGGCGACTGCCTGCGGCCCCAGCGGAACGTGGGCGCCCAACCGGACATCTGGATCCCGGCTGCCGGCAGCGCGTGGCAGCGGGCCACGGCCGGCGGGTCGGGCGGCGGTACCGCCTCCGCCGCGGCCGGGTCGGAAAAGCCCGGCGCGGAGGAGCCCGGCGCGGAGGAGCCTGCCGCGGAGGAGTCCGCCGCGGAGGTGGGCAAGAGCGTCGTGGACCTCGACCGGCTGGGTTCCGTCGCCTACACGCCGATGGTCCTCGGCGTGCCGGACACCATGCGCCTGCCGCAGTCCCTGCAGACCGACGACCCGCTCGACACGATCGTGTCCGCCCTCAAGGACGCCCAGGAGGTCGTGATCCTGCGTCCCGACCCCGAGGGCACCGAAGGCGCCCTCCTGGCGACCGGTGCGCTCTACGCCGCCTCCGGCTCCGGGCGCGAGTCCGCGGTCGAACAGGACATCGCCAAGGCCCTGCGGCCCATGCCCTCCACCGCGCGGGAGCTGATGTGCGCGCTGGCCGACGGTCAGCCCGACGACGTGGAGGACCGGGCGGCGGTCCTCGTGCCGGAGCAGACCCTGGCGCTGTTCAACCTGTCGGCGGGGGTGGCCGGCCGCCCCGACTGCGCGACGGAGGCGCTGAAGCACCGTGTGGCCCACTACCCCTCCGACGTGCCGATGCTGGACCTTCCGTTCGTCCGGGTCACATGGGCCGGGGCGGACCGGGACGCCGACGTGCGCAAGGCGGCCGTCGAGGACTTCTACCAGTGGCTGGTCACGGACCCGGACGCGCAGAAGCGCTTCACGGACGACGGTTTCCGCGGGGTCGGCAAGGGTGCGCCGGCCCCGCCCGAGGACGACTCCGTGCTGCGGTCCGAGGACAACACGACGGCCGTGCGCGAGCAGATCCCGGCAACCGGCGAGGGCGCCGACACGGCCGCGTCGTTGAGTGACACCCTGAGCCGCTACCGGGGGGCGCTCGGCGCCGGCCGGGTCCTGTACCTCCTCGACAACTCGACCTCGACCGAGGCGAAGCGGGTCTGGGGCGGCACCGGTGGTGCCAAGGAACTGGTCGCCCGCTCGATGACCTCCCTGGGCGCGAAGGACTCGTTCGGGGTCCGGACCACGGCCGTCGACAACGGAGAATCGGCCGTGGATCTCGTGAAGTTCGGGCAGAGCAGCAGGGCAGCGGCGCAGAGGACGGTCGTCGGTGCGAAGACCGCCGCCTTCGACGCCCGCATCGCGGCGGGCCTGAGCGAGGGGCTCAAGACCCTGCGCGACGACCTCGGCCACACGGAACAGCCGCGGCTCCTCGTCCTGGTCACCGACGGCGAGGACCTCGAGGCCGTCACGGCTGAGGAGCAGAAGGAACTGGTCGAGGAGGCGGGCAGGGCGCCGCTCGTGAGGATCGTGACGGTCGCGCTGCGGAACGGCGCATGCACGCCCGGCCGGTTCGGCGACCGGCTCGCCGGGGCGAGCGGCGGACGCTGTCTGGACCCCGGCGACGACGTCGCGGCCGAACTGGCGGCGGAGGTCGCCAGGACCGGGACGGGGGACGCGGAATGACCCACTGCGCCCGTCACACCGGCCGCCGCCGGGCCGGTAGCGCCGTGACCCTCGGCTGCCTGCTCGCGCTCCTCTCCGCCGCCTGCACGGGAGGGCCCGAGGACACCCAGCAGTCCGGCCAGGAGAAGGCCCCGGGCCCCATCGTCGTCGCCAGCGGGCTCGACGTCACCGGCTCCGGAAGCGTGCGGCAGCAACTCATCGAGGAGTGGAACCGCCTGCACGCCGGGTCGAAGGCGCTGCAGGCCAAGCTCGTCGAGCTGCCCGGCGGCGCCGACCAGCAGCGCAGCCAGCTCCTCGGCGCCCTGCAGTCCGGCAGCGCCCGTTACGACGTGGTGAACCTCGACATCACCTGGATCCCCGAGTTCGCCGAGGCCGGACTCATCAGCCCGATGCCGGTCGCGGAGACCGGAGCCGCCGACGACGCCGACTTCATCCGCAGAGTCCACGACACCACCGTCTGGAAGAACCGGTCCTACGCCCGGCCGTTCAACACCGACGTCGGACTCCTCTACTACCGGCCCGACCTGCTGACGGGTGCCGACATCGAGGTGGACAGGCAGCCCAACGCCAACTGGACGTGGGACCAGCTCTACTCCTCCGTCAACACCCTCGGACTGAACCCCGTCCGGCGCGACGACCTGGCGGGCTGGACCACACAGCTGAAGCAGTACGAGGGGCTGACCGTCAACACCGTCGAGGCGTTCGCCGACGCGGGTGTCGAGCTCACCGACGGCGAAGGGAAGTACAGCTCCAGCGCCGGCGAGCTGAAGGAGGGGCTCGACGAGCTCCTGGACCGCGTCGACCAGGGCCGCGTCCAGCCCGCCGCGACCACCTCCGACGAGACGGCCTCCCTCGCCGACTTCGCCGAGGGCCGCGCCGTCTTCCTGCGGCACTGGCCCTACGCCTACGGAGCCCTGGACAGCCTGATGGGCTCGAAACCGTATGCGGTGAACCGGCTGCCGGGGAAGGCCGTGCTCGGCGGGCAGAACCTCGCCGTCACCGCCGGCTCCGCCCACGCCGACGGCGCACGCGCGCTCATCACCTTCCTGACCTCACGGGAGAGCGAGCGCTGCCTGCTCGACGCGGGCTTCGCGGCGACCCGGGCCTCCGTGTACGGCAGCACCGCGAAGCCGTGCTGGCCCCGTGTCGCCGCCGCGCTCCGGCCCGCCGGTGACGCGCCGAAGACGGCCAAGGGGGAGGACGCGGCGGAGGGACAGGGGCCGAAGGCTCGTGCCGTGTACATCCGCATCCTGGGCGCGGCGCTGACCGAAGCGGTGCAGCGGCCGCGCACCCCGTACTACGGCGCGTTCACCCAGGTGCTGCAGTCCCATGTGTACGCGCTGCTGACGGCGAAGCGGCCCGACACCGCAGAAGCCGCAGAGAAGCTCGACGCGGCGCTGCGGGAGGTGTTCGCGGGGCGGTGACCGGAGCGGGCCGCCCCTCAGGCCGCCCCGTGGCACTCGCGGTACGAACGCCCCGAGCCGCACCAGCACGCCGCGCTGCGCGCCGGGGGCCACGGGACGGCGCGGCCGCGGGCCGCCAGCGTCGTGGCGTACTGGGGGAGCAGGTCGGGGTCGGACGGGGACGCGGCCTCCGACGCGGCGAACGCCTCGTAGGAGGGGACCGTGCCCGTCACGATGCCGAGATTCGGCGTACCCGTGGCATGCAGATCCCGCAACGCCGCCTCGAGCCGCGCCAGGTGGTCCTCGTGCGAGACGTACTCCTGGGCCAGCTCCGGGTAGGCGCTGAGGAGCTCGCGCAGCTCGTCCCCGGGCCAGTGCAGCACCGCGACGGGGAACGGGCGGGACAACGCACTGCGGTAGGTGCCCAGCTCGGCGCGGAGCCGGTTGATCTCCGCCCGCAGCTCGCCCGGGTCCGAGGAGCCGAGGGCCCACAGGCGCTTGGGGTCGTGCAGCTCGTCGAGGGGGACGGCGGCCGTGTGCAGCGCGTCGGTCAGCTCGTCCCACGCGTCATGGGCGACACCCATCAGCCTGCGCACCCGGTGCCGCCCGACCAGCAGCGACTGGGTGGCGTACGGGACTTCCTCGCCCGGGGCGAGGAGCAGCGTCAGCGCGGTCGAGAAGAAGTCGTGGGCCGCCTCCAGCTCGTCGTGCGCTTCGAGCGTCTCCGCGGCGATCTCCCACGGGGCCGCGTCGAGCGGGCCGGCGGTACGGATGCCGTCGATGATCGCGCGGGCCTCCGCCTCGTGGCCGTACTCCCACAGGTTGGATGCCTTGAGTGCTTTGACCAGATGCGGATGCTCGATGGTGATGTCGGTGGAAACGAGCAGTTCGTCATAGAGGGTGGTCGCGCGGGCGCGCTCACCGGCGAGCTCCAGATGGGCCGCGGCCTGGAGGAACAGCGGCTCGCGGTCCTCGGGATACTGCGCCGCGGTGCGCAGCAGGCGCTCGGCTTCGGTGGTGTGGTCTGCAGGCGTGTCGGGGCGCATGGCCACACGGTACTGCGGGACGGGCGTGAGGTGAGAGGGTGCGTGCCGGAGCGCTGGTGAAGGCCGGAGGGCGGCGGGAAGAACACTCGGCGCTCCGGCCGGGACGGCTCCGCGGGAAGGCCCGCCGGGGAACGGCCCCGCAGGGGGAGGGGCCCGGCAGCCGTGAGCCGCCCGCCCCTCGGCTCCGCCGGTCGCCGGAGGCCGATCGTGTATAACGGCTGAAGGACACGACCGGGCGCGGAACGACTCGGAACGAAGGGGGAGGGCTGGTGAACGACGACATGAACCGTGTGCGCCGTGCGGTCGTCCGTCTCTTCCGCTCCACCGCCCTCGTCGTCCTGTTCCTCACCGAGGTCCTCCTCGCCGAGGACGGCAGCCTCTCGGCCGCCGTCGCCCTCGCGGCCACCGCGGCCGCCGGCTCGACGCTCCTCCTCTGCTCCGTGATCAGCGCCCGCTGCGCCGCCCCCGTACCCCGTACGAGAGTGCGCACCGCCATGCGCGACCGGGAGAAGCGCACCGCGTTCCTCCCGCAACGGGACCCCGACGCCCGGGGACGCACCAGGCCCCGAGCGCCCGGGACCGCCCTCCTGACGGCCGCGTAGAGGGCGCACCTTCCACGACCCTTCCGCGCGGGCCGTCCTGCCGAGTTCCACTCCCCGGCACGACGAGACCCCCGGAGGGCTCACCCATGTCCGCATTCATGTCCGCTTTCGCGAGCCTGGTCGGCGCATTCGCCGACCTGCTCCAGCCCCTCTTCCAGAACGCGTCCACCGCCGCCGCGATCGTCCTCTTCACCGCCCTCGTGCGCCTCGCCGTCCACCCCCTCTCACGCGCGGCGGCACGGGGGCAGAAGGCCCGCACCAAGCTCCAGCCGCAGATCGCCGAACTGCGCAGGAAGCACTCCAAGAACCCCGACCGGATGCAGAAGGCGCTCATGGAGCTCCACGCGAAGGAGAAGGTCTCACCCCTCTCCGGCTGCCTGCCGAGCCTGCTCCAGATGCCCGCCTTCTTCCTGCTCTACCACCTCTTCTCCAGCCAGAGGATCGGCGGCGACCCGAACTCGCTGCTCGGCCACGAGCTCTTCGGCGCCCCGCTCGGCGAGCGCTGGCACGACGCGCTGGCCGACGGCGGCCCCTTCGGCGGACAGGGGCTCGTCTACCTCGCGCTCTTCGTGATCGTCGCCGCCGTCGCCACCTTCAACTACGGCCGCACCAAGAGGCAGATGGCCGCGAACCCGGTCACGCCGGCCACCGGCCCGGACGGACAGCCCGTGCCGGGCATGGGCGCGATGACGAAGGTCATGCCGCTGATGTCCTTCCTCACGCTCTTCTCCGTGGCCTTCGTGCCGCTCGCAGCGGCCCTGTACATCGTCACGAGCACCACCTGGACGGCCGTCGAGCGCGCTTACCTCTACCGCGAGACCCCGGCGACCGAGGCGGCTGTCGCCCCCGCGGTCTGAGCGGCGCGACGCCGGCGGTGAACAGGTCCGGGTCCAGTGTGTGAACAGGGTCTTGCGGAGTGATCCGATGTCTTGGAGGATCGACCAAGCCTTTCGCTGGCCGCAACCCACCGACGGGCTCGATCTCGACCAAGGAGAGATGGACCGTTGAAGCTTCTTCGTGTGGGTACGGCGGGCTCGGAACGCCCCGCACTCCTTGACCGTAACGGGACCTTGCGTGACCTTTCGGGCCTCGTCACCGACATCGACGGCGATCTCCTCGCCGACGCCTCGGCCCTGGCCCGCGTGCGCGAGGCGGCCCAGACGCCCGACGTCCTGCCCCCGCTCGACGCGAACGGCCTCCGCATCGGGCCGCCCGTCGGGCGGATCGGCAAGATCGTGTGCATCGGGCTGAACTACCACGACCACGCCGCAGAGACCGGGGCCGCGATCCCGGACGAGCCGATCCTGTTCTTCAAGGCCCCCGACACCGTCGTGGGGCCCGAGGACACGGTCCTCGTGCCGCGCGGCAGCCGGAAGACCGACTGGGAGGTCGAGCTCGCGGTCGTGATCGGCCGTACCGCCCGCTACCTGGACTCCGCCGAGCAGGCGATCGGGCACGTCGCCGGATACGCGACCGCGCACGACGTCTCCGAGCGGGAGTTCCAGATCGAGCGCGGCGGTACCTGGGACAAGGGCAAGAACTGCGAGACGTTCAACCCGCTGGGGCCCTGGCTCGTCACGGCGGACGAGGTGCCCGACCCGCAGGCGCTGCCCCTGAGGCTGTGGGTCAACGGGGAACTGAAGCAGAACGGCACGACGGCCGACCAGATCTTCTCGGTCGGCGAGGTCGTGCGCTACCTGAGCCACTTCATGACGCTCTACCCGGGCGACATCGTCAACACGGGCACCCCCGCCGGGGTGGCCATGGGCCGGCCCGAGCCGAAGCCGTACCTCCGGGCCGGAGACGTGGTGGAACTGGAAGTGGAGGGGCTGGGACGGCAGCGCCAGGAACTCAAGGGCGCGTAGAGCACGCCCCCCGGGCGCCGCGGCGCGCCTGTGCGAACGGCCGCCGGGGCGCCCCGGCGGCCGTTCGCGGTACACCCGGACTCAGTCCCGGGGCCGCGCCGTGAACTGCTCCAGCGCCTCCACCACCAGCGCGTGGTCCTCGGCCTGCGGCAGCCCCGAGACCGTCACCGAGCCGATCACCCCGGCACCCTCCACGGCGATCGGGAACGAACCGCCGTGCGCGGCGTACGTGTCCGGGTCCAGCCGCGAGGACTGCTCGAACGTGGTGCCCTTCGCCCGGAAGCGCGTACCGACCAGGTAGGAGCTCTCCCCGTACCGCTCCACCACCTTCCGCTTGCGGTCGATCCAGGCGTCGTTGTCCGCGCTCGAACCCGGCAGTGCGGCGTGGAACAGCTGCTGGCCGCCCCGCCGGATGTCGATCGCGACCGGCGCGTGCCGTTCACGGGCCAGTGCGACCAGCAGGCCGCCCAGCGCGTAGGCCTCGTCGTAGCCGAAACGCGGCAGCGTCAGACGCCGCTCCTGCGCGATCAGCTCGGAGATGGTCGGAGCGTCGGGGCTCATGCGTGCTGCTCCTCGTCGTGGTGGGGAAGAAGGGTCACGGACACGCCCTCACGGGCCGAGCGCCGCGCCGCTTCCAGGACGTCCAGCGCGGCGGCGGCCTGCAGCGCCGTCACCGGGTTGCCGCCCCCGCCGCGCAGCGCGGCGGCCACGGCGGCGTAGTACGCGGGATAGTCGCCCGGGAGCGTGCGGACCGGATCGCCGCCGCCGGTCAGCGGGGACTCCCCGGAACCGATCCGGCCCCACAGCTCCTCCGGCTCCACGCCCCACGGCTCGCCCGCCGTCGGACGCGCCCCCTCACGCAGGGCGGCCTCCTGTGGGTCCAGGCCGTACTTCACGTAGCCCGCCTTCGAACCGAGCACCCTGAAGCGCGGGCCGAGCTGCGCCGTGGTGGCGCTCGCGTACAGGTGCGAGCGCACCCCGTTGGCGTGGGTGACCGCGATGAACGTGTCGTCGTCGGCCGCCGCACCCGGGCGGCGTACGTCGGACTCCGCGTACACCTGCACCGCCGGCCCGAACAGGGTGAGCGCCTGGTCGACGACATGGCTGCCCAGGTCGAACAGCAGCCCGCCGATCTCCTCCGGGTCACCCGACTCGCGCCAGCCGCCCTTCAGCTGCGGACGCCACCGCTCGAAGCGGGACTCGAAACGCTGCACCTCGCCGAGCTCACCGTCCTCGATCAGACCGGCCAGCGTGAGGAAGTCGTTGTCCCAGCGGCGGTTCTGGAACACGGAGAGCAGCAGCCCCCGCTCCGCGGCCAGCGCGGCCAGCTCACGGGCCTCGGCGGCCGTACCGGCGAGCGGCTTGTCCACCACCACCGGCAGCCCCGCCTCCAGGGCCGCCCTCGCGAGCGGGACATGGGTCTTGTTCGGCGAGGCGATCACGACGAGGTCCAGCTCGTCCGCGCGCGGCCACAGCTCTTCCGGCGAGGCCGCGAACCGCACGCCGGGGAACTCCGCGCGGGCCTGCGCCTGACGCTCCTCGTTCGACGTGACGACCGTGTCGAGGACAAGGCCCTCGGTCGCGGAGACCAGCGGGGCGTGGAAGACGGAACCCGCCAGGCCGTAGCCGACGAGCCCGACGCGGAGAGGAGCGTTGGCAGTCATGCCAACCACTTAAGCAACGCTGTTGCCAAAGTGCAAGCGATGGGGACAATGGAGCCGTGAACAGGAGCAGCAGGTGAACAGGAGCAGCAGCAGGAGCGGCGGGGCCAACATGCCGACCCTGCGCCACCACAACGCGTCGCTCGTCCTCGACCTGCTGCGCGTGGCCGGTGAGCAGGGCATCAGCCGGCTGGAGCTCGCCGAGCGCACGGGGCTCACCCCGCAGGCCGTCAGCAAGATCACCGCCAGGCTCCGCACGGAGGGCCTCGCCGCCGAAGCCGGCCGGCTCGCCTCCACCGGCGGCAAGCCCCGCACCGTCCTGCGGCTCGTCCCGGACGCCGGATACGCCGTCGGGCTCCACCTGGACCGTGACGAACTCACGGCCGTCCTCGCCGATCTCGCCGGCACCACCGTCGCGACCCGCACCTTCCCGCTCGACCTCGGAGCCCCGGCCGCCGAGGTCCTCGCCACGGCCGCCCACGCGGTGCGGACGGTACGGGCGGACGCACCCGATGCCCCCCGGACCGCAGCCCGGCGGGTATTCGGTGTGGGCGCGGCCCTGCCCGGCCCACTGGACCACCGCAGCGGAGTGCTGCACCGGGTCACCGGCTTCCCCCGCTGGGACGGCTACCCGCTGCGCGACGCCCTCGCCGAGCGCACCGGGCTGCCGGTCGTCGTGGACAAGGACACCAACGCCGCCGCCCTCGGCC
The DNA here is from genome assembly GCF_040630715.1 of Streptomyces sp. NPDC005752. Taxonomy (NCBI): domain Bacteria; kingdom Bacillati; phylum Actinomycetota; class Actinomycetes; order Kitasatosporales; family Streptomycetaceae; genus Streptomyces; species Streptomyces sp. NPDC005752. The sequence continues at coordinate 8,887 of NZ_JBEXYB010000037.1, read as the reverse complement.
TCGCACTGCGGGAACGCGCCGGGACCGACTTCGTCTACCTCCACCTGGGCACCGGCCTCGGCGCCGGGCTCGTCCTCGGTGGGGTCCTGCACCGCGGGGCCCGTACCGGCGCCGGAGAGTTCGGACACCAGACCCTCCAGCTCGACGGCCCCCCGTGCGACTGCGGAGGGCGCGGCTGCATCGAGGCGCTGTGCCTGACCGCCGTCGCCCGCGGCGACATCCCCGAGGCGGCCAGGGTCCTCGGTGCGGGTGCCGCCAACCTCGTCGGGCTGCTCGACATCGACCGGGTCGTCCTCGGCGGCCGTACCGTCGCCGCCCACGAGGGTGCCTACGTGAGCGGCGTCCGGGCCGTCATCGAGGAGCGCGCCCGCCGGGAGGGCGTCACCGCCTCCGTACCCGTCACCGTGGCCGGCGGAGGCGACCGCCCCGTCGCCGAGGGAGCGGCCCAACTGGTCCTCGCCCCGCTCTTCGGCCGGGCGGGCGAGGACGGCGGCGAACGGGACGGGGCACCGGCCGGCCCGCCGGACAAGGCCGTTCGGGCGGATTAGGACGCCCGAACGGCCGGTCCGGGCCGCCGACGGGTGGCGGCCCCCGGCGGGCGCGTGGCAGCGTCGCCGACCGAAACGTACTGCCACGGCCGTACGGCCGGCCGCGCGTGGCGGCGTCGCCGCTCCCGCCGACGCCACCGCGCCCCGGTCGTTCGCCCCGGCCGTTCGCGAGCAGCGAAGGGTGACCCCATGTCCGCCAGACCCCCCGCACGACTGCGCGACGGCCGCGCCCTGACCCGCCTCGGACTGGCCGCCGGACTGGTCGTCCCGGCCGGCCTCCTCGGCGCCCCGGCCGCCATCGCCATCCCGGTCACCGCCCCCGCCGTGACCGGCATCGCGGCAGCTGCCGCCGGCCCGGAGCTCCCCGCCTGCGGTGATCCGGACGGCGAGGACTTCCCCATCGAGACCCGGATCCACGGCGGCCCCGACACCTACGCCTCCGGCGGCGGCTACGGGACCTGGTACCTCGACCTCACCAACACCACCTCCGGGTCGTGCCGCTCCATCCACCCCGTCCTGGTCCTCGCCGACGAGGACCGGACGCTCACGGCCGAACAGATCCAACTGGAGTTCACCGAGCGGGCCCACCCCGACGAGGAACACCGGGTGAGCTGGGAGTCCACCGACCGCGACGAGCAGATCGGCGTCTTCGGCAGCGGGGAGCAGGGTGACGACTTCCCCGGCTTCACCGTCCCCGCGAAGAAGACGGTCACCGTCGAGGTCCGGATGGCGTTCACCTCCGACACCCGGCCGGGGAAGGTCACCGCCCACGCCGCCATCGTCCAGCGCCGCGCCGTCCAGGAGGGTGCCGGGCAGGCCGGCAGCGCCGCCGACGGCGACTGGGTCGGCGAATCCGCCGCCTACTCCTTCGCCGTCGTCGAGGGCGGCATCGAGGCACCCGAGGACACCGGGAGCGCGGCGGAGGCGGACGGCGGCCACACCTCCGAACTCGCCCGCACCGGCCGGGCCCGCGCACGCTGGGCGGGCCTGGCGTCCGGGGCGCTCGTCCTCGCCGGAGCCGCCGCCATGGTCCACGCCAGGCGGCTGCGCGGAGGCGGCCGCTGATCCGGTACGGCGGCTCCCCGTGATCAGCCGGTTCCGTCCGGCGGAGGGGGCGGCCTAATATCGGGGCGTCGGCGCTGCACAACGCGGTGCCGCCGGCGTCCAGCACCTCGAGTGCACAGTGCGTACGGCAGGAGCCCGTCACATGGCAGAGCGCAAGCCGATCGAATCCTGGCTGACCGACATGGACGGCGTCCTCATCCACGAGGGCACGCCGATCCCCGGGGCCGACGCCTTCATCAAGCGACTGCGGGATTCCGGACTGCCCTTCCTCGTCCTCACGAACAACTCCATCTACACCGCTCGTGACCTGCACGCGCGCCTCAAGCGCATGGGGCTGGACGTGCCCGTGGAGAACATCTGGACCTCCGCCCTGGCCACCGCCCAGTTCCTGGACGACCAGCGGCCGCGCGGCACGGCGTACGTGATCGGCGAGGCGGGGCTCACCACCGCGCTCCACGACATCGGCTACGTACTGACCGACCACGAGCCCGATTACGTAGTCCTGGGGGAAACCCGGACGTACAGCTTCGAGGCGCTCACCAAGGCGATCCGGCTGATCAACGGCGGCGCCCGCTTCATCTGCACCAACCCGGACGAGACCGGCCCGTCCGCCGAGGGCCCGCTCCCCGCGACCGGCTCGGTCGCCGCGCTGATCACCAAGGCCACCGGCAAGGCGCCGTACTTCGCGGGCAAGCCCAACCCGCTGATGATGCGGACCGGGCTCAACGCCATCGGCGCCCACTCCGAGACCTCCGCCATGATCGGTGACCGGATGGACACCGACGTGCTCGCCGGTCTGGAGGCGGGCATGCAGACCTTCCTGGTCCTCACCGGCCTGACCACGGAGGTCGACATGGACCGCTACCCCTTCCGGCCCTCCACGGTCGTCGACTCGATCGCGGACCTCGTCGACCTGGTCGACCTGCCCACCCCGTAACCCGACCGGGCTACAGCGGATGCGGGCCGCCGCCCGACGCGTGAACCTTCCCTCAGGAGGTTTACGATGCGTTCACTGCCCCTCACTTTCTGTGCCGCCCTGGTGGCCGGGACGATAGCCCTGCCCGCGTCCGCCGCACTGGCCGCCCCCGCGGCCGACGAACCCAGGGACGAGAAGCGTTCCGGAACGGTCTCGGTCAGTCCGTCCCGTGTCTCCCCCGGCGGGGAGGTGGAGCTCCGGGTCGACGTCTGCGGCAAGGGCAGGTCGGCCCGGGGGAACTCCGAGGCGTTCGTCTCCGAAGCGCGCTTCGAGCCGGGGGGCGGCAAGGAGCTCGTCGCCGAGGCCCGGATCCGCTCCGACGCCGCACCCGACGACTACGAGGTCTGGGTGACCTGCAAGGACGGCCACGGCAAGGCCACCGGCACGGTCACCGTCGTCCACCACGGCCGCCCCTCACCCGTCGCCCCCGTGCGGGCCGGCGGCGGTGGCACCGCGGTGCTCGCCCAGGAGACCGCGGCCGACGAGGGCCCCGGCACCCGGCACGCGGTGATCGGCCTCGGGCTGGGCGCCGTCGCGGCATTCGCCGTCGCGCTCCGCAGCGCACGCCGCCGCCGTCCGGCGCAGCACTGACATGTCCACCCCGGACCGTTCCGCCGGAACAGGGCGCCTGCTGACCGGCGTCGCCTGGGCCGTCCTCCTGCTGGGTCTCTGGCTGTGGGGCCGTGCCGCCACCGCCGGCAACTCCGCCCCGACGACCGGTGACGTAGCTGCGGTCGGCCGCCCCCTCGGCGTGCCGCTGCCCCCGGCCCACGATCCGCTCGACGGCGCCGCGCCGCAACGGGTCGAGCTCCCGTCCGCCGGGGTCGACGCGACCGTCGTACGACGCGGACTCGACGACGACGGGGCGATCGAGCCCCCGCCCTTCGAGACGCCGGGCGCCGTCGGCTGGTACGCCGAGGGCACCGAACCGGGCACGGAGGGAGCCGCGCTCTTCGTCGGCCATGTCGACACCGAGACGAAACCCGCCGTGTTCTACGGGCTCAGCGCCGCCAGGCCCGGCGAGAAGATCCGGGTGAGCCGGTCCGACGGCAAGGTCGCCGAATTCACCATCGACGACGTCCAGGTCTTCACCCGGGAACGCTTCGACGCACAGAAGGCGTACGGGCCGCGCGAGGACGGGCGGGCCGAGCTCCGGCTGATCACCTGCGGCGGCACGTACGACCAGGAGTCGCACGCGTACACGGCCAATGTCGTCGTGTCCGCGTACCTGACGGCGGAGAAGAGCGCCGACCGGAGCACATAGGGAACGGGATGCGCGGCGCCGTGAGGAACGGCGCGCGGATCCGCCGAAACGCCCTGGGCGGGACGACCCGGCCCGGTCGGCGCCGGCTCCTCCTCGGAGCCGCCGGCCGGGCCGGTCCTCCACCGCGGTGTCCGGGCCGCGGGAGTGGCCCGGACACGACGCGGGAGGCCGCGGGTGGTTCGTACCGACAGGACACTGTAGAGCGACGGCGCGTGGCGTCCGGAGGTTTTCCGGCAGGATGTCCGGATCCATGCGGAAGCGCCGTTGTTCTGCCGGTCGCCCGACGGCGTCGACGTCCTGGTCGTCCCTCCGCACGCAGGACTCTGAGTGAGTCATACCTGTGCCCGCGTCAGCGTGGTCCCCAGGGGTGCTTCCCGCATCCGGGGGACATGAGCGAGGCCCCCTCACCATGGGTGAGGGGGCCTCGCTGTTGCGTGCGCCGTCAGGGACTCGAACCCCGGACCCGCTGATTAAGAGTCAGCTGCTCTAACCAACTGAGCTAACGGCGCCTGCTGACCTGGAGAACTTTACCCGATGCGGCGGAGTGCTCCCGACCAATTCCTCTCCCGCCCGGCCTGTCGGATGGTCGTTTTTTCCCTTTAGTCCGTCACCATGAGATATGCCAGGAAAGAAGAAATATAGAAGATTTGGGCGATTGTCGAAAGGAAGAGGAGTCGCATGACTGTGCCGGTCTTCGAGGAGTACGAACCCACCGCCGACTGTGGCTGTCCTGGCTGCGCGCAACGCCGCCGTACGGCCGCCACGCTGCCCGTGCGTCTGGGCGGGCACCCCGCCGCGCACGGTGCGCGGCGGGCGCTGGTGCTGGTCACCGCGGCGGGGGTGGTCCTGTCCTGTGGTGCCGGCGGGGCCGCCGCCACCACCGTCGGACGCGAGGCCCGCGCCGGAGCCGAGGCCGACCCCCAGCCGGTCACCCCACAGGGCCCGGTGGGGCCCCTGAACAGCAGCGGAACCTCGGGTCCGCCCTCCGCACCGGGTACGGCGCAGCGCACGACGACCAGGACCGAGATCATCACCCGCGCGAAGAAGTGGGTGACGGCGAAGGTCCCTTACGACATGGGCGCCTACTGGTCGGACGGCTACCGGCAGGACTGCTCCGGATTCGTGTCGATGGCCTGGAACCTCGGCAGCAACGAGTGGACCGGCAGCCTCGCGGCCTTCGGGACGAAGATCGCCCGGGCCGATCTGGAGCCCGGCGACATCCTCCTCTTCCACAACCTGGCCGACCCCGCGGTGGGTTCGCACGTCACGGTGTTCGGCGGCTGGACCGACCACACGCACAGCCACTACCTGGCGTACGAGCAGACCCGCCCGAACGCGCGGCAGGCGACGACGCCGATGGCGTACTGGAGCAACTCCTCCAAGTACGTCGCTTACCGCTACAACGGCATCGTCAGCGGCGCGAGCGGCAGCGGCTCGGCCACCGCGTTCCCTGGGGCCGGGAAGTTCGGTCCCGGCGCGGACAACGCACACGTGACCCGGCTCGGGCAGCTGCTCATCGCCCAGGGCGGCAAACGGTTCTACGAGCAGGGCGCCGGACCGCGCTGGAGCGACGCCGACAAGCGCGCGACGCAGGCCTTCCAGCTCGCGCAGGGGTGGAAGGGCAAGGAGGCCGACGGTGTCCCCGGCCCGCACACCTGGCGGCTGCTGGTGGGCGGAACCGGCCGGAAGATCCCCGCCTCCGGGGCCGGCGGCTCCCCGAGCGGGGCCGCGGCATATCCGGGGAAGAGCTTCTTCGCTCCCGGGCAGTCCAACAGCCATGTCCAGAAGCTGGGCGCCCAACTGGTGAAGAGGGGATACGGCACGCACTACGCGACGGGCCCCGGCCCGCGCTGGACGGAGGCGGACCGCCGGAACGTCGAGGGATTCCAGCGCGCACAGGGCTGGCGGGGGAGCGCGGCCGACGGATACCCGGGGCCGGAGACATGGCGGCGGCTGTTCGCATGACGGCTGAAGCGACGGAACGGACATGACGGAGGCGGGAATGCGATCCACGGAGAACGTACGGGGCGAGTGGGACGAGCTGGGCGAGCGGGACACGCGGGTGATCCTGCCCGGGCCTGGTGCGGGGGACGGGCGGGGGCAGGCGTCCGGCGAAGTACCGCCGGTGACACAGACGTACGACGCCGGGGTGCCGGGGCCCGGCGCGGAGTCGGCGGGGGCGATGAGCACGGCGACGGAGCTGGAACCGGCTTCGGTCCTTTCTGCCACCGCTGCCCCTTGGGCCCCCTGGGCCCCTTCGGCCCCTTTGGTGGGGCAGCCCGCCGTGGCACCGGTGGAGCCGCCTGCCGTGATGCGGGCGGCTCCACCGGCTGGGGAGGACGAAACCGTGCCGGCTGATCCGGGGCAGCCTCCGGCCGCGGTGACCGCGGCGGACCGAGCCGTCCCGGCGCCAGGCGGAGGCCCGGCGGACCTGGACCTGGACCTGGACCTCGACCCGGCCCCGGACACCGGCGGTGCGCCGGGCGTTCGGCCCGGTCCGGACACGGGTGTGGGGTTGGGCGTTCGGCCGGCCCCGGACGCGGTCGTGGGGCTGGATCCGGCGCCCCGCCCGGAGACTCCGGCTCCGTGTCCGGACCGCGGTCCGGACGTGCACCGGGGTCCGGACCCGATGCCGGTGAGCACTTCGGAGCCGGTTGTCCTGGACCCGCTGCCTGTGATCGGTACCGAGCCGCCGAGTCTGGATCCGGCCTCCGGGCTGTGGTCGCCTCGGGATGCGGCCACGGACGCGTACACGCCCGTGTCCGCCCGTGCGGACACGGAGGTGGCCGACGGCGCGGACACCGAAGCGGCCGCCTGCGCGGGCACGATGCCGTTCGCCCCCGCAGAGGCGGATGCGCGGCCCGCCCCGGTGGACCGGCGGGGCGCGCGGGGGAGTGAGCCGGCGGGCGGGCAGCCGGAGTTCCGGCCCGGCGGAGCTCAGGCGCCGGACGGAGAGGACCGCGCCCCGGCGACGCCCGACGCCGAGACCGCGGACCCGGACGCCGTGTGGGGTGCCGGGCGACGGCGCCCCGTCATCAGCACGGAGACCACCGCGCCCATTCCCGTGCACCTGCTCTTCCGTGACGACGGGCAGGGCCGCGGACCGGCGGGCGCCGACATCACCGCCGCGGGGGCCGCCGGCACCGTCGCGGGGGCCGTGGCGGCGCCCGCCGCAGGGCGGACCGGTGTCCGCCGCCCACCCCCGCCGCGCTCCCCCCGGGCGCAGGCGCCCCGTCGGCCCGCGCCCCCCGCCGACATGCGGCTCACCGAGCGGCCCGGCCCCGTACTGCCCGGCTGGGTCGCGCTGTTCACCGCGGCTGTGGGAACGGCCGCCGGGGTCGCCGTGCTGTGGTGGCAGGGCGCGCTGCCCGCCACCGTGTACGCCCGCCTCGGACTGGTGGCCCGCCCGTACGACGGCATCGGCGTCGTGGCCTGGGCCCTGCTCGGGCTGACGGCGGCCGTGCTGCTGCTCGCACTCTGCGGTCTCGGCCGGGGCCGGGCCGGATACGCCTCGGTGCTGACGCTCTTCGGCGGCTACCGGGGCAGCGTCCATCGCACCGGTCTCCTCTGGGTCTCCCCGCTCCTGCGGCGCCGCCGTGTCGACGTACGCCTGCGGCACTGGCGCAGCGAGCCGCTGCGCGCCGTGGACGCGAGCGGCACCGCCCTGCGGGCCGTGGTCCTCGTCGTCTGGCGGGTGAAGGACACGGTGCGGGCCGCGCTCGGTGTCGCCGACCACGAGCGGTACCTGCGTGACCAGGTGGAGGCGGCGCTGGCGCGGGTGCTCTCGCAGCTGCCCGCGGACGCCTTCCACGAGGACACCCACACACTGCGCGACGCGGAGGCGGTGGGCGACGCGCTGACCCGGATGGTGAAGGCGGACTGCGAGCCCGTGGGCATCGAGGTGTACTCCGCGCAGCCGACCGGGATCGAGTACGCCCCCGAGGTCGCGGCGGCGATGCAGCGGTGCCGGGTTGCGGCGATCGACGCGAAGCACCGGGACGGCGTGCTCACGTCCCTGGTCGACGCGGTGGACGACACGGTCGGCCGGCTGACCGCGCGCGGCATCGTCGAGCTCGACGCCTATGAACACAAGGCCCTGGTCAGGGATCTGACGGTGGCTTTCTACACCGGACGGAGCGGATCGGAGGGTAGCTGATGCCTCCCGACCGCGCGGGAGTACTCGCCGAAACCCGAGGCACATTGGTCTGGACATGTTCATGACGCGTCAATAATCTGGACTTGGTCTAGACCGCACAGCGACGCGCGCAGTACAGCTCAGCAAATCCCCAGAACATCCCCCACGTTCTCGAGGAGCGACACAGCATGCGGAAAAGGGCAAGCGCGGCAGTCATCGGCCTGGCGATAGCGGGCGTCTCCATGTTCGCGACCGGCAGTGCCAGCAGCCACGGCTACACGGATTCCCCCATCAGCCGGCAGAAGCTCTGCGCCAACGGCACCGTCACGGGCTGCGGCAACATCCAGTGGGAGCCGCAGAGCGTCGAGGGCCCCAAGGGCTTCCCGGCGGCAGGGCCGGCGGACGGCAAGATCTGCGCCGGCGGAAACAGCGGGTTCGCCCAGCTCGACGACCCGCGCGGCGGCAACTGGCCCGCCACCCAGGTCACCGCGGGACAGGGCTACAGCTTCCGCTGGCAGTTCACCGCCCGGCACTCCACGAGTGACTTCCGCTACTACATCACCAAGAACGGCTGGGACTCCACCAAGCCGCTCACCAGGGCCGCCCTGGAATCCCAGCCCTTCATGACGGTGCCCTACGGAAACCAGCAGCCTCCGGCCACCCTCACCCACCAGGGCTCCATGCCGACCCAGAAGACCGGGAAGCACATCGTCCTGGCCGTCTGGAACGTCGCCGACACCGGCAACGCGTTCTACGCGTGCTCCGACGTGAAGTTCTGACAGGCGCAACACCCGGGCACGACGCACAGTGGGCGGTCTCCTGGAAGGAGACCGCCCACTGTGGTGTCTGTGCGCCGTCAGGGACTCGAACCCCGGACCCGCTGATTAAGAGTCAGCTGC
>NZ_JBEXYB010000036.1:0-81453 GCF_040630715.1 Streptomyces sp. NPDC005752 | reverse complement strand
GCCCCGCACGCACGTGCGGGGCGCGCGCCGGGTGCTCACGCGCCCGTGTCGCGTTCCTGGCCCCTCAGCACCCGGGCCAGATCGTCCCGGGCCTCCAGGACGAGCCGCCGGAGCGCCGGTGCCGCGTCCGGGTGCGAGGCCAGCCACGCGTCCGTCGCGCTCAGGGTCGCGGGGTCGTCCTGCAGCCCGGGGAACAGCCCCTTGACCACGTCCATGCCGATCTGGATGGAGCGCTCGGCCCACACCCGCTCGATCGCCTCGAAGTACGACGCCGTGTACGGGGCCAGCAGCTCCCGCTGGGAGGGCTGTCCGAAGCCGGCGATCGTCGCCTCGACGAGCGCGTTGGACAGCTTGTCCGACTCCACGACCGTCGCCCACGCCTGTGCCTTGACCGCCGCCGAGGGGCGTGCGGCCAGGCACCGTACGTGGTGCCGCTTGCCGGACGCCGTGTCGTCCCGGGAGAGTTCGGCGTCCACGTCCGCCTCACCGGCCTTGCCGTGCGCGACCAGCGGGGCGAGGAACGCCCACCGCAGCTCCTGGTCGACGTCCAGACCGTCGATCACGGCCGAACCGTCGAGCAGCCCGCCCAGCAGCTGGAAGTCCGCGTCCGACGCGGCGGCCGCGGCGAAGAACCGGGCCCACGTCAGCTGGTGCTGACTGCCCGGCTCGGCGCGCCGCAGCTCGGCCAGCGCGCCCTCCGCCAGCGCCCGGCCACCCTCCTCGCGCCAGGCCGGCGCGGCGTAGTGCGTCAGAGCCGACATGGCCCAGGCGTGCAGCATCTGCAGGACGCCGATGTCCGACTCCCCGCCGGCGAAGGACAGCACCAGGGACACGAACTCCCGGGCCGGCAGAACCGCGTCCCGCGTCAGGTTCCACAGCGCGGACCAGCACATCGCCCGCGTAAGCGGGTCGGTGATGTCACCGAGGTGCTCGCGCAGGGTGGCCAGGGACACCTCGTCGAAGCGGACCTTGCAGTAGGTGAGGTCGTCGTCGTTGACCAGGACCAGGTCGGGCTTCTCGGCACCGGCCAGCTCCTTGACCACGGTGCGCGGGCCGGCGACGTCGGTCTCGGCGCGGGCGTACCGCACCAGCCCGCCCTCCGGGGAGAGCCGGTACAGGCCCACCGCGACGCGGTGCGGCCGCAGCTCCGGATGGGAGGCCGCGGCCTCCTGGGTCACGGCGAGCTCCGCGATCCGGCCCTCGCCGTCGTACGTCACGACCGGCGTCAGGACGTTGACCCCCGCCGTCTGCAGCCACGCGCGCGACCAGGCCGTCATGTCGCGCCCGGACGTCTCGGCCAGCACCGAGAGCAGGTCTCCCAGCCGCGTGTTGCCGAAGGCGTGCTGCTTGAAGTAGCGGCGCGCGCCCTCCAGGAACGCGTCCCGGCCCACGTACGCCACCAACTGCTTGAGCACCGAGGCGCCCTTGGCGTACGTGATGCCGTCGAAGTTCAGCTTGGCGTCCTCCAGGTCACGGATGTCCGCCGTGATGGGGTGCGTGGACGGCAGCTGGTCGGCGCGGTAGGCCCAGGCCTTGCGGTTGTTGGCGAAGGTGATCCAGCCGTTGGTGAAGCGGGTCGCCTCCACCATCGAGAAGGTCCCCATGAAGTCGGCGAAGGACTCCTTCAGCCACAGGTCGTCCCACCACTGCATGGTGACCAGGTCGCCGAACCACATGTGCGCCATCTCGTGCAGGATGACGTTGGCGCGGCGCTCGTAGGAGGCCGAGGTGACCTTGCCGCGGTAGATGTACTCCTCGCGGAAGGTGACGAGGCCCGGGTTCTCCATCGCTCCGAGGTTGTACTCGGGCACGAACGCCTGGTCGTACTTCCCGAAGGGGTACGGGTAGTCGAAGTGGTCGTGGAAGAAGTCCAGGCCCTGCTTGGTGATCCGGAAGACGTCGTCCGCGTCGAAGTGGCGTGCGAGCCCCTTGCGGCACATCGCGCCGAGCGGGATCTCCAGCTTCGTACCGTCGTCGAACGTGCGGGTGTAGGCGTCGCTCACGTAGTGGTACGGGCCCGCGACGACCACCGTGATGTACGTCGAGATCGGCAGCGTCTCCGCGAACCGGTGGACCTCGCCTTCCTGGGACTCCTCCGCGCCGTTGCTCCAGACCCGCCAGCCCTCCGGCGCCGTCACCTCGAAGCGGTAGGGCGCCTTGAGGTCGGGCTGCTCGAAGTTGGCGTAGACGCGCCGGGCGTCGGCCGGTTCGTACTGGGTGTAGAGGTAGACCTCGCCGTCCTCCGGGTCGACGAAACGGTGCATGCCCTCGCCGGTCCGGCTGTAGGCGCACTGCGCGTCGACCACGAGGACGTTCTCGCCGTCGGCGAGGCCGTCCAGCGCGATCCGTGTGCCGTCGAAGACGGCCGAGGGGTCCAGGTCCTCGCCGTTCAGCGTCACGGCGCTCACGGACGGGGCCACCAGATCGGCGAAGGTCGAGGCCCCCGCCCGGGCGGCACGGAAGCGGATCGTGGTCTGCGAGCGGAAGGTGCGCGGACCGGCCTCGTCGCCCCCGCCGGGATCACCGACGGCGGAACGCAGGTCGAGGGCGACCTCGTAACCGTCGACGGTCAGCAGCTCGGCCCTCTCACGGGCCTCGTCGCGGGACAGGTTTTCACCAGGCACGGAACACTCCTTCGTGTCTCATTCGAACAACTTTGATGGTCGCATGCGGCGGTCCGGGCCCCCGCACGGGAATGGCGGGCGCGCCCCGCGGTGTTCTGACGCCAGGTGCAGACCGACCTCATGAGGAGAGACATGCCCGAGAACAGCACGGCCGGCAGCAGGATCCCGGCCGATTTCTGGTTCGACCCGCTCTGCCCCTGGGCCTGGATGACCTCCCGCTGGATGCTGGAGGTGGAGAAGGTCCGCGACGTGGAGGTCCGCTGGCACGTGATGAGCCTGGCCGTCCTCAACGAGCCCCGGCTCGACGAGCTGCCCGAGGAGTACCAGGACATGATGCGCACCCAGGCGTGGGCGCCGGTCCGTGTCGTCGTCGCGGCCCGGGAGAAGCACGGGGACGAGATCGTCGGCCCGTTGTACACGGCCATGGGGACCCGCTTCCACAACAAGGGCGAGGGCCCCACCCGCGAGGCGATCGCGGGTGCGCTGGCGGACGTCGGCCTCCCGGCGGATCTGCTGGAGTACGCGGACTCCGACGCCTACGACAAGGAGCTGCGCGCCTCCCACCAGGAGGGCATCGAAAAGGTAGGCCAGGACGTCGGCACCCCGGTCATCGCGGTGCCCGGCGCCGACGGCGGGCAGATCGCCTTCTTCGGCCCGGTCGTCACCCCCGCCCCGAAGGGCGAGGAGGCCGCGAAGCTCTGGGACGGCACGCTGCTGGTGGCCTCGGTCCCCGGCTTCTACGAGATCAAGCGGACCCGCACGCAGGGACCCGTCTTCGACTGACCGGGTCCGGCCGGTGCGGGCTCGGGAACACCGGCCCGCGCCGGGCGTGTCAGCGGGTGCGGCGGATACGGATCGGACCGCGCGCCTTCGCCGGGTCGACGACGTGACCACCCTGGGTGATCTCCACCTCGCCGGTGGCGACCAGCCGCCGTGCCGCGCCGCGGGCCGGCTCCATGAGCGCCCGCCAGCCGTCGTCGTCCCCTTCGTGTACCGCCCGCGCGGCGTCGGAGGGGCAGATCGTCGCAGCCGGTCCGCGTTTCTCCAGCAGATCCAGGATGGCCCGTTCCAGGCGCCGTTCCGTCCGCCGTTCGCTGTCCGTCACCCTGCCAGTCTCGCACCGGCCGCCGGTGCGCGGCGGGTCGCCGCGCACGCGTCGCAGGCGCCGGGGCGTGGTTCCGGCGCCTGCCCACGTCCCGCTCCCATGGGAGAACCCCCGCGAGTCATGTCCTCGCGGGGGTTCTCCGTTCATCCGCCTGCCGGGTGAAGGTTGAGAAGACGATCACGAGGCAGGACGTCAGGGGTCTCCCCTCAGGGAGCGAGCAGCAGCACGTCCGCGCGCTCCTTGGCGGCGGCGTAGCGCTTCGCCACGTCCTGCCAGTTGACGACGCGCCACATCGCCTCGATGAAGTCCACCTTCTGGTTCTTGTACTGCAGGTAGAAGGCGTGCTCCCAGGCGTCGAAGACCAGGATCGGGACCGAGCCCTGTCCGACGTTGCCCTGGTGGTCGTAGACCTGCTCGACGATCAGCCTGCCGCTGACCGGCTCGTACGCGAGGACGCCCCAGCCGGAGCCCTGCGTGGTCGCCGCGGCCTTCGTCAGCTGGGACTTGAAGCCGGCGTACGAGCCGAAGGACTCGGTGATCGCGTCCGCCAGGTCGCCCACGCCGTCCGCCGCGAGGGGCTCGCCGCCGCCGTCACCGGTCATGTTGTGCCAGTAGATCGAGTGCAGGATGTGGCCGGAGAGATGGAACGCGAGGTTCTTCTGGAGGCCGTTGATCGCGCCCCAGGCCCCCTTGTCGCGGGCCTCTTCCAGCTGCTCCAGGGTGTCGTTCGCACCCTTGACGTACGCGGCGTGGTGCTTGTCGTGGTGGAGCTCGACGATCTGCGGGTTGATGACCGGTTCGAGCGCCGCGTAGTCGTACGGGAGTTCCGGAAGCGTGTACGTGGCCATGGGTTCGAACCCTCCAACTGCTACCTGGTGGTTATTGCAAGCTATTCGCAATTGCAGGCTAGCAGGAGGAGGGCCCGAAGGTGATCAGCCGTTCGCCCTAGGACCGGTGGCCGTCCCGTGCGATCGCCGCGAGGTCGGGGAAGTCCGTCACGACGGCGTCCACGCCCCTGCCGTAGTGGAAGGCGTATTCGGCGAACGCGTCACCGAAGTCGTTCGGCGCGGTGCCCTTCCGGTACTCGGCCGGGAGGTACTGGTTCTCGGCGCGGAAGGTGTACGCCCCGACCTTCAGTCCCGCCGCGTGGGCGTCGTCCAGCAGGGTCGACGGGGGGACCAGGGACGACTTGTCCGGGCCTGTCCACTCGGCGTACGAGGCGATCTCGCGCAGCCCCGCGGGCGTCATCATCTCCTTGTACGTCACCGGGTGGCCGTACGGACCGCCACTCGTCCCCAACGCCTGCCACAGCGGGAGACCGAGGCGCGCCGCCGCCACCTCGCGAAGGGACGACGGCTCGAAGGACTGGACGACGCAGTCCCGGGCGGTCAGCCGGTTGCGGCGGACGAGCCTGATGAGCTCCGGTTCCAGGGGCAGGCCGACCGAGCGGAAGTACGTCGGGTGCTTCGTCTCCGGGAAGACCGCGATCCTGCGGCCGTGCTCCTTCGAGAGGGCGCGGGCCAGGTCGACGACCTCCTGGAAGGTCATGATCTGCTCGCGGCCGTCGAAGACGGTGTTGCGGTTGCGGACCAGGGGGAGCCGCTCCACCGCCCGCAGCGTCCTCAGCTCGGCGAGGGTGAAGTCCTCCGTGAACCAGCCGGTGACGGCACGGCCGTCCACCGTCTTCGTGGTGCGGCGGCCGGCGAACTCCGGGTGCCCGGCCACATCCGTGGTGCCGGAGATCTCGTTCTCGTGGCGCACCACCAGGACGTGGTCCCTGGTCGGGACCAGGTCGGGCTCGATCCAGTCGGCCCCGGCCCGCACCGCGAAGGTATAGGCGGCAGCCGTGTGCTCGGGCCGCCACCCGGCGGCGCCCCGGTGGCCGATGACGAGCGGCCCCCTCGCGCCGCCGTGCTGTTCGGCGGCGGCCGCGGCGGGAACCGCCGCGGTGGCGGAGACGGCCGCTGTGGCCAGCAGGATCGAGCGGCGTCGCGGATGCGGTAAGGACATGCGGTCTCCTCGGTAGGCGCGGGGCAACCAGCGAAGCCACGCGGGATCACGTCAGGGCGGACAGCACCTTGCCACCTCGTGTACGGCCATGGGTACGGTTCCGGCAGACGACCGAGGAGGCGCGGCGTGAAGCCACGGCAGGACCTGGAGCTACGACCGGGACGGCCCGACGAGGCCGCGGCGTTGACCGCGCTGGCCCTGCGGTCCAAGGCCCACTGGGGATACGACGAGGCGTTCCTGGCCGCCTGCGTCGACGAACTGACCGTCCGCGAAGGCGATACGGAGGGCGGGCGTACGGCGGTCGCGGAGGGGGACGGCCGCGTCCTCGGCTTCGCGACCCTGTCCGGGGAGCCGCCCGAGGGCGCACTCGGCATGATGTTCGTCGAGCCGGACGCCATCGGCCGCGGCGTCGGCCGGATCCTGTTCGAGCACACCATGGCGCAGGCCGGCCGGCTCGGCTTCGAGGCGCTCACGATCGACGCCGACCCGAACGCCGAGCCGTTCTACACGGCGATGGGCGCGGTCCGGATCGGGGCCACCCCGTCGGGCTCCGTCCCCGGGCGTGAACTGCCTCTGCTCAGGATCGTGTTCGGTGCTCAGCCCGGCTGAGGAGCGGCCGCCTCCAGGTCGTCGACGCTCCCGGACATGATGGTGCGGATGTGCTCGGTGATGTGCTCGGCGGGCCAGTCCCACCAGGCGACGGCCAGGAGCCGGGCGACGTCCGCACCGTCGTAGCGGGTGCGGAGCAGCTTCGCCGGGTTGCCGCCGACGATGCCGTAGTCGGGCACGTCGGACGTGACGACGGAGCCGGCGGCGATGATCGCGCCGTTCCCGATCCGTACGCCCGGCATCACCGTCACCCGGTAGCCGAACCACACGTCGTGGCCGACCACCGTGTCACCCCGGCCGGGCAGCCCGGTCAACAGGTCGAAGTGGTCGGCCCAGGAGCCGCCCAGGGTGGGGAACGGGAACGTGGAGGGGCCGTCCATGCGGTGGTTGGCGCCGTTCATGATGAACCGCACCCCGGTCCCCAGTGCGCAGAAACGGCCGATGACGAGCTTCTCGGGACCGTAGTGGTACAGCACGTTGCGGGTCTCGAACGCCGTGGCGTCGTCGGGGTCGTCGTAGTACGAGTACGCGCCGACCTCGATCAGCGGGGACGTGACCAGGGGCTGGAGCTGCACCACCCGCGGCTGGCCGGGCATCGGGTGCAGCACGGTCGGATCTGCGGGGAGGGGACTCATGAGGGCACCCTCGCAGAAGGACCGTGCCTCATGCACTCAGTTATCGGCCGGTGTGCCGCGCTCCGCCCGCTTCTGCCGCACCACGCCGATCACGATCAGCAGTGCGGTCAGCGCCCCTGTCGCCAGCAACTGGTCGCGCGTATCGGGCTGGCGCAGCATCAGGACGAAGATGCCGACCATGGCGACCAGCGCCACGATCGTCAGGACCGGGAAGAACCACATCCGGACGACGAGCCGGTCCGGGGCCTCGCGCTCCGTCCGCTTGCGCAGGATCAGCTGGGAGACGGCGATGAAGATCCAGACGACCAGGATGACCGCGCCGATCATGTTGAGCAGCCACGGGAAGACGTCGTCGGGGCGCCAGTAGCTGAGCAGCACACACAGGAAGCCGAAGGCCGAGGAGGCGAGCACGGCGTTGCGCGGGACGCCCGAGGAGATCTTGCCGAGCACCTTCGGGCCCTGGCCGCGGGCCACGAGGGAACGCGCCATGCGTGAGGAGCCGTAGATGTTCGCGTTCATCGCGGAGAGCAGGGCGACCAGGATGACCACGTTCATGATCTCCGCGGCACCGCTGATGCCGAGGTGGTCGAGCATCGCGTAGAACGGTCCGACCTCGGCGACCTGGGGGTCGTCCCACGGCACGAGGGTCACGATGACCGCCATCGAGCCGATGTAGAAGACCGCGATGCGCCACATCGCCGTACGTACCGCCTTGGCGACTCCCTGCACGGGGTTCTCGGACTCGGCGGCAGCGATGGTGACGGTCTCCAGACCGCCGTACGCGAAGACGGAGGCGAGCAGGCCGATGATCAGGCCTTCGGAGCCGTTAGGCAGGAAGCCGCCGTCCCCGGTGAGGTTCGAGGTACCGGGGGAGTCCGTGCCGGGCAGCACGCCCAGGATCGCGAGGATGCCCAGCACCAGGAAGAGCGCGATCGCGATGACCTTGAGTGCGGCGAACCAGAACTCGAACTCACCGAAGTTCTTCACGGCGGTGAGATTCGTGCCGAGGAAGACCACCATGAAGAGGGCCACCCAGGCCCACTCCGGCGTACCGGGCAGCCAGCCGGTGACGATCTGCGCGGCGCCGATGCCCTCCAGCCCGACGGCGACGCAGAGCAGCACCCAGAACGACCACCCGGCCGTGAAGCCCGCCCACGGCCCGATCGCCCGTTCCGCGTGGACGGAGAAGGAGCCGGACGCGGGGTTGGCGGCCGACATCTCGCCGAGCATCCGCATCACGAACATGACCAGCAGCCCGGAGATGCCGTACGCGACGACGATCGAGGGGCCGGCCGCGGCGATGCCGGCACCGGAGCCGACGAACAGCCCGGCCCCGATCACACCACCCAGGGCGATCATCGACAGGTGGCGCTGCTTGAGTCCGTGGGTGAGCGCGGAGTCGGCGCCGGGGGCGGCGGCGTCCGTGGGGGGCGGCGCGGAGGTCCGGGACATGGACGGGCTCTGTTCACTGGTCGGGACGGGGGCAGCCCACAGTCTGGCTACGGTCCCCGCCCATGAGGAACAGCTGTCCGCTATACGGTCACCAGGCTCACACAAGGTGCTCACCCGCCTACGGCCGTGCGCGCGGCTCCCGTACGAACGCGACGAGCAGCACCAGGCCCGTGGCACCCGCCGACCACAGCACCTGGGGACGGGCCACGTCGTCGGTGAGCATCAGCAGCAGGACGGCCAGCAGCCCGGCCAGGGTGACCCAGGTCAGATAGGGGAAGCACCACATCCGCAGCGCCAGGGCGCCCGGTGCCTCCCGCTCCAGCCGGCCCCGCAGCCGCAGTTGCGAGGCGGCGATCAGCCCCCAGACGAACAGCAGGACCGCGCCGACCGAGTTGAGCATGTAGAGGAACACGGTGTCGGGCCACCGGAGGTTGAGCAGTACGGAGACGAAACCGAAGGCCACCGAGGCCAGCACCGCCCGACGGGGCACCCCGCCCCCGCCGCCCTGTCCGCCCGAGACCTTCAGCAGTCCCCGCGGAGCCTCGCCGCGCTCGGCCAGCGAGAAGATCATCCGGGACGAGCCGTACAGGTTGGCGTTGAGTGCCGACAGCAGCGCGACGAACACCACGATGTTCATGATCTGCCCGGCCGACGGCACGCCGATCGAATCCAGGACCTTCACGTACGGGCTGAGCCCGGCCTGCTGGGCGGTCCACGGCAGCACGGTCACGATGACCAGCATCGAGCCGACGTAGAAGAAGAGGATGCGCACGACCGCGCTGCGCACCGCCCGCCCGACGGCGCGGGCCGGATCGTCCGTCTCCGCCGCCGCGATCGTCACGACCTCCAGCCCACCGAAGGCGAACACGACGGTGAGGACACCGGAGACCACGCCGTCCCAGCCGTGCGGCAGGAAGCCGCCCTGGCCGGTGAGGTTCGTCAGGCCCACCGGATCGGTGTCCGGGAGAACGCCGAAGACGGCCAGCAGGCCGAGGGCCAGGAAGACGACGATCGCGGCCACCTTCAGCGCGGCGAACCAGAACTCGAACTCGCCGAAGTTCTTGACGGCCGTCAGGTTGGCCACGGTGAACACCACCATGAACAGCAGCACCCAGAGCCACTGGTCCACCGCGGGCACCCAGGCGTGGGCGATCTGCGCCGCGGCCGTCGCCTCCACGGCGAGCACCACCACCAGCATGAACCAGTAGAGCCAGCCCACGCTGAAGCCGGCCCAGCGGCCGAGCGCGCGCTCCGCGTGGACGGAGAAGGACCCGGACGCGGGCATCGCCGCCGACATCTCGCCGAGCATCCGCATCACCAGCATCGCGAGCGCGCCCGCGATCAGGTACGAGACGACCACGGCGGGCCCGGCGACCGCGATCCCGGCGCCCGAACCGACGAAGAGACCGGCACCGATCACCCCGCCGAGGCCGAGCATCGTCAGGTGGCGCTGCTTCAGACCGTGGGCCAGGGGCTCGGACGGAACAGGGGAGTGCGTGGGGGGCGCGTCGTGCATGAGCTGCGGATCACTCTCGGATCATTTATGGGGAACCTACAGTCTCACGGGATATCGCCCACTCCCGAACGGAGGGCTGCCCGCACCCCCACCTCAGTGACCAGCATCACGTCGATGAGTGATTGCGCAACGCTCTTTGTTCGAACCCAATAAACTCCTCAACCGCCGCTTTGTGGGCCGCTGATGGTGATCGAGCGATATGGCGTCGGCTAACGTCACCCTCAGTCCGTCCCTGCCGACCTCACCCGCGGAGTCCCGATGAGTACTGCTGCCGCCCCCGTCCGTTCCGGAGCGGTCCTCGCCGACCTGCTGCCCGCAGCCCGGCACCGTTACGCCGTGGACACGGCGCTGGTCGTCGGCGGCGCCGTCCTCACCGGCATCGCGGCCCAGATCGCCGTGCCCGTCCCGGGTTCCCCGGTCCCCGTCACCGGCCAGACCTTCGCCGCGCTGCTCATCGGCACCGCGCTGGGGGCCCGCCGCGGCTTCCTCTCCCTCGCTCTGTACGCGCTCGTCGGCATGGCCGGGATGCCCTGGTTCTCCGAGGGCACCTCCGGCCCGGGCGGCGCGTCGTTCGGCTACGTCCTCGGCATGCTGCTCGCCGCCACCGTCGTCGGCGGTCTGGCACGCCGGGGCGGCGACCGGTCCGTCCTGCGCACCGCGGGCACGATGGCGGTCGGCTCCCTCATCATCTACGCGGTCGGCGTGCCGTACCTGGCGCTCTCCACCGGCATGTCGCTGAGCGCAGCCGTGGCGGCCGGCCTGGTGCCGTTCCTGATCGGCGACGCCCTCAAGGCCGCGCTGGCCATGGGCGCGCTGCCCGCCTCCTGGAAGCTCGCCGGGCGTCGCGGCTGACGCCGAGACATCACGGAAAAGGCTCGCCGGCCGTAGGCACGACAGCGCACCGGCGGGCCTTTCGCACGCCCGGGACCGTGGAGGCGGTGCGGTCCCCCGCGTGATGCGGTCACGTAGAAGGCGCTCCCTCCGCCCGCGGCATCGCGGGCGGAGGGAGCGCCTTCCCGGTACACCTGGCATCCGCGTCAGGCATGCGTACCGATCACTCGGCCGGTGCCGCCGCCTTCGCCTTCCGGCCGCGCGCGTCGCGCACCAGCGAGATCCCCACGACCAGGGCGGCCACCAGCAGCGAGAGCAGCACCTGCTCGCGCCCGGCGTCGTCGGTCAGCATGTAGACGAGGACGAAGGAGATCATCGCGATCGTCGCCCACGTCAGGTACGGGAAGAGCCACATCCGGACGAGGAGCTTCTCGGGCGACTCGCGCAGGATGATGCCGCGCATCCGCAGCTGGGTGAAACAGATCACCAGCCACACGAACAGGGCGACCGCGCCGGAGGAGTTCAGCAGGAACGCGAACACCGTGTCGGGCCACTGGTAGTTGAAGAACACGGCGACGAAGCCGAACACGACGGACGAGAGGATCGCCGCCTGCGGCACGCCCCGCTTGTTCACCATGGTGAACGCCTTGGGGGCGTCCCCGCGCTGTCCCAGCGAGAAGGCCATGCGCGAGGCCGTGTAGAGGCCGGAGTTCAGACAGGACAGGACGGCGGTCAGCACGATGACGTCCATGACCTGGCCGGCGTGCGGGATACCGATGACGTTGAGTGCCGCGACGTACGAGCCGTCCTCGACGATCGACGGGTCGTTCCACGGCAGCAGGGTCAGGACGACGAAGATCGAGCCCAGGTAGAAGATGGCGATACGCCAGATCACGCTGTTGGTGGCCTTGGAGACGGCGCGCTGCGGGTCCTCGGACTCACCGGCCGCCAGCGTCACGATCTCGCTGCCCATGAAGGAGAACACGACCATCAGCACACCCGTGAGGATGGCCCCCGGTCCTTCGGGGAAGAAGCCGCCGGTGTCCGTGAGGTGGGCGAGGCCCGACCCCGCGTTGTCCGAACCGGGCAGGACGCCGAAGACGGCGAGCAGCCCGACGACGACGAACGCGCCGATCGCCACGACCTTGATCCCGGCGAACCAGAACTCGAACTCGCCGTACGAGCCGACGGAGACGAGGTTGGTCGCCGTCAGGACCACCATCACGATCAGGGCCCACGCCCACTGCGGTACGCCGGGAATCCAGCCCTCCAGGATCTTGGCACCCGCCGTGGCCTCGACGGCGAGCACCACGACCCAGAAGAACCAGTACAGCCAGCCGATGGAGAAACCGGCCCAGCGGCCCAGGGCCTGGTCGGCGTAGGCGGAGAAGGAACCGGAGCTCGGCCGGGCGACGGCCATCTCGCCGAGCATCCGCATGACGAAGACGACCATCAGGCCGACCAGCGCGTACGACAGGAGGATGGCCGGTCCGGCGGCGGCGATACCGGCGCCGGATCCGACGAAGAGGCCCGCTCCGATCACGCCGCCGATGGCGATCATCGAGAGATGACGGTTCTTGAGACCGGCCTGAAGTCCGTCCGGGGAGTCCGGCTTACCCGGCTCGCCGGGCTGTCGGCCCGGTCCGGCCAGAGTCGTCTGCGACGTCATGGATCGAATCCTTACGTTTTCTGATCACGCGTGTCGGTGTTGCCTCGGCGGGGGTGGTGCGAAGACAAGGCCACGCATTCAAGCCCGACCGGCGCAGAAAACGGAACCCCTTCATCCGGTTCCTTGACCCGATCGTTGCCCGAGTGGCTTTGCACACAGGCACCGGACCCGAACCGGACCTGGGGGAGGGCCCGGTGGGTCCTGACCCCGCTGACCATTACCCCGCCCCGTCCGTGCCACACTTCGCATCATGCGCGTGTACCTCGGCTCCGACCATGCCGGCTTCGAACTGAAGAACCACCTCGTCGAGTGGCTCACAGCCCACGGCCACGAGGCCGTCGACTGCGGTCCCCACATCTACGACGCCCAGGACGACTACCCGCCGTTCTGCCTCCGTGCCGCCGAGCGGACGGCGGCCGACAAGGACGCCCTCGGCATCGTCATCGGCGGCTCCGGAAACGGCGAGCAGATCGCCGCGAACAAGGTCAAGGGCGTCCGCGCCGCGCTCGCCTGGAGCGAGCAGACCGCCGCGCTCGGCCGTGAACACAACGACGCCAACGTGGTGGCCATCGGCGGCCGGATGCACACGGTGGAGGAGTCCACCAGGTTCGTCGAGATCTTCCTGGCCACTCCCTACTCGGGTGAGGAGCGCCACACCCGCCGCATCGAGATGCTCTCGGCGTACGAGAGCACCGGAGAGCTTCCCCCGGTCCCGGCC
The DNA here is from genome assembly GCF_040630715.1 of Streptomyces sp. NPDC005752. Taxonomy (NCBI): domain Bacteria; kingdom Bacillati; phylum Actinomycetota; class Actinomycetes; order Kitasatosporales; family Streptomycetaceae; genus Streptomyces; species Streptomyces sp. NPDC005752. The sequence goes on along the minus strand of NZ_JBEXYB010000036.1, from coordinate 68,284 downwards.
CACCACCCGCAGCAGGGCTGAACGTCCCGCACCCGCCTTCCTTGTGCCGCCGGGCCACACCCGGCGGCACAAGCGCGTTACCAGGAGACACACCGTGCCCGAGGGGCATACGATCCACCGCCTCGCCGCCGACCACCACGAGCGGTTCACGGGCGGCCCGGTGCGGGTGAGCAGCCCCCAGGGCAAGTTCTCCGACAGCGCGTCCCTGCTGGACGGGCGCACCTTCACCGGGGTCGACGCCCACGGGAAGCACCTCTTCCTGGGCTTCGAGGGGGAGGTATGGGTCCATGTCCACCTCGGCCTCTTCGGCAAGCTCGGCTTCGGAACGGCCCCTGCGCCGCCGCCCACCGACACGGTCCGGCTGCGCCTGCTCAACGACGCCCACCACGCGGACCTGCGTGGCCCCACCACCTGCGCCCTGATCACGGGCCCCGAGAAACGGGCGGTACACGACAGGCTCGGTCCGGACCCGCTGCGCTCCGGCGAGGACGGTGAGCGGGCCTGGCAGCGGATCTCCCGCAGCCGCGTCACGGTCGCCGCCCTGCTGATGGACCAGAAGATCGTCGCGGGTGTCGGCAACGTCTACCGCGCCGAGGTCCTCTTCCGACACGGCATCGACCCGTACCGCCCAGGCAGGGACCTCACCCGGGGCGAGTGGGACGCCATCTGGGCCGACCTCCGCGTCCTGATGCGCGAGGGCGTCCGGAACAACCGCATCGACACCGTCCGCCCCGAGCACCTGCCCGAGGCGATGGGCAGGCCCCCGCGGGTCGACGACCACGGCGGCGAGGTGTACGTCTACCGCCGGGCCCGGCAGGGCTGCCACATCTGCGGCACCGAGGTGCGCACGGCGGACCTGGCGGCGCGCAACCTCTTCTGGTGCCCAGGCTGCCAACCGTCCGTCCCCGGCCGCTGAGGGCAGTCCCGGGTGCTGTCCGGACAGCCTCAGAAGCCGTGCGGGCACCACGGCCGGACGTCCGTGGAGAACGTCAGGGATGCCTCGTCCAGCGCGCCCGCCCGCAGTTCCCGCACCAGTCCCGCCGCCGCCAGCGCGGTCAGCGACACCCCGCCCAGAAAGGCGGACCCCAACTCGGCCACGGACAGAGCCAGTTCCGGCTCGTCGTCCGTCCGCCGGCAGGTGGCCGAGCCCTTCGCGTCGACGGTCAGACGCCAACGACCCGCGTTCCACGGGCAGAAACCGTCCTCCACCTCCAGCACCACGTCCGCCGGAGCCCGGTAGCTCCGGGCCTCCAGCGCCGCGCCCAGCTCGACCAGCCGTACGTACAGCCCGTCCCTGACGCGGACCTCGCAGCGCCGTACGTCGGAGACCAGCCGGAGCACCGCGTCGTCCGCCGGCCGGTTGTGGCACTCGACCACCGAGGTCAGGTCGATCCCGAACAGGAAGCGCCACAGCGCCGCGTACGAGGCGGGATCCAGTGCCGCCAGGTCGCGCACCGCCACCGTTCCCTCGGGCACGGCACCGTTCCAACCGGGCCGCAGATGGAACGTGACGTACCCCGTGACCTCACCGTCCCGCTCCGCGAGGACGCACTGGAGCGGCGAGCCGCCGCTCCGGGCGCTCTCCGGGTCGTTCACTGGTACCCGCTCCCAGCCGGGCTGCCGCACCGGGGTGCCGGGCCGGGCCGGCGCCACGCGCGCGTACACGGCCTCGCAGGCGTCGAGCGCCTCCTTGGGGGACGACCGGCGCATCCGCACCCCCTCCGTGCCCGGCGGCAGGGCGAGGCGGACCCGGGAGCTGTCGATCCGCAGGCTCGTCTCCTCCGTCGCCGCTCCGTAGCCGAAGCGGCCGTAGATGCCGGGCTCCGAAGCCGTCAGCACGGCGAGCGGTTCACCCCAGGAGCGGACGTCGTCCAGCTGGCGCCGCATCATCGACGTCAGCAGCCCCTGCCTGCGGTGCGTCGAGGCGACGCTCACCATCGTGACGCCCGCGGCCGGCACCGCGGCCCCGCCGGGAACGGTCATCCGGAAGCTGTACGCACCGGCCGTCCCCACGCATTCGGCACCGTCCCAGTGCCCCAGCGCCCGCCCCGGCTCGGCCAGCGCGGCGTACATCTCGCGGGTCTCCGGGGAGACGGGGACGCCGCCGAACGCCAACTCGATACAGCCGAGCCAGGAATCCCATTCCGCGGCCGACAATACGTGCAAATCCGTTTCCATGGGCCCTGCTTATCAGGGCCGCGCCGCCCGGGGCGACCTGGTTTCGAACACATTGACACCGGGTCCCCCTGCACCGGAGGCCGCCGGGTGGATAAGGTCCCGACAATGGCCCGTCGCAGAGGAGCAGACACCTACCCCGCCCGGTGGCGAAGATCGGCCCACCGGGCGCGCATCGCGCTGCGCAGGTCCGGCGTCGACTACTTCCGCGGCGACGGCTCCGACTGGATAGCCCTGGCCGGTCTGCTGATCGTCATTCCGGTGATCACCTGCACCACGCTGCTGAACCCGGTCTGGTCCTCACCGACCGCCCTGGCGCTGCCGATCGTCGCGGGCGGTCTGCTGCTGAGACCGGCCAGCCTGCTGAGTCTGTACGCGACCGCGGCCGCCGCCCTGATCGTGGAGTCGATCGCCCTCGGCCCCTACGCCGAGGGGCCTGCCCGGGTCACACCGGGAACCGTCCTGGTCGTCGCGGCCTGCGGCTTCTTCGGCCTGGTCCTCGCCCAGTTCCGGGCCCGGGTCGGAGTGCCGTGGCGACGCGGCGGCACGATGCTCTTCGACCTGCGCGAGCGGATCCGGGTCCAGAGCGCCCTGCCCCGGCTGCCTGACGGATGGCACCGCGAGATGGCGCTGCGCCCGGCGGGCGGCCAGTCATTCTCCGGCGACTTCGTCGTCGCCGCCCGGACCAACGGCGGACGCACCCTGGAAGTCGTGCTCACCGATGTCTCGGGCAAGGGCATGGACGCGGGTTCCCGCGCCCTGCTGCTGTCCGGCGCCTTCGGCGGACTCCTGGGCTCCCTGCCGCCGCACGGCTTCCTCCCCGCGGCCAACGGCTATCTGCTGCGCCAAGACTGGGACGAGGGCTTCGCCACCTCGATCCATCTCGTCCTGGACCTGGACTCCGGCGACTACGAACTCCTCTCGGCAGGTCATCCCCCCGCGCTCCAGCTGCACTCAGGCAGCGGTCGGTGGGAGGAGATGGCCGCCGAGGGCCCCCTGCTCGGGGTCTACGACGGAGCGGAGTTCGACGCGGTGAAGGGCTCACTGGCACCCGGCGACGTCCTGATGCTCTTCACCGACGGTCTGGTGGAGGCGTCGGACCGGGACATCGCCGAGGGCATCGACCGGCTGACCGGCGAGGCCGACCGCTACGTCGCGACCGGCTTCGAGGGCGCGGCCTGGCATCTGATCGAGGCCTGCGCCAAGGACGTCAACGACGACCGCGCACTGCTGTTGCTGTCCCGTCGAGGCTGAACCGTACGAAAACGGCTCAAACGGTTCGGGCGTCAACCTGAACCCCTCAGTCATCACCCGAACGAGAAGTCACTCCCGGTCCGGGGTTGCGACTGCCCGGTCGGACACCGGACACGGCGTCCGGGGCGCGTCATCCCGGGTGCGTGGACGCAGTCCCCCGCACCCGGGTCGTCCGCGTCTCAGACCGGTACCGCCTCTTTCTCGGTCTCCCGGTCCCGCGCACGTCCACCCGGCAGGATCCGGGCGAGCCAGTGCGAGCGGCCGGCCGCCAGCGGGGAGAGGACCGCGAGCAGGAGCACGTACCCGGCGATGAACGGGGACAGCCGCTCGTCCAGGCCCGCCCCCGCAGCCATCGTGGCGAGGATCAGCGCGAACTCGCCGCGCGCCAGCAGGGTGGTGGAGACGTTCGCTGTGGCCTTCGGGCCGAAGCTGTAGATCTTGGCCGTGGCCATCCCGGCGAAGACGTTCATCAGGACGGTCACCGCGACCGCCGCCAGCACCGGCCACAGCACGCTGGGCAGGTCGCCGGGGTTGATGGACAGCCCGAAGGCGAAGAAGAAGATCGCGCCGAACGCGTCCCGCAGGGGATGCACCAGCTTCAGGATGCGGGGGCCCGAGGTGGTGCTGCCCAGCATCAGGCCGACCATGAACGCGCCGATCGCGTCGGCGACCCCGAACCACTCCGAGACCCCGGCCACGAAGACGGCGACGCCGAGGAAGGAGATGACGAGGAGCTCGTCGTCCTTCGTGTTCATCAGCTTGCCGATGAGCTTCGTACCGAACCGGGCCGCCAGGGCGAGCAGCAGCAGGAAGCCGAAGGCCTTGCCGCCGTCGACGACGGCCGCGCCGAGGCTGTCGGCACCGGACAGGATCGGCTGCAGCGCGGCCAGATAGAGAGCGAGGAAGACGTCCTCGACGACGATGATGCCGAGGATCGGCCGCGTCTCCGGATTCCCGATCCGGCCGAGGTCCACCAGGACCTTCGTGACGATGGCCGACGACGAGATGCCGAGCACACCCGCGAGCACCAGGGCTTCCGAGGTGCCCCAGCCGAGCGCGAAGCCGAATCCGAGCCCCGCGCCGACGTTCAGGACGAGATAGGTGCCACCGGCGAGCGCCATCTTGCGCCCGCCGGTCTTCAGGTCGTCCAGATGGAATTCGAGGCCGAGGTAGAAGAGCAGCAGTACGAGACCGAGCGCGGAGAGCATCTCCAGGTCGTGCGGGTCGTCGAGGAGGACGACCCCGGGGGTGTGCGGGCCGAGGAGGATCCCGGCGAGGATGAACAAGGGGATGGTCGGCAGTCCGATGCGGCCGCCCACGCGGGCGAGGACGGCGGCGGCGAGGAAAGCACCCCCCATGGCGATGAGCGTGTCTGCGTGTCCGATGAGCCTGTCTCCTTCTGTCGGTCAAGGGCGCGTCAAGGAATCGTCAGTAATTAGTTTACCGAACGATTCGGACTGCGTGTGTGGACCCTGTGAAGTGACGTGCTCCCCGGCGTACAGTCGGCCCATGCCGACCCCGCATCTACCCCTGTCCCAGGTGGAGTTCATCGCCCGCGAAGCCCATCGCGGACAGACCGACAAGGCAGGCCGCCCGTACGCCGAGCATCTGGCCGCGGTGGCCGAGGGCGTACGGATCCGCGGCGGTGACGAGGAGCAGACGGCAGCCGCATGGCTGCACGACGCGATCGAGGACGGTGCGCTGTCCCGGCAGTGGCTGGACGAGGCACCGCTGTCCCGGCGGGTAAAGGAAATGGTCCTCGCCGTCACCAAGCGGGACGGCGAGGACCTCTTCACGTACACCGGGAGGATTCTCGCCACGCCCGGAGCGCTGCTGATCAAGGAGTCGGATCTGGCGCACAACGCGGACCCGGACCGGCTCGCGGTACTCGAGCCGGCGACCCGTACCCGGCTGACCGAGAAATATGCGCAGGTACGGGGCCTGTTGGGGCTCGACGGGGCGGAAGGGGCCGTCGAACGACGGGATCAAGCCAACCCCGTGACGGACTGACACGCAGCCAGGACCGGCCCCACGGGCGGGGGGTCGATCCGGACAGGCTCAGCGCTTGACGGTGCTCCGGCGGAATGCCCAGTTCATGTCCGGCTCGGTGGCGAACCGCAGCACGCGCCGGACCGGTGGTGTGCACAGCAGGGTCACCGCGGCGGCGGCGACAAGGGAGACGACGACCAGTCCCGCGGGGCCCGAGAGCCACTCGTAGCGGTCGAACAGGTCGTAGTAGTCGGCGCCCTTCACCAGGAAGCCGTGCAGCAGGTAGCCGCAGATCGTCCCGGCACCCAGGGCCGTGAACCACATGTGACGGCGCGGCACCCAGGCGAGGAAGGCGATCGTGAGCAGCATCGCGCAACCGAACATCCCGAGGGTCATCACGGCGCCCGACCACCAGGGGGCGTCCATCTCCTGGGCGCTGTTGCTGCGGTAGAACCAGCCGAGCCGCATGCGCGGTGCGAGCCAGTAGGCGAAGACCAGGGCCCCGGCGAACAGCGGGAGGGACAGCAGTCGCACCTCGCGGCGCCTGACCAGCTGGAAGTGCTCGGGCTTCATCAGCAGGCCGAGTACGAAGAACGGCAGGAGCTGGCAGACGCGCTGCAGGTCCAGGTCGTCACCGATGCCCGGCGTCACCGAGGCGAGCACGGCGATGGCGAGCGCGACGGGGAGCGGGTGACGGAGGGACTGCCAGATCGGTGTGGTGACGCGCCAGATGAACAGGGCGATAAGGAACCAGGTGAGGAAGAACGGATCGAGAAGGGTGATGGAGGTGTCCTCCACGCCGCCGGCGTACCGCTTGAAGAGCGAGTACGCCGTCTCGAAGAGCACATAGGGCACCACGACGCTGGTGACGAGGCGCTTCACCTTGGGCGAGCTCATGTCGAAAGACCGGGAGAAGTAGCCGGAGACCAGGATGAAAGCCGGCATGTGGAACGTGTACACGACCATGTACAGCGCTCGTGCCGTGCGGCTCCCGTCCATCACCGGCTCCCACGCGTGCGCCACGGCGACGAGTACGATCGCGAGGTACTTCACGTTGTCGAAGTACGCGTCACGACGCTTCGCCGGTGCGGGCGCCCCGTCGCGGGCCGGAGTGGCCTCGGGGGCGGGCGGGCGGACCTGCGGGGCCGTCAGGGTCTGCTGGTGTCTCGGCTCCGACTCCCGGCTCTCCGGGGTGATCGGGGCCCGCTGAAATTCGCTCGGAGCTTTTGACATCTCATGCACCTTAGACCCGTCAATCGGTATGCGTAAAACCCACAAGAGGTAACGCGTGTTCCCGGTCATTCGAAAGTAAAACCACCGACAACCGACCGTTACATGATGATTCATACCACTTAAATGGGGCATATCGTCGGCCGATTGGGGGAAGTGCATTTCGTCGCACGAACTCCGGCCGAATCGCTGTGGACGAACTGTGGGGATATGGAAACGATCACAGTGGCCGATATTCGAACTGCCCTGCACACAGCGGGCACACAGCTTTCCCGCACCGCCCCGCGCTGCCCCCCGGCTGCGGCGTGCGCACCGGAAGGCGACCAGGCGCACGCGGGCGCGAGGATGGCGCGATCCGGCCGCCCCTCTCCGTACCTCTCCATCACCCGGCAGCAGTCGCAGGGGAGTTGGTGGCACGATGGTCACGACGGAGGTGTGCCGGCCGCATGCCACCGGGCCGGCAAGGCGGACCGACCAAGGGTGTGATCAGTCGTGGCCATTTCACTGTCTGTGGTGCTGATGCTGGGGATCGTCCTGGTGGTGCTGATCCGCGGCGGATCCATCAAGGGCGGGCCGGCGGTCGTCGCCGTGCTCTTCGGCTTCTTCCTGGCGTCGACCGGCATGGCGCCGTCGATCAACAGATTCATGAACTCGATAGCCGACACGATCAACCAGATCAGCTTCTGAGGTCACGCATCCTGGAGCCCGGCCTGGCGTGCGACCGCCGGCCGGGCCTTCGGCACGGACTGCGGACGGGGCCCCGGGTGCGGTCTGACTACCCGGAAGGTGACATCGGCTTCCCCGGCGTCGAGAAGGCGAGGGCCTCGTGGGACTCGCCGGCCCACCGGGAGATCGCGCCCCCGCGCTCGCGCCACGGCGAGAGCGCCCTGATCCTGATCGAGGTCGTTCCCGAGGGGTGCGCCCCGGCGGCCACGGCGAAGGCCGTGCGCGCGGCGTCGGCCCAGGGCGGCGAATGATCGCCGCGCAGCCCGGTCGCGGGCCGCGCACATGACTCGGGGCCGGGTCGGAGGGAGAACCTCCGACCCGGCCCCGAGTCGTTGGAGCGGGCGACGGGAATCGAACCCGCGTAGCTAGTTTGGAAGACTAGGGCTCTACCATTGAGCTACGCCCGCAAGCACCGCGCCGCGAGTCCGGTGGACCGCGGTACGGGAAGCATCGTAGCGGGTCGGGAGAGGTGCGCGCACACCCGAGGTGGCGTGCCCCCGGGTCGGCGCCGGTGGCGACGCGGGCAAAGCGGCCGACGCGGCGCCCCCGTGCATGTACCCTTCGTGTCGCACCGACGGGGTGTGGCGCAGCTTGGTAGCGCGTCCGCTTTGGGAGCGGAAGGTCGTCGGTTCGAATCCGGCCACCCCGACCACCAGCAAGATCGCATTGTGGGAGTCCTCCTCCTTGCCGTTACTATGCAAATTGCGTGCCCGTGTGTCTGATGTACCGGGCTCGATCCGCGAAGCCGCCTCTCGGCGGCCCAGCAGAACCCCAAGAAGTCAGCCACCAAGGAGACCGAACCGTGAAGAGCGCCGTGGAGACCCTGAACCCGACCCGGGTTCGGCTCAGCATCGAGGTGCCCTTCGAGGAGCTCAAGGACAGCCTCGACGCGGCGTACAAGAAGATCAACCAGCAGGTCACGGTGAAGGGCTTCCGTAAGGGCAAGATCCCGAACCGCGTCATCGACCAGCGGTTCGGCCGTGGTGCTGTGCTGGAGGAGGCCGTCAACGACGCCCTTCCGAAGTTCTACACCGAGGCTGTCAACGAGGGTGAGCTCAACGTTCTGGGCCAGCCCGAGGTTGACATCACCGAGCTCAAGGACGGCGAACTGCTGGCCTTCACCGCCGAGGTGGATGTCCGTCCCGAGATCGAGATCCCGGACTACTCCGGCATCGAGGTCACCGTGGACGCACTCGAAGTCACCGACGAGGAAATCGACAAGGCCGTGGAGCAGCTCCGTGAGCGCTTCGCCTCGGCCAACCCGGTCGAGCGCGCCGCCGCCGAGGGCGACGTCGTGACGATCGACCTGGAGGCCAAGGTCGACGGAGAGGTCCTCGAGGACGGCGTGGCCGCCGGTGTCTCGTACACCATCGGTTCCGGCGAGCTCCTCGAGGGCATCGACGAGGCCGTGACCGGTCTGGAGGCCGGTGGCGAGGCCACCTTCACCTCCGAGCTGAAGGGCGGCTCCGCCGAGGGCAAGGAAGCGGAGGTCACCGTCAAGGTCACCGCCGTCGCCTCCCGCGAACTGCCCGAGCTGGACGACGACTTCGCGCAGATGGCGAGTGAGTTCGACACGCTCGCCGAGCTTCGCGAGGACAGCCGCAAGCGCCTCGAGAACACCAAGCAGTACGACCAGGCCACCCAGGCCCAGGAGCGTGTCCTCGAGGAGCTGCTGAAGCTGGCCGAGGTCCCGATCCCCGAGAAGCTTCTCGCGGACGAGGTCCAGACCCGCAAGCACAACCTCGAGCACCACCAGCTCGGTCAGATGGGTCTCGACCTGGAGAAGTACCTCGAGATCCAGGGCAAGACCCTGGAGGAGTTCGAGAACGAGACCTCCGAGCAGGCCGTCAAGGGCATCAAGACCCAGTTCATCCTTGACGAGCTCGTCAACAAGGAGAAGCTGAACGTCAACCAGGAGGAGCTCACCGAGCACCTCATGCGGCGTGCGCAGTCCTCCGGCATGAGCCCCGACCAGTTCGCCCAGGCCGTCGTCGAAGGCGGCCAGGTGCCGATGCTCGTCGGCGAGGTCGCCCGCGGCAAGGCGCTCGCCGTCGTCGTCGAGGCCGCCAAGGTCGTCGACACCAACGGTGAGGTCGTCGACCTCGAGGACGACGAAGAGGCAGCGGAGGAGACCGCCGAGACGGTCGAGGCCGCCGAGGGTGACACCGAGGCAGCCGACGAGAAGAAGGACGAGAAGAACGAGGCCTGAGCCCCGTTCCGATCGCTGATCTGATCCGCACGGCGGGCCCCGGACGAATCACGTCCGGGGCCCGCCGTCGTATCGGCCCGCGCCCCGGCGGCATCCCCGGGAACCCTTGTGCGGACTGCTCACCTTGCGCTCCCAGCGAACAGTTGGGGAACCGGGATGGCGTTGTCCCACCTGCGCGTTAGGGTCCATGAAGAGGAAGGGTCGGGTAGTCCCGGCCCACCCGGTACGAAGACGCTGAGACGGCCGGAGCCGTCAGAGACGAGCAGGTGGATACGTGACGAATCTGATGCCCTACGCCGCCGGAGAGCCGTCCCTCGGTGGAGGCCTCGGTGACCAGGTCTACAGCCGACTGCTCGGCGAGCGCATCATCTTCCTCGGTCAGCAGGTCGACGATGACATCGCCAACAAGATCACCGCACAGCTTCTGCTCCTTGCCGCGGAACCCGACAAGGACATCTACCTCTACATCAACAGCCCCGGCGGCTCGGTGACGGCAGGCATGGCGGTCTACGACACCATGCAGTACATCCCGAACGACGTGGTCACCATCGGTATGGGCATGGCGGCCTCGATGGGCCAGTTCCTGCTCACCGGTGGCACTGCGGGCAAGCGCTTCGCGCTCCCGAACACCGACATCCTGATGCACCAGGGTTCGGCCGGCATCGGCGGTACCGCATCGGACATCAAGATCCAGGCGCAGTACCTGCTCCGTACGAAGACGCGGATGGCGGAGATCACCGCCCACCACTCCGGCCAGACCGTGGAGACGATCATCCGCGACGGCGACCGCGACCGCTGGTACACCGCCGAGGAGGCCAAGGACTACGGCCTCATCGACGAGATCATCTCGGTCGCGTCGGGCATCCCGGGCGGCGGCGGCACCGGCGCCTGATCCGGGCGTGCACCACCCCGCACCTTCTCGTACGCCGAGACCTCCAGCCCACAGATACGCCACCAGGATGGTGAACACCCACATGAACAACTTCTCCGGCGCCTCCGCGAGCGGCCTCTACACCGGCCCGCAGGTGGACAACCGCTACGTCGTCCCGCGCTTCGTGGAGCGCACCTCGCAGGGTGTGCGTGAGTACGACCCGTACGCGAAGCTCTTCGAGGAGCGCGTGATCTTCCTCGGCGTCCAGATCGACGACGCCTCGGCCAACGACGTCATGGCGCAGCTGCTGTGCCTGGAGTCGATGGACCCGGACCGTGACATCTCGATCTACATCAACAGCCCTGGCGGCTCGTTCACCGCGCTCACCGCGATCTACGACACGATGCAGTTCGTGAAGCCGGACATCCAGACTGTCTGCATGGGCCAGGCCGCCTCCGCCGCCGCCGTCCTGCTGGCCGCGGGCACCCCGGGCAAGCGCATGGCGCTCCCGCACGCCCGTGTCCTGATCCACCAGCCGTCCTCGCAGACGGGCCGTGAGCAGCTCTCCGACCTGGAGATCGCGGCGAACGAGATCCTGCGCATGCGCACCCAGCTCGAGGAGATGCTGGCCAAGCACTCCACCACCCCGCTGGAGAAGATCAGCGAGGACATCGAGCGCGACAAGATCCTTACCGCCGACGACGCACTCGCGTACGGTCTTGTGGACCAGATTGTCTCCACCCGTAAGACCACAGCCGGCGCGTCCGTCTGACGTCGGTCTTTCCCCTTGGCACATTCCAGAAGCACGGCCGCGGCCGTGTGAACCGTGCCAAGGGGGGCCCGAACGGGGGGCCAGGCAAGGTACCGTCGGATAGAGGCACCAGGAGCCGCTGAACCAGGCTGCTCCCAGGCGAAGGGGAAGCACCTCGTGGCACGCATCGGTGATGGCGGCGACTTGCTCAAGTGCTCGTTCTGCGGAAAGAGCCAGAAGCAGGTGAAGAAGCTCATCGCGGGACCCGGTGTGTACATCTGCGACGAGTGCATCGATCTCTGCAACGAGATCATCGAGGAGGAGCTCGCCGAGACCTCCGAGGTGCGGTGGGAGGAGCTCCCCAAGCCGCGCGAGATCTACGAGTTCCTCGAGGGGTACGTCGTCGGGCAGGAGCCCGCGAAGAAGGCCCTCTCGGTCGCTGTGTACAACCACTACAAGCGGGTCCAGGCCGGTGAGAACGGCGGCGGATCGAATCGCGACGACGCGATCGAGCTCGCCAAGTCGAACATCCTGCTGCTGGGCCCCACGGGCTCCGGCAAGACGCTCCTCGCGCAGACGCTGGCCCGCATGCTCAACGTCCCGTTCGCCATCGCGGACGCGACGGCGCTGACGGAGGCCGGCTATGTCGGCGAGGACGTCGAGAACATCCTGCTGAAGCTGATCCAGGCCGCCGACTACGACGTCAAGAAGGCCGAGACCGGGATCATCTACATCGACGAGATCGACAAGGTCGCCCGCAAGAGCGAGAACCCGTCGATCACCCGCGATGTCTCCGGCGAGGGCGTCCAGCAGGCCCTGCTGAAGATCCTGGAGGGCACCACAGCCTCCGTACCGCCGCAGGGCGGCCGGAAGCACCCGCACCAGGAGTTCATCCAGATCGACACGACGAACGTCCTGTTCATCGTGGGCGGCGCCTTCTCGGGCCTGGAGAAGATCATCGAGTCGCGGGCCGGCGCCAAGGGCATCGGCTTCGGCGCGACGATCCGCTCCAAGCTGGAGATCCAGGCGAGCGACCAGTTCCAGGAGGTCATGCCGGAGGACCTGGTGAAGTTCGGGATGATCCCCGAGTTCATCGGCCGTCTCCCGGTGCTGACCTCGGTCCACAACCTGGACCGCGAGGCACTGCTCCAGATCCTGATCGAGCCGCGCAACGCACTGGTGAAGCAGTACCAGCGCCTGTTCGAACTCGACGGTGTGGAGCTGGACTTCGAGCGCGAGGCCCTTGAGGCCATCGCCGACCAGGCGATCCTCCGCCAGACGGGCGCGCGCGGTCTGCGCGCCATCATGGAAGAGGTCCTCCAGTCCGTGATGTACGAGGTGCCGTCCCGCAAGGACGTCGCCCGCGTCGTCATCACCCCGGACGTGGTCCGCAACAACGTCAACCCGACGCTGGTCCCGCGCGAGCCGCGCACGATCGGCAACAACGACGGCGGCCGCCACGAGAAGTCCGCGTAGCGGCGGGCGGCACACACGTCGAAGGGGCGCCCGGCCACCGGCCGGGCGCCCCTTCGACGTGTGCGGGGTCAGATCTTGGTGCGTGAGGTGTCGTACAGCTTGGCCGCGAGGGCGGCCAACTCGTCCTGCGGCATGGACTTGTCGGCCAACATCGCGCCACGGTCGGCGCCCACGACGATGGCCAGTGTGCTGTGGTCGGCCCACACGCAGACCGGTGTGACGATCTCCGCGGGCCCGTTCTCCGGCGTACCGTCGGCAGCCTTGTTGGCAGCCTTGGCGGTCCGGCACTTCATCAGCGCACCTTCGAAGCCTTCGGGCTCGACGGCCTCGGCGTCACCGACGTAGGCGAAGCCCTCGCCCTGTCCTGTCTGCTTGGGGTCGCTGAGAGCGAGGTCGACGGTCTTCGAGGGATCGCTCACCTCGCCCCAGTAGCCCGTGAACCCGAGCGCCTTCGACACCTCCTGGGCGTCACCGCTCAGGTACGAGGAGTTCACCCGGTTCGCGTTGTCGACCCCCAAGGCCTCGGCCTGGGTCTTCGTCGTGCCCGTCAGGGCGGTCGACTTCGCCGGAGTGGCCCTCTTGTATTCCTCCACCGAGGCCGCAGGCGTGAGCTTGTACCCCTTGGTGGAGTCGGCGACGGCGCCACCGCCACCGCCACCGCCCGAGGTGAGGAAGTAGATCCCTCCCGCGACGACGGCCAGCGCCACCACACCCACGCCGATGATCAGTCCCGTCTTCTTCTTCGGGGCGCCCGGGGGCGGCGGGACCTGCCCGCCGTAGGGCTGCTGGCCGCCGTACGGGGGAGTGGGCGGCTGCTGGGCGTACGGACCCGGCTGCTGGCCCTGCGGGTAGCCGTAGCCCTGCGGGGGCTGCTGCTGCGGCGGGACGCCCTGCGGCGCCTGCTGCGGGTATCCGTAGCCGGGCCCGCCCTGCGGCGGTCCCTCCGGCGGCGGACCGCCGTAGGGACCCGGCTGCTGGCCGTACGGACCGGGCTGCTGCCCGTACGGGCCGGGCTGTCCCTGCGGCGGCTGCCCGCCGTACGGACCCGGCTGGTTGTAGCTCATGGCGCTGTCCCCTCCAGAATGTTTATGCGTTCCGAACATCCTGACGGAAGAGGCGCCCGGTCCAGGCATCCGGACGTACACCGTTACTCAACAAACCGGTTTCAGTGCACGACAGTGACGCCCCTAAACTGTGTGCCGTGACCGAGAACGCAGCGCAGCAGCCAGCCAGCATCCCCGAACTGCCGACCCAGTACGCGCCGGCCGAGGTAGAGGGGAAGCTGTACGAGCGCTGGGTGGAGCGCGGTTACTTCACGGCCGACCCGGAGAGCGAGAAGCCTCCGTACACGATCGTCATCCCGCCTCCCAACGTCACCGGCTCCCTGCACCTCGGCCACGCCTTCCAGCACACGCTGATGGACGCCCTCACCCGCCGCAAGCGGATGCAGGGTTACGAGGCTCTGTGGCTGCCCGGCATGGACCACGCCGGAATCGCCACGCAGAACAAGGTCGAGCAGCAGCTCGGCGAGGAGGGCAAGTCCCGCCACGACCTGGGCCGCGAGGAGTTCGTCGAGCGCGTCTGGCAGTGGAAGGAGGAGTACGGCGGCAAGATCCTCGGGCAGATGCGCCGCCTCGGTGACGGCGTCGACTGGTCCCGTGAGCGCTTCACGATGGACGAGGGGCTGTCCGCCGCCGTCCAGACCGTCTTCAAGAAGATGTACGACGACGGCCTGATCTACCGTGCCGAGCGCATCATCAACTGGTGCCCGCGCTGTCTGACGGCCATCTCCGACATCGAGGTCGACTACCAGGACGACGACGGCGAACTCGTCTCCATCACGTACGGCGAGGGTGACGAGACCCTGGTCGTCGCCACCACCCGGGCCGAGACGATGCTCGGTGACACCGCCGTCGCCGTCCACCCGGACGACGCCCGGTACGCGCACCTCCTCGGCAAGCGGATCAAGCTGCCGCTGACCGACCGCACCATCCCCGTCGTCGCGGACGCCCACGTCGACCCGGAGTTCGGCACGGGCGCCGTCAAGGTGACCCCGGCGCACGACCCGAACGACTTCGCGATCGGCCAGCGGCACGGTCTCGAGTCGATGACGGTCATGGACGAGCGGGGCGTCATCACCGTCCCCGGCCCGTTCGAGGGGCTCGACCGCTTCGAGGCCCGTTCCGCCATCGTCGGGGCACTGCGCGGCCAGGGCCGGATCGTCGCGGAGAAGCGTCCGTACGTCCACTCCGTCGGCCACTGCTCCCGCTGCCGCACGACGGTCGAGCCCCGGCTCTCGCTCCAGTGGTGGGTCAAGGTCGACACCCTCGCCAAGGCCGCCGGTGACGCGGTCCGTGACGGCCGGGTCGCGATCCACCCCAAGGAGATGGAGCAGCGGTACTTCGACTGGGTCGACAACCTCCGTGACTGGTGCATCTCGCGCCAGCTCTGGTGGGGCCACCGCATCCCCGTCTGGTACGGCCCCGACGGCGAGGTCGTCTGCGTCGGCCCCGACGAGCAGCCGCCCACCGGCGAGGGCTGGACCCAGGACACCGACGTCCTGGACACCTGGTTCTCCTCCGGCCTGTGGCCGTTCTCCACACTCGGCTGGCCCGAGGAGACCCCGGACCTCAAGAAGTTCTATCCGACCGACGTCCTGCTCACCGGCCACGACATCATCTTCTTCTGGGTCGCCCGGATGATGATGTTCGGCCTGTACGTCATGGACGGCGAGGTCCCGTTCAAGACGATCGCCCTCACGGGCCTCGTCCGCGACGAGCGCGGCAAGAAGATGTCGAAGTCCTTCGGCAACGTCGTCGACCCGCTGGACTGGATGGACACGTACGGCTCCGACGCCGTCCGCTTCACCCTGGCCAGGGGTGCCAACCCCGGTACCGACGTGCCGATCGGCGAGGACTGGGTCCAGGCCTCCCGCAACTTCGCCAACAAGATCTGGAACGCCACCCGCTTCGCGATGATGAACGGCGCGACGGTCGAGGGTGCGCTCCCGCCCGTCGAGCAGCTCTCGGCCACCGACCGGTGGATCCTGTCCCGGCTGAACAAGACCGTCGCCGACGTCGACGCGTTCTACGAGGACTTCCAGTTCGCCAAGCTCAGTGACGCCCTCTACCACTTCGCGTGGGACGAGGTCTTCGACTGGTACGTCGAGCTCTCCAAGACCACCTTCTTCGCCGGCGGCGAGCAGGCCAAGGTCTCCGCCCGGGTCCTCGGCGAGGTCCTGGACGTCACCCTCCGGCTGCTGCACCCGATCGTCCCGTTCGTGACCGAGTCGCTGTGGACGACGCTCACCGGCCAGGAGTCCGTCGTCGTCGCCGACTGGCCGAAGGACAGCGGCTTCCGCGACGACGCGGCCGAGAAGGAGATCGAGCTCGTCCAGCAGGTCGTCACCGAGGTCCGCCGCTTCCGCTCCGACCAGGGCCTGCAGCCCGGCCAGAAGGTCCCGGCCGAGCTGACCGTCACCGGCACGGCCCTCGCCCCGCACGAGGCGGCCATCCGCCAGCTGCTGCGCCTGCAGCCCGCAGGCGAGGGCTTCCACGCCACGGCCACGCTGCCGGTCGCCGGAGCCAGGGTCGCCCTCGACCTGTCCGGCACCATCGACGTCGAGGCCGAGCGCAAGCGCCTCACCAAGGACCTGGGCGCCGCCGAGAAGGAGAAGGCCCAGGCCACCGGAAAGCTCGGCAACGAGGCGTTCCTGGCGAAGGCCCCGGACAACGTGGTCGACAAGATCCGTGGCCGCCTCGCCAAGGCGGAGGCCGACATCGAGCGCATCGCCGCCCAGCTGGCGAACCTGCCGACGGGCTGATCACCCGAGGACGGAGCCCCCGCACACCCGACCGACCGGGAGCGCGGGGGCTCCGCGGTGTCCGGGGGCACGGCAGTGGGGCTCCGCGGTGTCCGGGTGGCCCGGCAGCGGGCGCTGCGCGCGATGTCCGCGGCCATCCGTAGACTGGCCCTGTGAGTGAGCCCCGCCCTTCAGACCGGCACGACGCGTCAGATCCCGACGACACCTTCGCGGAGATCGTCGACGAAGAGACCCAGCGCGACCCCGACCTGGCGGTGATCGAGGCCGGGAGCCGCACGCTGCGCGCCCAGTCGGGCCCGCCGCAGGGCGAGGCGGTCCCCGACCGCCCCGCCGACCCCGAGACCGACCGGGCGCTGCGCGAGGTGGAGCAGGAGCTCGCCGGCCGCTGGGGCGAGACCAAGCTCGAGCCCTCGGTGACCCGTATCGCGGCCCTGATGGACGTGCTGGGCGAGCCCCAGCGCGCCTACCCGTCGATCCACATCACCGGGACGAACGGCAAGACCAGCACGGCCCGCATGATCGAGGCCCTGCTGAGCGCCTTCGAGCTCCGCACCGGCCGCTACACCTCCCCGCACGTCCAGTCGATCACCGAGCGGATCAGCCTGGACGGCGCCGCGATCGAGGCCGAGCGCTTCATCGAGACGTACAACGACATCAAGCCGTACGTCGAGATGGTCGACGCCCGGCAGCCCTACCGGCTCTCGTTCTTCGAAGTGCTGACGGGCATGGCGTACGCGGCCTTCGCCGACGCGCCGATCGACGTCGCGGTCGTCGAGGTGGGCATGGGCGGCACCTGGGACGCGACGAACGTCATCGACGCCTCGGTCGCCGTGGTCACCCCCATCTCGCTGGACCACACCGACCGCCTCGGCTCCACCCCCGCCGAGATCGCGGGCGAGAAGGCCGGAGTGATCAAGCAGGGCGCGACGGTGATCCTGGCCCAGCAGCCGGTCGACGCCGCGCAGGTCATGCTGAAGAAGGCCGTCGAGGTCGATGCCACCGTCGCCCGCGAAGGCATGGAGTTCGGCGTCGTCTCCCGAGAGATCGCGGTCGGCGGCCAGCTGCTGACCCTGCGGGGAGTGGGCGGCGAGTACGACAACATCTTCCTTCCGCTCTACGGGGCGCACCAGGCGCACAACGCGGCGGTGGCGCTCGCCGCCGTCGAGGCGTTCTTCGGTATCGGGGCGGAGCAGGCCCGCAGCCTCGACGTCGAAGTGGTCCGCAAGGCCTTCCTCTCCGTGCTCTCTCCGGGCCGCCTGGAGGTCGTCCGGTCCAGCCCCACGGTCGTCCTGGACGCGGCGCACAACCCGGCCGGCGGTCTGGCCGCCTCCGAGGGGATCTCCGAGGCGTTCAGCTTCTCCCGGCTGATCGGGGTCGTCGGCGCGAGTGACGGCAAGGACGTCCGCGGGCTCCTCGAAGCCTTCGAACCGATCTTCGCCGAGGTCGTCGTCACCCAGAACTCCAGCCCGCGGGCCATGGACGCGGACGCGCTCGCCGCGGTCGCCGTCGAGGTCTTCGGCAACGACCGCGTCCAGGTCGAGCCCCGGTTGGACGACGCGCTGGAAGCGGCGATCACCCTGGCCGAGGAAGAGGCCGAGTACGCGGGCGCCGGAGTCCTGGTGACCGGATCCGTGATCACGGTCGGCGAGGCCCGACTGCTCCTGGGAAGGCGCTGACCTGTGCGTACGCTCTGTGCATCGACGCTGATCGGTGAATTCTTCGTCATCGGGTTCGCCGGACTCGTGGCGATGAAGACCGACGGCATGTCCATGGGCACGGTCTGGACGGTCTGCGGCATCGGCATGCTGCTGTCCGTCCTGCTCTGCGGTGGGATCACCCGGCCGGGTGGCATCCAGCTCGGCTGGGCGCTCCAGGTCCTGCTGGTGCTGAGCGGCTTCTTCGTCCCGATGATGTTCATCCTCGGCGGGGCCTTCGGTGCCCTGTGGTGGGCATCGGTGCACTACGGCCGCAGGATCGACGAGGCCAAGGCGCGGTGGGCGGCACAGGCCGAGGCGCAGGAGAGCGCTCAGGCATCGGCCCAGGGATGACGCAGAGTTAGCCCGACCGTAGGTCCGCCCGAGTACCCCTGTAATCTCGCCCTCACCCGCACCGGAAGTCTGCAAGGAGCCGCACATGACCCAGCGCACCCTCGTCCTTCTCAAGCCCGACGCCGTCCGGCGTGGGCTGATCGGCGAGATCGTCAGCCGCATCGAACGCAAGGCCGGCTGGACGATCACCGCGCTGGAACTGCGCACGCTCGACCAGGAGACCCTGGAGCAGCACTACGGCGAGCACAAGGGCCGTCCGTTCTACGAGCCGCTCGTCGAGTTCATGGCCTCCGGCCCCGTCGTCGCTCTGGTGGCCGAAGGCGAGCGGATCATCGAGGGCGTACGCGCCCTGGCCGGCCCCACCGACCCGATCTCCGCCGCGCCCGGGTCGATCCGCGGCGACTTCGGCACGATCACCCGGGAGAACCTCATCCACGCCTCGGACTCGGAGGAGTCCGCAGAGCGAGAAATCAAGCTCTTCTTTCCCGGGCTTTCCTGACTTCGGCTCCGCCAAACAGCGCTCATGACCTGGGGCGACCGAAGTAATTCGGTCGCCTTTCGGCTTAGGGTCCCGTATCGCGGGAACCCATCCCTCCGACGTAACGTCACCATGGGTGGAGCGGGCAGCCGTTCCGCTCGCCCGGCGAAGGACCCTCGCGCTGTGTCCGTGCATACGGCACTACGATGGAAGCTTCCACGCCCGCAGCGCCAACCCTCGCCTACTCAAACAAGCCATTCTTCGCTTCTTGGGAAGGCCCGACGCATCCTCATGGGGAACAAGGGGAACTCAATGTCGTTCATCGGCCGTGACATGGCTATCGACCTCGGGACTGCCAACACGCTGGTGTACGTCAGGGGGCGCGGCATCGTACTGAACGAGCCGTCCGTCGTGGCCATCAACACCAACACCGGCGGAATCCTGGCGGTCGGCTCCGAGGCCAAGAAGATGATCGGGCGTACGCCCGGCAACATCGTTGCCGTGCGACCGCTGAAGGACGGCGTGATCGCCGACTTCGAGATCACGGAGCGCATGCTCCGCTACTTCATCCTCAAGATCCACAAGCGCCGCTACCTGGCCCGCCCGCGGGTCGTCGTCTGTGTGCCCTCCGGCATCACAGGGGTCGAGCGACGCGCCGTCATCGAGGCGTCGACGCAGGCGGGCGCGCGCCAGGTGCACATCATCGAAGAGCCGATGGCGGCGGCCATCGGTTCCGGCCTGCCCGTCCACGAGGCCACCGGCAACATGGTCGTCGACATCGGTGGCGGCACCACCGAGGTCGCGGTGATCTCCCTCGGAGGAATCGTCACCGCCCAGTCGATCCGGGTCGCCGGTGACGAGCTGGACAACGCGATCATCCAGCACATCAAGAAGGAGTACTCCCTCCTCCTCGGTGAGCGCACCGCCGAACAGATCAAGATCACGATCGGTTCGGCGTTCGAGATGGAGAAGGACGAGCACACCGAGATCCGCGGACGCGACCTGGTCTCGGGCCTGCCCAAGACCGTCGTCATCTCCGCGACCGAGGTACGCAAGGCCATCGAGGAACCGGTCAACGCGATCGTCGACGCCGTGAAGACGACGCTCGACAAGTGCCCGCCGGAGCTCTCCGGCGATGTCATGGACCGCGGCATCGTCCTCACCGGCGGCGGCGCGCTCCTGCGCGGACTCGACGAGCGGCTCCGCCACGAGACGGGCATGCCGATCCACATCGCCGAGGACCCGCTGGACTCGGTGGCGCTCGGATCCGGGAAGTGCGTCGAGGAGTTCGAGGCACTCCAGCAGGTGCTGGACGCCCAGCCCCGACGGTAGAACACGACGCTCCGCCGTACGGGCCATGCCGTCCCGTACGGCGGACGTCGGTATACAGGCACGAACATTCCGACGAGGAAGGCACGGCCGCCGCACGTGAGGGACACACGAGAGAGCCGGCTGCTCCTGGTGCTGCTGATCGCCATCGCATTCGCCCTGATCACGGTGGACATCCGTGGTGGCGAGGAGTCGCCGGTGGACGGAGCACGGCAGGCAGCGGCCACGGTACTCGGACCGGTCGAGAACGGCGTCGCGGCGGCGGTGGACCCGGTGGGCAACGCCATCGGCGCCGTCCGGGACTCCGGTGACCGGCACGACCGGATCGCCGCCCTGGAGCAGGAGAACGCCGCGCTCAAGACGAAGCTCGGCAGCGACGACCGCAACACCAGCAAGGTCCGCCAGCTCGACACCATGCTGAAGAGCGCCGGGGCCGGCCAGTACGGCATCAAGGGCGCCGAAGTCATCGCCATAGGAGCGGCCCAGGGCTTCTCCTGGACCATCACCATCGACGCCGGGGCCAACGACGGCCTGCGGCGCGACATGACCGTACTGAACGGCGAGGGACTGGTCGGCCGGGTCACGACCGTCGGCCCGAACACCGCGACCGTCCTGCTGGCCAACGACCCCGACTTCACCGTCGGCACCCGGATGGAGAAGACGGACGAGCTGGGCTTCGCCACCGGACAGGGGTCCCGGCCGCTCTCGGTCCAGTTCCTCAACGGCAAGGCGGACGTGAAGAAGGGCGACCGGCTGGTCACCTTCGGCTCCAGCAAGGACAAGCCCTTCGTCCCCGGCGTGCCGGTCGGGGAGGTCGTCCGTGTCGACCCGTCCGGCGGCGACCTGACCCGGACGGTCTACGTCCGGCCGTACGTCGGCTTCACCAAGCTGGACATCGTGGGCGTCGTCGTCCGGGCGCCCCGTGAGGACCCCCGTGACATGGTCCTGCCGAAGCAGCCCAAGAAGCCCGAGAAGCCCAAGCCGACCCCGACCGTCACCGTCATGGTCCAGCCGAACGGTGACCTCGTCGACGGCGACGGAAAGGTCGTCGGGAACATCAACGAGAAGCCCGGCGCGTCCGCTTCGCCGGGTGCCTCACCGGACGCCTCCGGCAACGCCGACACGGCCGCCGGTGACGCGGCGAACGAGCAGGAATAGAGCTGATCCCCATGCGCTTCAACCGGACGCTGCTCTCCGCCACCCTCGTCGTGGTCGCCCTCGTCATCCAGGTCTCGGTCCTCGCCCGCCTCCAGCTCCCCGGCGCCACCCCGGACCTGCTGCTCCTCGTCGTCCTCGGACTCGCCTTCGTGTACGGGCCCGTCAGCGGCGCGCTCGTCGGCTTCGGCGCGGGGCTCCTCGCCGACCTGGCCCCGCCCGCCGACCACGCCGCAGGGCGCTACGCCCTGGTGCTCTGTCTGATCGGCTACCTCGCCGGTATGGCCCGCCCCGAGAACGGCCAGCTCAAGTCGGCGTTCACCCCGATGGCCTTCGTCGTCGCCGCGGCGGTCGGATCGACGCTGCTGTACGCCGGTGTCGGCTCCCTCGTCGGCGACACGGCCGCCCGCCATGTGGGGCTGGGCAGCCTGCTGTTCACCGCGGTGGTGTACGACCTGCTCCTCGCACCGTTCACCGTTCCGCTGATCATGGCGCTCGCCAGACGCACCGAGAACGACCCGGTCGCCGAGAGTTCCTCCGGCGGTGACGTCGCAGCGGGCTGGCTGGCATCCGGCACCGGGCTGCGGATCGGCAGCCAGCGGGGCGGGCTGCGCCTGAGGGCGGCCCGCAGCCGTGCCTCACGCGCAGGAAGGATCAAGGGGGTCAAGCGGCTGTGACCAACATTCCTGAGACAGGGCGGACCCAGAGGGTCCAGATCCGTCTCGTCGTCATCCAGGTCCTCGTGTTCTCCCTGCTCCTGACACTCGGCGGCCGGCTCTGGTACCTCCAGATCCGCAACGGGCAGGAATACACCGACGAGGCCAAGAACAACCACGTCCAGCAGGTCGTCCAGCCGGCGGTGCGCGGTGCCATCCTCGACGCACGCGGCGTGCCACTCGCCGACAACGAGACCCGTCTCGTCGTCTCCGCGAGCCGCACCGAACTCATGAAGATGAAGGACGACGGGGTCGGCGTCCTCGAGCGGCTGGCCGACGTCCTGGACATGAAGGCCAAGGACGTCCAGGACAAGGTCCGGCTCTGCGACGCCAAGACCCCGCAGCCCTGCTGGAACGGCTCTCCCTACCAGCCGATCCCCGTCACCGACGAGGCCACCACTCAGCAGGCGCTGACGATCCGCGAGCGGGCCGAGGACTTCCCCGGCATCACCGCCGAACCCACCGCCGTACGCCGCTACGCCGCGCCCGGCAAGGCCAACACCGCCCAGGTGCTCGGATACCTCTCGCCCGTCACCGACGACGAGGTCACCAAGGCCCAGGACTCCGACTCGCCCTACCTCCGCTCCGACCAGGTCGGCCGTTCCGGCCTCGAGCGGACGTACGACAAGGAACTGCGCGGCAAGGCCGGTGTCACCCGTTACGAGGTCGACAACCTCGGCCGCGTCATCGGCCAGGCGCAGAACGACGAGGCGGAGCCCGGCTCCAGCGTCGTCACGTCCATCGACGCACGGGTCCAGGCCGTCGCCGAGTACGAGCTGAACAAGGCCATGGAGACGGCCCGCAAGGAGATGGACCGCAACACCAACGAGCTCTACAAGGCCGACTCCGGTGCCGTCGTCGTCATGGAGGCCAAGACGGGCCGCATCGTCTCGATGGCGTCCCTGCCGACGTACGACCCCAACGCCTGGATCGGCGGCATCTCCGCCAAGGACTACGCCAGGCTGACCGGCAAGAAGTCCAACTTCCCGCTCCTGAACCGGGCCATCCAGGGCACCGCCGCACCCGGGTCGATCTTCAAGGTCATCTCCTCGACCGCCGCGGTCAACGCCGGATACGACTTCGACGGCAACTACCCGTGCCCGAGCTCGTACTCCATCGGGGGCCAGGTCTTCAAGAACTTCGAGTCCCAGGGCTACGGCAGCATCAGCCTCGGGCGCGCCCTGGAGGTCTCCTGCGACACCGTCTACTACGGACTGGCGCACAAGGAGTGGGCGAAGGACGGCGGCAACAAGCCGAAGAAGGACCCGGCGGACTGGTTCTACAAGACCGCCCACCAGTTCGGGCTCGGCAAGGAGACCGGCATCGACCTCCCCAACGAGGTCGCCGGCCGCGTCCCCGACCGCCAGTGGAAGCAGGACTTCTACGACGCCAACAAGGCGTCCTGGTGCAAGCAGGGCAAGAAGGACGGCACGTACGTCGAGAAGATCGCCTACGAAGGCTGCATCGAGGGAAACAAGATGCGCGCCGGTGACTCCGTCAACTACTCGATCGGTCAGGGTGACACGCTCGTCACCCCGATGCAGATGGCGACGATCTACGCGGCGATCTCCAACGGCGGCACCCTGTACGACCCGACCGTCGGCAAGGCGGTCATCAGCGGCGACGGCAGAAGCGTTCAGGAGATCGCGCCCCAGGCCCACGGCAAGCTGCCCTTCACGGGAGACACGCGCGACAAGATAGACGAAGCCCTCGCGGGTGTCGCGACCCGGGGCAGCGCCGCCTGGCGGTTCGGCGGCTGGCCCCAGGACAAGATCCCGATGCACGCCAAGACGGGCACGGCCGAGGTCTACGGCAAGCAGACGACCTCGTGGTTCGCCACATACACCAAGGACTACTCGATCGTCATGACGATCTCCCAGGGTGGAACGGGCTCCGGCGCGTCCGGCCCCGCCGTCCGCAACATCTACAACGCGCTCTACGGTCTCGACGCGACCGGCAAGCAGGACCTCAAGAAGGCGCTGCTGCCCGCGCCGCAGAAGACCCTGCCCAAGATCAAGCCGGACGGCCAGATCGAGTCGCCCAAGATCAAGCCGTACGTCCCCGCGCCCGTCGACGACGGCACGCAGGCGCTCGCCGGCGCCCTGCCCGCGGCCGTGGGGAGGCGCGACTGATGGCAGGCTTCTCCGTCTCGCGCTACGGCCCCGAGGACCGGTCCGTCTGGGCCAAGCTCACCGCCCGCGACTCCGTCGTACGGCGACTGGACTGGCCCCTGCTCGGATCGTCCCTCGCGCTGTCCTTCGTCGGCTCGCTGCTGGTCTGGTCGGCGACCCGCGGCCGTGAGTCACTCACCCACGGCGATCCGTACTACTTCCTGTTCCGGCACGCGCTCAACACCGGCATCGGGTTCGCGCTGATGATCGGCACCATCTGGCTCGGGCACCGCACGCTGCGGGGAGCGGTGCCGGTGCTCTACGGGCTGTCGGTACTGCTCGTCATCGCGGTCCTCACCCCGCTCGGCGCCACCGTCAACGGCGCGCACGCCTGGATCCTCCTCCCTGGCGGCTTCTCCCTCCAGCCCTCCGAGTTCACCAAGATCACGATCATTCTGGGCATGGCGATGCTGCTCGCCGCCCGGGTCGACGCGGGCGACCAGCTGCACCCCGACCACCGGACGGTCGCGAAGGCGCTCGGCCTGGCGCTCGTGCCGATGGCCGTCGTCATGCTGATGCCCGACCTCGGCTCCGTCATGGTCATGGCCGTGATCGTCCTCGGCGTGCTCCTCGCCTCCGGCGCCTCCAACCGATGGGTCTTCGGGCTTCTCGGCGCGGGCACGGCCGGTGCGGTGGCCGTCTGGCAGCTCGGTGTGCTCGACGACTACCAGATCGCCCGCTTCGCGGCCTTCGCCAACCCGGCACTCGATCCGGCCGGCGTGGGCTACAACACCAACCAGGCCCGTATCGCCATCGGCTCGGGCGGGCTCACGGGCACCGGGCTCTTCAACGGATCGCAGACGACGGGGCAGTTCGTCCCCGAGCAGCAGACCGACTTCGTCTTCACGGTGGCCGGCGAGGAGCTCGGGTTCCTGGGGGCCGGGCTGATCATCGTCCTGCTCGGCGTCGTCCTGTGGCGCGCCTGCCGTATCGCCCGCGGTACGACCGAGCTGTACGGGACGGTCGTGGCCGCCGGCATCATCGCCTGGTTCGCCTTCCAGTCCTTCGAGAACATCGGGATGACGCTCGGGATCATGCCGGTGGCCGGACTCCCGCTGCCGTTCGTGTCGTACGGAGGCTCGTCGATGTTCGCGGTCTGGGTGGCGATCGGACTGCTCCAGTCGATCAAGGTCCAACGTCCGATGTCCGCCTGAGGACTTCGCTCCGCCCTGCATATCCGCGCCCATCGCGGATAGGTTCTCCGTATGGCGGACTCGAAGCTAGAGGTCGAGCGAAAGTACGAAGCGACTTCCGAAACCCGGCTGCCCGACCTGACCCGCGTGGCCGGGGTCTCGGCCGTCGTCCACCGCGGCCTGAGGGAACTCGACGCCGTCTACTACGACACCGAGGATCTCCGGCTCGCCGCGTACTCCCTCACGCTCCGCCGCAGAACGGGTGGGGACGACGCCGGATGGCACCTCAAGATCCCCGTCTCCGCGGGTGTCCGCGACGAGATCCAGGCGCCCCTGACCGACGCACTGCCACCTGCCCTCGGTGAGCTGCTCCGCTCCCGCGTTCGGGACGCCCCGGTGGTCCCCGTCGTGCGGATCCTCTCCGCCAGGGACGTCCACCACCTCCTCGACGAGGACGGGGCGCTGCTCGCCGAGCTGAGCGTCGACGAGGTCCTCGCGGAACGCCTCACCGAGGACGGACACGGTACGACCTCGGCGTGGACCGAGATGGAGGTCGAACTGGCCGACGACGGCGACCCCGCCTTCCTCGACACCGTCGAACGCCGGCTGCGCAAAGCCGGAGTCAGGCCCTCGGACGCGCCGTCCAAGCTGGCCAGGGCCCTGGCCGAGACCGCGCCGGGCAAGCCGCGGAAGACGAAGAAGGAACCCTCCCCGCGCACCGCGGGCGATCACGTACTCGCCTACGTACGACGCCAGGTCACGGCCCTGGTAGAGCTCGACCCCGCCGTACGCCGGGACCTGCCCGACAGCGTGCACCGCATGCGGGTCGCCACCCGCCGGCTGCGCAGTGCTTTCAGGACGTACCGCAAGGTGCTCGACCGCACCGTCACCGACCCGCTCCGCGACGAGCTGAAGTGGCTCGCCGCCGAGCTCGGGGTCGACCGTGACAGGGAGGTGCTCGACGCACGGCTCCGCGCCCACGCCGCCGCACTGCCCGACACCCTGCTCCTGGGCCCCGTGAGTGCCCGGCTGCAGCTCACCTCCGTGGCCGGGCGCACCGCATCGCGGCGACGGGCGGTCTCCGTGCTCGACGAAGGGCGCTATCTCGCCCTGCTGGACTCCCTGGACGCCCTCCTCGCCGACCCGCCCCTGCGCCCCGCCGCGAAGCGGGCACCGAGGGACACCCTCGCCCGCGCCGTGACCGACGACTACGACCGCCTGGCCACCCGCGTCGGGCACGCTCTGGACCTCCCGCCGGGCGAGGAGCGCGACGTGGCCATGCACGAGGCGCGCAAGGCCGCCAAACGTGTCCGTTACGCGGCCGAGGCCGCCAGGCCGGCCCTGGGGAAGCCCGCCAAGAGGTTCGCCAAGCGGATGAAGGCCGTGCAGTCGGTCCTCGGCGACCACCAGGACAGCGTCGTGGCCCGGGACGCCCTGCGCACCCTCGCGGTCCAGGCGCACGGCGCGGGGGAGTCCGCGTTCACCTGGGGACTTCTGTACGCCCGGGAGGAAGCGGTCGCGGACGCACGGGAGCGCGAACTGCCCGAGGTCTGGGCGCGGGCAGCGCACCCCGGACTGCGCGCGGCACTGAAGGGCTGAGCACCGGGTTACGCTTGATGGTCACCCCTGCCAGCTACGAAGGTCCACAGATGTCTGCCGAGTCGGTCTTCCCGCAGCTCGAAGCTCTGCTCCCGCATGTGCAGAAGCCCATCCAGTACGTCGGCGGTGAGCTGAACTCCACCGTCAAACCCTGGGACGAATGCGACGTCCGCTGGGCACTCATGTACCCGGACGCCTACGAGGTCGGACTCCCCAACCAGGGCGTCATGATCCTCTACGAGGTGCTCAACGAGCGCGAGGGCGTCCTCGCCGAGCGCACGTACAGCGTGTGGCCGGACCTCGAGGAACTGATGCGCGAGCACAAGGTGCCCCAGTTCACCGTGGACAGCCACCGCCCCGTCGGTGCCTTCGACGTGTTCGGCCTCAGCTTCTCCACGGAGCTCGGCTACACCAACATGTTCACGGCCCTGGACCTGGCGGGTATCCCGCTGGAGTCCAAGGACCGCACCGTCGACCACCCGATCGTGCTGGCGGGCGGCCACGCCGCGTTCAACCCCGAGCCGATCGCGGACTTCATCGACTGCGCGGTCATCGGCGACGGGGAGCAGGCCGTCCTGGAGATCACCGAGATCATCCGCGCCTGGAAGGCCGAGGGCCGGCCCGGCGGCCGCGAGGAGGTGCTGTTCCGCCTCGCGAGGACGGGCGGCGTCTACGTCCCCGGCTTCTACGACGTCGAGTACCTGCCCGACGGCCGCATCGGCCGCGTCGTGCCCAACAAGTCCGGCGTGCCGTGGCGCGTGTCCAAGCACACCGTCATGGACCTCGACGAATGGCCGTACCCCAAGCAGCCGCTCGTCCCCCTCGCCGAGACCGTCCACGAGCGCATGTCCGTGGAGATCTTCCGCGGCTGCACCCGCGGCTGCCGTTTCTGCCAGGCCGGCATGATCACGCGCCCCGTGCGGGAGCGAAGCATCACCGGTATCGGCGAGATGGTCGAGAAGGGGCTCAAGGCCACGGGCTTCGAGGAGGTCGGCCTGCTGTCGCTCTCCTCCGCGGACCACAGCGAGATCGGTGACATCGCCAAGGGCCTCGCCGACCGGTACACCGAGGACAAGATCGGCCTCTCGCTGCCCTCCACCCGCGTCGACGCGTTCAACGTGGACCTGGCCAACGAGCTGACCCGCAACGGTCGCAGGTCGGGCCTCACCTTCGCCCCCGAGGGCGGCTCCGAGCGCATGCGCAAGGTCATCAACAAGATGGTCTCGGAGGAGGACCTGATCCGCACGGTCTCCACCGCGTACGGCAACGGCTGGCGCCAGGTGAAGCTGTACTTCATGTGCGGTCTGCCCACCGAGACCGACGAGGACGTCCTCCAGATCGGTGACATGGCGGTCAACGTGATCGCCAAGGGCCGTGAGGTCTCCGGACAGAACGACATCCGCTGCACCGTCTCCATCGGCGGCTTCGTCCCCAAGCCGCACACCCCTTTCCAGTGGGCCGCGCAGCTCAGCGCCGAGGACACCGACGCCCGGCTGAAGAAGCTCCGGGACAAGATCCGCGACGACAAGAAGTACGGCCGCTCCATCGGCTTCCGGTACCACGACGGCAAGCCCGGCATCGTCGAGGGCCTGCTCTCGCGCGGTGACCGCCGCGTCGGCGCGGTCATCCGCGAGGTCTACGAGTCCGGTGGCCGCTTCGACGGCTGGCGCGAGCACTTCAGCTACGACCTCTGGATGAAGAGCGCGGAGAAGACGCTCCCCGCCTTCGGCGTCGACGTCGACTGGTACACCACCCGTGAGCGGACGTACGAGGAGGTCCTGCCCTGGGACCACCTGGACTCCGGTCTCGACAAGGACTGGCTCTGGGAGGACTGGCAGGACTCGCTCGACGAGACCGAGGTCGAGGACTGCCGCTGGACTCCGTGCTTCGACTGCGGCGTGTGCCCGCAGCTCGACCTGGACATCCAGATCGGCCCGACCGGCAAGAAACTCCTCCCGCTGACGGTCGTGAAGTAGCCCTTTTCGTAACAGCCAGGCGACGAACGCCCGGTCCGGTCAACTCCGGGCCGGGCGTTCCACGTCCCTGGAGGCATGGGCCTCGAGAAGCACGGCGCGCCCCCGCCCCACGAGGGCGCGGAAGGCTGCGTGACCACCCTCGTCAGGATTCCGGTGCGGATCGCGGTGCTGGTGCTCGTCCTGCCGGTCCGCATGCTGTGGGATCTCCTCGTCGTGGGAGGCCGCGCCCTGGGGCGGGTGCTGCTCCGTCCCCTGGGCAGAGCGCTGGAGTGGGTGTACGACCAGGTGCTGACCCCGGTCGGACGGGCCCTCGTGTGGCTCGCCGTGGCCCTTCTGGTCCGGCCCTGGGTGGGCCTGTGGCGCTACGTGGCCGTCCCGGTCGCCCGCTACGGGTTCGTCGTCCCGCTGATGTGGCTCCACCGGGCGCTGCTCACCCCGGCCGGGCACGGCCTGCGGTGGCTCTACGACAGGCTGCTCGTCCCCGCGGTGACCGCGCTCGTCACCGTCCTCCTGGTGCGGCCCGCGGCGGGCGTGTGGCGGTACGTCCTGAAACCGGTCGGGGCCGGAGCGCACTGGCTCGGCACGCACCTCCTCGTGCTGCCCGCCGTGTGGGTGTACCGGTACGTCCTGACACCGGTGGGGCGCGGCGTCGCGTGGACCTTCCGGACGGCCGGGCGGGGGCTCGCCGCCGTGGGGCGGGGACTCCGGTCCGGCGCCGTGCGGCTGGTCATGACGCTGTTCGTGCTGCCTCTCGGATGGGTGTACCGGAGGGTCCTGGCCCCGCTGGGGCGGGAGGTCGTGGCGGCCGTCGGCGTCGCCTGGCGGATCGCCGGGTTCGTCTCCCGTTCCGTGGGCCGTGTGCTGGCCCGGCTGGCGTGGTATCTGGTCGGTGCGCCGGCCACCTGGGCCTACCGCACGGTGTGCACCCCTGTGGGGCACTTCCTGCGGGACGCGGTCTGGGCGCCCGCCGGGCGCGCCGCGCGGGAGGCGGGACGCGCGGCCGCCGGCGCACTGGCCTCGGCCCGGGAGACACTCCGCGTGGCCCGCAGGGACGCGTGGCGGGCGCTTGTCGGAGCGCCGCAGGTCACGGACGCGCGGGAACTCGAAGGGTCCGCTGCGCGTACCCTGGGTAGGACAACGACTGTCCCCAGCGCGGCGCCCGTGTCCGAGATCTCCCTGCCTGCCGGAAAATCCGTCAAGCGGGGGTGAGCCGGATCGGCACCCCGGGGCACCCTGTACTTCGTGGGCGGTCCGCCACCGCGGCCGCCCCGCACCGAGGAGAAGAACCACTGGGCAAGCGACAGCCCGAAGGCCCGCCGCCCGCACCGGCGGTGCAGCGCATCCGACTGCGCTACACCAAGCGGGGCCGCCTCCGGTTCACCAGTCACCGAGACTTCCAGCGTGCCTTCGAGCGGGCCCTGCGCCGCTCCCAGGTGCCCATGGCGTACTCGGCGGGATTCACCCCGCACCCGAAGGTGTCGTACGCCAACGCCGCCCCCACGGGGACAGGCAGCGAGGCCGAGTTCCTGGAGATCGCCCTCACCGAGGCGCGGGATCCCGGCACCCTGCGCGAACTGCTCGACGCGTCGATGCCCGAGGGCCTCGACGTCATCGACGCGGTGGAGGCCCGCACCTCGGGCCTCGCCGACCGGCTGACCGCCTCCGTGTGGGAGATGCGGCTGGACGGTGTCGCCGTGCAGGACGCCGAGAAGGCCGTCGCCGCCTTCCTCGCCGCCGAGACCGTCGAGGTCCAGCGCCGGGCGAAGAACGGCATGCGGACCTTCGACGCGCGTGCGGCCGTGGCCGGCCTGGAGGCCCTTGATCCACAGCCTGATAGGTCCGGGGACCGGCCCTGTGCGATACTGCGGCTGGTAGTGCGGCACGTGACACCTGCCGTGCGACCCGACGACGTCCTGTCCGGTCTCCGAGCTGTGGCCGACCTAACGCCGCCGGTCCCCGCAGCGGTGACCAGGCTGGCGCAGGGGCTCTTCGACGAGGAGTCCGGCACGGTGACCGACCCGCTCGCGCCCGACCGCGAGGCAGCCCCGGCCGTTTCCACGGCCGATCCGGCCGCCGCCGCGACGGCGCCTGAAGGTGCAGGTTCCGCGTAAGGCGGTCGTCGTAGCGCAGCCCTTGGACTCGGGAGCCACCTGGGTCGGGCCGCGTACCGCCCCATAAGACTTTCGCCAGGCCGTACCTCACACGTACGGAACCGGCGAGCCAGACATCAGCTCCCGTGCGGCGCCCGCGCCCCGGACGGCGGTATCGCGCACATCACGCGAATCGCGTCGGACCGGACTCAGGCGTGGCGCCCGGGAGCGCGACGGGAGAACCGCCCGCATGCACGAGCCGAACGATTCCGGTACGACCGGGAACACCGAAGAGAACAACGCCCCCGGGGACAAGCTGCCGCCGCGCCGCAGGCGCCGCGCCGCTTCCCGCCCTGCCGGCCCGCCGTCGGGCGCGCCGGGCGCGGCCGACGCCGAGAACGTCACGCCGGCCATACCGGCCGCTGCCGGGGAAACCGCCGAACCCGCCGCCGAGGCCGCGCCCCCGGCGCGCACCCGCCGCCGTGCGGTGCGCAAGGCCACCGCTCCGGCGGGCGCCCCCCAGGCCGCCGAGGTCGTGGA
The DNA here is from genome assembly GCF_040630715.1 of Streptomyces sp. NPDC005752. NCBI lineage: Bacteria > Bacillati > Actinomycetota > Actinomycetes > Kitasatosporales > Streptomycetaceae > Streptomyces > Streptomyces sp. NPDC005752. Next base: position 36,545 of record NZ_JBEXYB010000036.1, on the reverse strand, counting down.
GCCGGTCGCCGAGACCGCACCGACTGCGGAGCCCGCCGAGGCCCCGGTCGCCGAGCCCGTGGCCGAGGCCCCCCGTGGCCGCCGCCGCGCCACCCGCAAGGCCACCGCTCCGGCGGGCGCGCCCCAGGCCGCCGAGGTCGTGGAGCCGGTCGCCGAGACCGCTCCCGCCGAGGACGAGGCCGAGGAGGCCGCCGAGGCCCCTGTCGTGGAGGCCCCCCGCGGCCGCCGCCGCGCCACCCGCAAGGCCACCGCTCCGGCAGGTGCCCCTCAGCCGGCGGAGGCCGTCGCGCAGGACACCGCCGCGGCCGAGCCGGTGAAGGCCCCCGAGCCCGTCGCCGAAGCCTCCGCGCCCGTGGAACCGGCCGAGCCCGCCGCGCCGCGAGGCCGTGCCCGCCGCCGTGCGTCGGCTCCGGCCGGTGCGCCGCAGGGCCTCCGGGACGCCGAGGCCCCGACCGAGGCCGAGCCGGTGGCCGAAGCCCCCGCAGAGCCCACGCGCGCCGAGGAGGCCGCCGAGGCCCCTGTCGTGGAGGCCCCCCGTGGCCGCCGCCGCGCCTCCCGTAGGGCGAGCGCTCCGGCAGGCTCCCCGCAGCCCGTCGAGGAGGTCGCCGAAGCGGCCGCCGAGAAGGCCGAGAGCCTCCCCGCAGTCGTCGCCGAGGAACTGGCCGCCGAGACCGAGCAGGTCGAGGAGGCCGCGCCGCGAGGCCGTCAGCGCCGCCGTGCCACCGCCGCCGCGGGCCGCCCCGAGTTCACCGGCAAGGTCGAGGAGCCGGCCCGCAAGGGCCGTCGCGCGACGCGTCCCGCCGTGGCCGTGTTCCAGGCTCCGGTCTTCTCCGAGCCGATGTTCCAGACCCCGGAGACCGCCGCGGCAGCGGCGGCCGTCTCGGACACCCCGGCCTACGACACGAGCGACGAGGCCGAGGAGCAGAAGCCCCAGGACCGCGCGCCCCGCAAGACCGAGGCCAGGCAGACCGCCGAGGCCGCAGCCCCCGCCGAGCCCGCCGAGGCCGAGTCCGCGCCGCAGGGCGGTTCGCGCCGCCGTCGTCGCCGTCGTGGCGAGGCCGTCGAGACCGAGCCGGCCGCGACGCCTGTCACGCTCCCGGCCGAGCAGACCGCTCCCGACGCCGAGGAAGAGGCAGAGCCCGAGACGGACGCCGAGCACGAGGGCGACGAATCGGATGAGTACGGGGACCGGCCCTCGCGCCGTCGCCGTCGTGGTGGCCGTCGTCGCCGTCGCGGGGAGGCCAACGACACGGACGACGGCGAGCAGCAGGACGACGCCGCGGCCGACCGTTCCGAGGACGAGCAGCAGGCACAGGACGACGACGAGGACGACGAGCACGAGTCCTCCGGGTCCAGCAGCAGCCGTCGCCGTCGCCGGCGGCGCCGCCGCAGCGACGCCTCCGGTGAGGACACGGGCACGGACGACCCGGAGCGCACGGTCGTCAAGGTCCGCGAGCCGCGCAAGAAGGAAGCCGAGCGCGAGCCCGGCACCGGCTTCGACGAGGTCCAGTCCATCAAGGGCTCGACCCGCATGGAGGCCAAGAAGCAGCGCCGCCGCGAAGGCCGCGAGCAGGGCCGCCGCCGCGTCCCGATCATCACGGAGGCCGAGTTCCTGGCCCGCCGTGAGGCCGTCGAGCGCGTCATGGTCGTCCGTCAGAGCGGAGAGCGCACCCAGATCGGTGTCCTCGAGGACAACGTGCTCGTCGAGCACTACGTCAACAAGGAGCAGGCCACCAGCTACGTCGGCAACGTCTACCTGGGCAAGGTGCAGAACGTACTGCCGTCCATGGAGGCCGCGTTCGTCGACATCGGCAAGGGCCGCAACGCCGTCCTGTACGCGGGCGAGGTCAACTTCGAGGCGCTCGGCATGGCTCACGGGCCGCGCCGCATCGAGACCGCGCTGAAGTCCGGCCAGTCCGTCCTCGTCCAGGTGACGAAGGACCCGATCGGCCACAAGGGCGCCCGCCTGACCAGCCAGGTCTCGCTGCCCGGCCGTTACCTGGTCTACGTGCCCGAGGGCTCGATGACCGGTATCAGCCGCAAGCTGCCCGACACGGAGCGCGCCCGGCTGAAGACCATCCTCAAGAAGATCGTCCCCGAGGACGCGGGCGTCATCGTGCGCACCGCGGCCGAGGGTGCGAGCGAGGACGAGCTGCGCCGTGACGTCGAGCGGCTGCAGCAGCAGTGGGAAGAGATCCAGAAGAAGTCGAAGAGCACCAGCAGCTCCAACGCGCCGACGCTGCTCTACGGCGAGCCGGACATGACCGTCCGGGTTGTCCGGGACATCTTCAACGAGGACTTCTCGAAGGTGATCGTCAGCGGTGACGACGCCTGGGAGACGATCCACGGCTATGTGTCGCACGTGGCCCCCGACCTGACGGACCGGCTCTCGCGCTGGACCTCCGAGGTCGACGTGTTCGCGACGTACCGCATCGACGAGCAGCTGATGAAGGCGCTGGACCGCAAGGTCTACCTGCCGAGCGGCGGCTCGCTGGTGATCGACAAGACCGAGGCGATGGTCGTCGTCGACGTCAACACCGGCAAGTTCACCGGGCAGGGCGGAAACCTCGAGGAGACCGTCACCAAGAACAACCTGGAGGCGGCCGAGGAGATCGTGCGGCAGCTGCGCCTGCGCGACCTCGGAGGCATCGTCGTCGTCGACTTCATCGACATGGTGCTGGAGTCCAACCGGGACCTGGTGCTGCGGCGACTGCTGGAGTGCCTGGGCCGCGACCGTACGAAGCACCAGGTCGCCGAGGTCACGTCGCTGGGCTTGGTCCAGATGACCCGCAAGCGGGTGGGCCAGGGCCTGCTGGAGTCCTTCTCCGAGACCTGCGTGCACTGCAACGGGCGCGGCGTGATCGTCCACATGGAGCAGCCCACGGCCGCCGGTGGCGGCGGCGGGAAGCGGTCCAAGAAGCGCGGCCGCGGCGGCGCCGGACACGAGCACGAGCACGAGCACGGCCATGAGCACGAGCAGGCCGATCAGCAGGCCGAGGTGGAGACCGAGGCCGAGGTGGCCGCGGAGGTCGCCGCCCCGGTGGCGCTGCCCGAGCCGGAGTTCGTCGCCGACGAGGAGCTGTACAGCAGCCCGGCCGAGGCCGAGGCGGCGGCCTCGCGTGGCCGTGGCCGTCGGCGCGCGACCCGCAAGGCCACGGCTCCGGCCGGTGCACCCACCCCTGTCGCCGAGACCGCCCCGGTGGTTCCGGCGGCCGAGGAGAAGCCGCAGCCCGAGCCGGCCGCCGAGGCCCCGGTGGAGGCTCCGGCCGCCCCCGAGGCGGAGGCCGCACCTCCGGCCCGTACGCGTCGCAGGGCGACCCGGAAGGCGACCGCCCCGGCGGGTTCGCCCAAGCAGGCCGATGTGACACCTCCGGCGCAGCCGGTCGAGCCCGCGGCGGAGCCCGTCGCGGCCGAGGACCCGGTTGTGGAGGCCCCGGCGCCCGCCGCGTCCGCGAAGGCGGAGAAGGCGGCGGAGCCCGAGGCGCCGGCGGCCGGCGAGGAGGCGGCTCCGGCCGCCGCGCCGCGTGCCCGCCGCCGGGTCACCCGCAAGGTCACCGCCCCGGCGGGATCGCCTGCAGGCACCGAGGAGGCAGCGGCCGTCGTGGCCACGGGCGCCGACTCCGAAGCGCCCGGTGCCCCCGGCACCGACGCTGCGGAATCGGAGGCTCCGGCCAAGAAGACCGCAGCGCGGAAGACCGCGAAGAAGGCGGCCACCAAGAAGACCGCCGCCAAGACGGTCGCGAAGAAGACCGCCGCGAAGAAGACGGCGACGAAGAAGGCGACCGCGAAGAAGACCGTGGCTGCCGAGCAGTCGTCGCCGTCCGTGTCGGCTTCGACCGGGCCCGCCGATTCGGGGACGACCACCGACTGATCGGTCCGTGACCGGTCTTCATCCATACGTGTCCCGCCCCGAAGCCTTCGGGGCGGGACACGTTTTTTTCGGTCCGGACCCGGTGCGTCCGACGGGCGCCGGTCCGTGAACATGAGAAATCAGTAGAAATCGCCCATAATGTGACGACGGTCGTCGGCGTTGCTTCCTGGGAGAGACCGAGGGAACACGTTCGGTGGCCACCCCGGTTCAATGCCGGCCGGGTCCTGCTCCTCGGTGGGTCGTCGGCCTTGTGCCGGTGGGGTTACGCGCGGTCCCGTGAGACCTCCCGCACCCCGGAACCCCGCCTGTGGAGTGCTCCTGCGGTGTTCAGGGAGGACGTCCATGACGACCATCGACGAGCAACCGATACCCGCCGCCCACCCCGTCATCGGCGAAGAGGAGATCGAGGCCGCGGTACGCGTGCTGCGCAGCGGGCGCGTCGTGCAGGGCCCCGAGGTCGCGGCCTTCGAGGAGGGCTTCTCCGAGCTGGTCGACGGACGGCACTGTGTCGCCGTCAGCTCCGGTACCTCCGCGCTGCATCTTCTCCTGCTCGCCCTCGGCATCGGCCCCGGCGACGAGGTGATCGTCCCCTCCTTCTCCTTCGCGGCCTCCGCGAACGCGGTCCGGCTGGCCGGTGCCGACGTGGTGTTCGCCGACATCGAGCCGGGCGGCTACGGCCTGGACCCGGCCGCTGTCGAGGCGGCCGTCACACCCCGCACGGCCGCCGTCATGCCGGTCCACCTCTACGGTCACCCGGCGGCGATGGACGAGCTCGGGCCCCTTGCGCGGAAACACGGACTCGCCGTGGTCGAAGACGCGTGCCAGGCGCACGCGGCGGCTCTGAACGGCACCCCTGTCGGCGCGTTCGGCGAAGGCGGGACGTTCAGTTTCTACCCGACCAAGAACATGCACGCCCTCGAGGGCGGCATGATCACCACCGCCGACGCCGAGCTCGCCCGCACCCTGCGCCTCCTGCGTAACCAGGGCATGGAGCAGCGGTACGCCAACGAGATCGTCGGCGCCAACATGCGCATGACGGATGTGGCCGCCGCCGTCGGCCGCGTACAGCTGGCCAAGGTCGCCGGATGGACCGAACGCCGCCGCGCCCACGCCGCCTACCTCGACGCGCACATCACCGCCCCGAACGTCACCACGCCGCCCGTCGCCGAAGGCGCCCGGCACGTCTACCACCAGTACACGATCCGGGTCCGGGGCGACCGCGATGCCTTCATGGCCGGGCTCACCGAGGCCGGCATCGGCAACGCGGTCTACTACCCGACACCCATCCACCGGCTCAGGCCGTACTGGGAGCCGGACCAGAAGGCCGGCCGGAACTGGGACCTGCCGGAGACCGAGCGGGCCGCCGCCGAGGTCGTCTCGCTCCCCGTCCACCCCTCGCTCGGCGAGGGGGATCCGGCCCGCATCGCCGAGGCCGTGAACGCACTGGGGGAGGGGCTGTGACCACCACCGCACTGAAGGCCGGCCTCGTCGGTCTCGGCTCCATGGGCCGCAACCACGCCCGTGTCCTCGCCGGACTCGAAGGTGTGTCCCTGGCCGGAGTCGTCGATCCCCTGGGTGACAAGAACGGCTGGGCGCAGGGAGCCCCTGTCCTGCCGACCGTCGAGGACCTCATCGCGCTCGGCATCGACTACGCGGTGGTGGCCTGCCCGACCGCACTGCACGGAGAGATCGGGCTCCGGCTGGCCCAAGCCGGTGTCGGCGCCCTGATCGAGAAGCCTCTCGCCGACACCGCGGAAGGCGCCCGACGCCTCCTCGACGCCTTCGGGTCACGGAACCTGGTGGCCGGTGTCGGCCACATCGAGCGCTGCAACCCGGCCCTGCATTCGCTGCGCGGCCGTCTGCAGGCCGGCGATCTCGGTGAGGTCTTCCAGGTCGTCACCCGCCGTCAGGGCCCCTTCCCGCACCGCATCGCGGACGTCGGCGTGGTCAAGGACCTCGCCACGCACGACATCGACCTGACGGCCTGGGTCACGGGCCGGACGTACACCTCCATAGCGGCCCACACCGTCTCCAAGTCCGGCCGGCCGCACGAGGACATGATCTCCGCGGTGGGCAAGCTCTCCGACGGCACCATGGTCAATCACCTGGTCAACTGGCTGAGCCCGCTCAAGGAACGCTTCACCTCGGTCACCGGTGAGCGCGGCTGCTTCATCGCGGACACCCTGACCGGCGACCTCACGTTCCACTCGAACGCGGCGGTGACCACCGAATGGGAGGCCCTGCGCGCGTTCCGCGGCGTCTCCGAGGGCGACATGATCCGCTACGCGATCCCGAAGCGTGAGCCGCTGCTGGTGGAGCACGAGCTCTTCCGGGACGCCGTCATGGGCCTGCCCGCCGACATCTGCACCCTGCGTCAGGGCCTGCGGACCGTCGAGGTGGCGGAGGGGCTGCTGGAATCGGCTTCCACCGGACTCGCCGTGCGGCTGGACGGGGGAACGACGTCGCCCGAGGTGGCCAGTTGACCCGGCCCGACGTCTCCGTGGTCGTAGCCGTCTACAACACGATGCCGTATCTCACCGACTGCCTGAACTCACTCGTGGGGCAGAGCATCGGGGCCGACCGGCTCGAGGTCGTCGCCGTGGACGACGGGTCGACCGACGGGAGCGGTGCGGAACTGGACCGCTTCGCGGCGGAGTACCCGGGCACCGTCAGGGTCATCCACCAGGAGAACTCCGGGGGCCCGGCGGCGCCGAGCAACCGTGCCCTGGAGGTGGCCACCGGGCGGTACGTGTACTTCGTCGGCTCCGACGACCACCTGGGCGAGGAAGCCCTCGCGCGCATGGTGGGCTGCGCGGACGCGTACGGCTCCGACGTGGTCATAGGCAAGATGGTCGGGACCAACGGCCGGTACGTGCACCAGGAGCTCTACAAGGAGAACGATCCGGACGTCAGCCTCTTCCACTCGGCGCTGCCCTTCACCCTGGCGAACACCAAGCTCTTCCGCCGCGAGCTGGTGGAGAGGCACGGGCTGCGCTTTCCGGAGGACCTGCCGGTGGGCAGCGACCAGCCGTTCACCGTCGAGGCGTGTGTCCGGGCCCGCAGGATCTCGGTTCTGGCGGACTACGACTTCTACTACGCGGTGAAGCGTGGTGACGCGGGAAACATCACCTATCGGGCCGACCACCTGTCCCGGCTGCGCTGCACCGCGGCGATCATGAAGCACGCCGCCGCCCTGGTGGAGGCAGGCCCCGACCGGGACGCGCTTCTCCGGCGGCACTTCACCTGGGAGCTCTCCAAGCTCGTGCAGGGCGACTTCCCGGCCCTCGAAGCCGGGGTCCGGCGAGAGGTGTGTGCGGGGATCGCCGCCCTGGCGGACGCGTACCTCACCGACGGGCTCAGGGACTCCCTCGACGTCGGGCGCCGGGTGCGGATCTGCCTCGCGCAGGCGGGCGCCGTGGACGACCTGGTCCGCGCCGTCACGGACGGGACGGCGCACGGCGCCCCGCCCTTCCACCTGGAGGCAGGCCGGGCCTTCGCGATGTACCCCGGCTTCCGCGACGAGGCCCTCGGCCTTCCCGACCGGGTCTACGAGCTGCTCGGCGAGACCGTGCCCGGGCGGCTGGCACAGGGCACGGAGTTCGTCGCCGCCGGATGGGAGCAGGACGGCGACGACCTGTGGCTCGTGCTCACGCTCAGGGCCGGCGTGCTGGGTGACACCGGCTCCCTGACCGTGCGTCTGGTCCAGGGGGCCATGCCGAAGAGCGCCGACGGGCCCGGCGCGCGCCGTCTCCCGGCCGGCCGCGCGCTCGCGGTTCCTGACGGGAAGTTCGACCATGTGCCGACCGACGACGGCCGGGCGACGGCGGTCCACGCGCGGATCCCGGTTCGCGCCGTGCAGGCGAAGCTCGGCGTCCGGGTATACGTGGACGTGGCAGGCTCGACGTACGAGATCCCGCTGAGAACCGGCGGGAAGCCGCTGCCTCTGGCCCTCCGATGGCGGCAGACCGTTCCGTACAGGGCGTCGGCGAACCGGAACGCCAAGGGCCGGCTCGTGATCACGACGGCGCCCCTGTGGGAGGCGGACCCGGGTGTGGGAAAGGGGCTGCGCGACACGCTGACCAGGCTGAGGAGAGAAGTGACCCGATGAACATCTGTGTAGTCGCGCTGGGAAAGATCGGCCTCCCGCTCGCCGTGCAGTTCGCGGCCAAGGGCCACACGGTCAGGGGCGCGGACATCGACGCGAAGGTCGTCGAACTCGTCAACGCGGCCACGGAGCCGTTCCCCGGTGAGCACGGTCTGGACGTCGGGCTCAAGGAGACCGTCGGCGCGGGCCTGCTCTCCGCGACGACGGACACCACGGCCGCGGTCGCCGCGTCCGACGCCGTCGTCGTGGTCGTACCGCTGTTCGTGGACACCGAGGGCACTCCGGACTTCGGCTGGATGGACTCGGCGACGAAGGCGATCGCGGCGGGCCTGAAGCCGGGCACCCTCGTCAGCTACGAGACCACCCTGCCGGTGGGCACCACGCGCACGCGCTGGGCGCCCATGCTCGCCGAGGGTTCCGGCCTGACGCCGGGTGTGGACTTCCACCTCGTCTTCTCCCCGGAACGGGTGCTGACCGGCCGTGTCTTCGCAGACCTGCGCCGCTATCCGAAGCTCGTCGGCGGCATCGACGAGGCGTCCTCACAGCGGGGAGCGGAGTTCTACGAGGCCGTGCTCGACTTCGACGACCGTGAGGACCTGCCACGTCCGAACGGCGTCTGGGACCTCGGTACGGCGGAGGCCTCCGAGCTGGCCAAGCTCGCCGAGACCACCTACCGCGACGTCAACATCGGTCTGGCCAACCAGTTCGCCCGGTTCGCCGACAGGAACGGCATCGACGTCAGGAAGGTCATCGAGGCCTGCAACAGCCAGCCCTACAGCCACATCCACCAGCCCGGCATCGCCGTGGGCGGCCACTGCATCCCGGTCTACCCGCGGATGTACCTGTGGAACGACCCGGAGGCCACCGTCGTGCGCTCGGCCCGTGAGACCAACGCCGCGATGCCCGGATACGCCGTCGACCTGCTGGCCGCCGCGTACGGCGACCTGGACGGTGCCGGGGTCCTGGTGCTGGGCGCCGCCTACCGCGGGGGAGTCAAGGAGACCGCCTTCTCCGGAGTCTTCGGGGTCGTCGAGGCGCTGAGGGCCCGCGGCGCGGTGCCCTTCGTCTCCGACCCGCTGTACACGGCCGGCGAACTGACCGCGCACGGCCTCGTGCCGCACGCGGGCCAGACCGTCACCGCCGCGATCCTCCAGGCCGACCACCCGGAGTACCGGGAGCTGGCCGCTGCCGATCTGCCGGACGTCCGCGTACTCGTCGACGGCCGCCGTACGACGGACCCGGCCAACTGGGCGGGGGTCCGTCGCGTCGTCATCGGCGGCTGACCGGACGGCCCGCGCCGGATCAGCCCTCGCCGAGGAAGAGCCGGTCGAACCGCTTCGCCACGACGCTCCAGTCCCAGGCCGAGAGAGCGTGCTCCGAAGCCGGCCCGCCCGCCTCCCGCCAGGACTCCTCGGTCGAGGTGGCGTCCAGGATGCGCCGGGCGGCCTCCTCGGGAGAGCCGACGACCCAGCCCCCGGGGTACAGGGTCCTCGCGCTGTTCGCCCGGCCGGCGTAGAAGGGCCAGTCGCGGACGACCGGCAGGGCGGCGCTCGCGGCGCCCTCCATCAGACCCACGTGGCATCCCTCGCGCAGGGAAGAACTGAGGATCACACCGATGTCGCTCAGCACACCGGGAACGTCGTCGGTCGGGCCCAGCCGTACCACCGCGCCGGAGGCGACGAGCGGCTTCAGCGCCCGCTCGAGGCGCCTGCGGTAGTCGGCGGTGGCCCTGCTGGTCTTCGGGTCCATGTCACCGCCCACCAGAAGCAGCCGGTAGCGCTCGTCGTGCTCACGCACGCGCTTGAGCACGTCCACCGCCCACAGCGGATCCTTGGCGACCTGGCTGACCCCGATCAGACCGAGGTTGAACCGGGCTTCGGCCGGCTTGGGCCGGACGAAGCGGGAGAGCTCCATCGCGTTGTCGAGCAGGTGGGTCCGCGGTGCGCCGGTACCGCGCAGATGCGGTACCAGCGACGTGACCAGGTCCTTCACGTGCGGTGCGACGAAGACGAGGTCGTCGACGCGGGAGAAGTCCGTCATGTGAGGCCACCGCGTGAACGCCTCGTAGCTGTGCAACCGCACCATGATGCGGGTGTCGCCGGGATCGATGGTGGTGAGCATCGAGGCGGGGCCGACCGACCAGTCGAGGAACACCGTGTCCGCCCAGTCCAGGTGGGGACGCATCAGCCGCTCGACTTCCGCCTGGTAGCCGGTCGTGCCACCGGCCAGCCGGTCCTCCAGCATGAGCCGCGCGGCCCACGAGATGCGGCTGAGTGCCTTCCGGGAGGCAAGGTCCAGGTAGCGGAGCTCGACCCGCGGATGGTCCTCGTACCGTGCCAGGACGTGATGGAGGAAGTTGGCGTTGGCGCTCGTGGTGACGAGCAGGCGCAGCGGACGGCCGGGGGGAGGGCTCGCGGCGGGGGTCTGCCTGCCCCGGGGCCGGGAGACCGCCCGGAACGCGGTGGAGACCCGGAGGCTCGCGGTGTGCTCCCGAGCGTTCTCGACGAGCGGCGAGCTCAGCCCGTCCACGTGCAGCATGCGGTGGAAGCAGAGGAACAGCGCCCGGTTCAGAGCCTCGGACGCGACCTCGTGGTTGCCCACGGCGTACTGCTCGTCGGCCTGGGCGAGGTGGGCACCGACCGCTCCGTGGAGGTCGCGGGGGCTGATGCCCTCGGCGATCTCCGTCATGACGCCCTCGTCGAGCAGCTTCGCCCGGAGCGCGAGGTCGGGGATCCTGGAGGCCGCCGTCGTGAGCGCCATGGCGGCCCCGCTGGTACGTCCGGCCCACCGCATGCCCTCCGCGACGTAGCGGGCCGCCGCCACCCGGGCTGTGACCGGCACACCCGGAGCGCTGACGGCCGAGCGCCAGAGCCGGGCCCCGAGGGCGGACCGCATGACGGGCCGCGCGGTCGCCGTGCGCATCACGGCGGCCGGGATGCCGTCGACGGAGCGCCGTACGTCCTGTGCGACCGCGCCCGGAGCCGGGAACACGACCCGGCGGGTGACCGTCCCCCGCTGCCCCCGCTTGTCGAGCGCCGTGAGCGCGGCCACGACGCCGAAGTGGGCCTCGGCCGTCGGGTTGTACCGCGAGAGCCGCCACACGGTGTAGACGGCGCCCGGGTCCAGGGCCACGATGACCTGAGCCCGCAGAGCACGCCGCCGGAACCCACGGTCCCGCTGCGACTGCAGCCACACCCGCATTCCGAGGGGGGACACCTTGGCTCTGCGCCGCACCGAACCGCTCCTGCGGGAGAGCCCCCGGGGCAGCTGATGCACCCCGTCCAGCGCGATGAGGGACAACTCCTCCGCGACCCGCGCCACGTGGAAGGTGCCGGCCAGGTGGACCCTGGCACCGCGGTCACGGAACCGGCCCACCGAATCCGCGAGGATGCCGGGCTCGGGCCGCTTGGTGGCGACGAACAGAACCTCCGTCACGATGCGGTCCCTCCCGCGACGATGGGCTTCTCGGCGAGGGCCGCCGTGCCCGTGGCGCTCCTGCCCGACACGCGGTCCGAGGCGAGCTGATCGATCAGTTCCCGCACGGCGACGGTCATCAGCGCCCTCCGGGTGAACCGGTCCGCGTGTGCCATCGCCTCCGCGTGGACGGTGTCGCTGGTCCCGACGGCCATGTGCGCCGCGCGGACGAACGAACGGGTCAGGACCTCCTCGTCCATGCCCGCGGAGCCGGTCCACAGCGGATGGCCGCGGAGGACGTTCGACGCGTCGTGCTCGACCACGTGCGCGGAGACGATGGGCAGCCCCGTCGCCATGTACTCGTACACCTTGCCCGAGGTGACGTAACGGCCGCCGATGAGGATGAGGACCAGGGCGTCCCAGCCGGCGTAGACCGAGGCGACCTCCGCCTTCGCGGCGGGACCGCCGAAGCGGACACCGTCGTCCTCGGCCTGTTTCAGGATCTCGGCGTGGCGGTTGGCCTCACGCCCGGCGCCGTTGCCGATGTGGCCGCGTACCTCGAAGCGCGCGTTGGCCAGCAGCGGCTCCTGCTCGCGGGCCGCGCGCCAGGCGCTGAGGACCGTTTCGAGCTGCTGCGCGGTGAAGTTCACCGTGCCCAGGTAACCGAAGACGAGACCGGACCCGGGGTCGGGGCGGTGCGCGCGGCCGGGTGAGCTGTCCGCGTCGTAACCGTTGCGTACGACCCGGACCCGGCCGGCGAAATCCGGGTAGCGCTCGCGGTAGTGCGCGGCGATCGGGTCGTTGACCACCCAGAGGGAGACCGCGTGGTCCACGATCCTCTGCTCCCAGCGCCCGGGCTCGGAGTCGCGGGAGAAGGCTTCCACGCCCTCGATCACGTCGATGGACCAGCCGTCGCGGAAGTCCACCGCGTAGGGAACTCGTGCGTCCTCCCACAGCCTCCACGCCGCGGCGAGGTTGACGTAGGGAACGCAGCTCGCCAGGAGGAGGTCCGCGTGGTGTTCACGGTGGACGTCCAGCACGGCCTGCTCCAGCGCACCGCGCCACTCGCCGAAGTTCGGCTCCGGGAAGGTGCCGGTCTGCCGGACCCGGAGCCGGGCGACCCATTCGTTCGGCCTGAGAGCACGGTCCTCGTCGTAGAGACGGATGTCCGTCTCCAGGTCCTCACGTGCCAAGGGCAGTTCGACGACGCGCACCAGCGGGTCGACCTGGTCCAGGAGAGTCAGGTCGACGCCGGAGTCCCGCTCCCAGGAATCCCGCGCGATCGTGACGACGGTGACGTCCCAGCCCGCCTCGACGAACTGGTTCGCCGTCTCACGCATGCGGTAGGCGCAGCTCTTCGCAGCCGGCGGGAAACCGATGGCGAGGTAGATCACGTGGGGCCGTGCGTCTTGCGTGGGCGGCCCGGACCTGGAGGACGCTGACATAACAGATGACGCTAGCATGGTGACATATGCCTATTTGTGACGTTCGAGGTACTCCGCACGTCACGCGCGTCGGCCTTTCGCATCCCAGCCCTCGACGATGCGGACGACGTTCTCCGCCGCGTGGCCGTCGCCGTAGGGCGTGCCGGGGTCGGACGTCGGCGCTGCCCGGGTCACCGTGCCGGTCCAGGCGTCCGCGTCCATCGCGTGCGGATCGGGCACCAGGACGTTCCAGCCGGTGTCCACCGTCTCCACCCACTCCGTTTCGGGACGGATGGTCGTGGTGGTCCTCTCCAGGAGGAACGCCTCCTTCTGGAGGCCTCCGGAGTCGGTGACGACGCCGGAGGAGGCCAGCACGGCGGCGACGAGGTCCGCGTACGGGAGCGGACGGCCGACGTGGACGGAACCCCGTTCCAGTTCGAGGCCGTGCTCCTCGGCGCGGGCGACCAGGCGGGGGTGGGCGAGCAGCGCGACGGGAACGGGCAGGCCGGCCAGGGACTCCAGGAGGGCCGCCAGGCGGCCGGGGTCGTCGGTGTTGTCCGGACGGTGCAGCGTGGCGAGCAGGAACGGCCGGGCGGGGTCGATGCCCCCGGGCAGCACGGGTGCGGGATGCCCTTCCGCGAGCACCGCGTCCCGGATCCGCAGGCAGACGTCGACCATGACGTCACCGGCCAGCTCCGAGCGATCGGAGAGCCCCTCCGCCGCGAGGTGACGCATCGCCTCTTCGGTCGGCGCGAGGAGGAGGTCCGCGCAGTGGTCGGTCAGCACCCGGTTGTGCTCCTCCGGCATGCGCCGGTTGAAGGAGCGCAGTCCCGCTTCCAGGTGAGCGACCGGAAGGTGCATCTTCACCGCGGACAGCGCCCCGGCGAGGGTGGAGTTGGTGTCTCCATACACCAGGACCCAGTCCGGTCTCTCCCGTTCGAGGACCGGGTCGAGTGCCTGGAGCACGGACCCGGTCTGCGCTCCGTGACTTCCGGAGCCGACACCCAGGTGGACATCGGGATCGGGGATGCCGAGTCCGTCGAAGAACACATCCGACAGGTCGGCGTCGTAGTGCTGTCCCGTGTGCACGATGAGGTGTTCGTGTTCCGTGCCCGCGAAGGCGGCCGAGACGGGTGCCAGTTTCACCAATTGCGGACGGGCGCCGACGATGCTGACGACTTTCACTGAGCACCCTTCTGCCGGGACAGGTCAAATCCGGGATATCGGGGCAATCGTAAGTAATTCCATGGACGTGGACGGGTGTGATCCGGCGGTGTCGAGGGCGCGTCGTGGTGCGGCCGTCCGCAGCGGGGGTCCGTGGGGGAGTGCGTGAATCCGGCAAGGGTGGCGACGTGTTCGGTGCGGCCTGCCGGCGGGCCGGCCGTTCAGCGCTCGGACAGGATGCCGTCCTCCTCGACGTACGCCGCACCGGACCGGGGGCACTCCCAGATCCCGGGCTCACCCTCGCGCTCCACCAGGCGCACGCCGCTGCGGCCGACCCAGCCGGTCCACCGCGCCGGAACGCCGACCACGAGCGCGAAGTCCGCCACGTCCTTGGTGACCACGGCCCCGGCCGCGACCATGGCCCAGCGGCCGATCCGTACCGGTGCCACGCAGACCGAACGTGCGCCGAGGGACGCGCCTTCGGCGATCCGCACGCCGACGGCCTCCCACTCCCCGCCACGCTTCCGGCGGCCCTCGGCGTCGACCGACCGCGGGTTGTGGTCGTTGGTGAGGACCACCGCGGGGCCGATGAAGACTCCGTCGCCGAGTTCGGCGGGCTCGTACACGAGCGCGTAGTTCTGGATCTTGACGTTGTCGCCGATGCGCACGCCGGCGCCCACGTACGCGCCACGGCCGATCACGCACCCCTCGCCGAGCCTGGCGCCCTCGCGGATCTGCGCCAGTTCCCAGATGCTGCTGCCCGCGCCGATCGCGGCACTCCCGTCGACCTGGGCGGTGGGCTGGACTCGGTAGTTCACGGGACCACCTTCTGTGGCGCGGGTCTTCCGGGAATCATACGATCTCCGAACAAAAAGCCTGCCCGAGCGGCGTGTCCCCAGTCGGCCGCCAGGTCTTCGAGGGCTCCGGCGCCGACGGCCGGTTTGACCCCCCGCACCCCTCCCCGTAATCTTGACCCTCGGCGTGTTTCTGTGCGCCTAACCCCTGAGCACATCCCTCCCGGTGATTCGTCCCCGGGGGAGGCCGCTCATCCTTCCGGACTGTCGTGGGCCCCGGCCCGTGCGGGCGGCTGGCATCAGGGGATCCGTTCCGAGTGAGAGAGAGATCCGCGTGTACGCCATCGTGCGCAGCGGTGGTCGCCAGCACAAGGTTGCTGTCGGCGACATCGTTGAGGTTGACAAGATTTCCACCGCCAAGGTTGGCGACACGGTCGAGCTCTCGACCCTGCTCGTTGTCGACGGCGACGCCGTGACCAGCGACCCCTGGGTTCTGGACGGCATCAAGGTCCAGGCCGAGATCGTGGACCACCACAAGGGCGCGAAGATCGACATCCTTCGCTACAAGAACAAGACGGGCTACCGCCGTCGCCAGGGTCACCGTCAGCAGTACACGGCGATCAAGGTCACCGGTATCCCCGCGGCTGCGAAGTAAGGGACTGACGAGACATGGCACACAAGAAGGGCGCATCGTCCACTCGGAACGGGCGCGATTCCAATGCTCAGCGGCTCGGCGTGAAGCGCTTCGGCGGTCAGGCCGTCAACGCCGGTGAGATCCTGGTCCGCCAGCGCGGCACCCACTTCCACCCGGGCACGGGCGTCGGCCGTGGCGGCGACGACACGCTGTTCGCGCTGACCGCCGGTGCGGTGGAGTTCGGTACGCACCGTGGCCGCAAGGTCGTGAACATCGTTCCCGTCGCTGCCTGATCCAGGCAACGGCTGAACGTCACAGCACCTTCCGAGGGCGGATCCCAGCTTTCCCGGTAATCGGGGAAGCGGGTCCGCCCTCGGCGCGTTACGTCAAGAGACAATCCCGTATTTTTCCGCAGTACCTGGAGGCACCCACCATGACCACCTTCGTGGACCGCGTCGAGCTGCATGCCGCCGCGGGTAACGGAGGCCACGGCGTGGCCTCCGTACACCGTGAGAAGTTCAAGCCGCTGGGAGGCCCCGACGGGGGCAACGGCGGGCGCGGCGGCGATGTGATCCTCGTCGTCGAGCAGTCCGTCACCACGCTGCTGGACTACCACCACCACCCCCACCGCAAGGCGACGAACGGCCAGCCCGGCGCGGGTGACAACCGTTCCGGCAAGGACGGCCAGGACCTCGTGCTGCCCGTCCCGGACGGCACCGTCGTCCTCGACAAGGCCGGCAACGTCCTCGCGGACCTGGTCGGCCAGGGGACCACCTTCGTCGCCGGCCAGGGCGGCCGCGGCGGCCTCGGCAACGCCGCGCTGGCCTCGGCCCGCCGCAAGGCTCCCGGCTTCGCGCTGCTCGGCGAGCCGGGGGAGAGCCGGGACATCGTCCTGGAGCTCAAGACCGTCGCGGACGTCGCCCTCGTGGGCTACCCGAGCGCGGGCAAGTCCTCGCTCATCTCGGTGCTCTCCGCGGCGAAGCCGAAGATCGCGGACTACCCGTTCACGACCCTCGTCCCCAACCTGGGGGTGGTCACCGCTGGCTCGACCGTCTACACCATCGCCGACGTCCCGGGGCTCATCCCGGGGGCCAGCCAGGGCAAGGGCCTCGGCCTGGAGTTCCTGCGGCACGTCGAGCGCTGCTCCGTCCTCGTGCACGTCCTGGACACCGCGACGCTGGAGTCGGACCGCGACCCCGTCTCGGACCTGGACATGATCGAGGAGGAACTGCGGTTGTACGGCGGCCTCGAGAACCGCCCGCGCATCGTCGCCCTCAACAAGGTCGACATCCCGGACGGCCAGGACCTCGCCGACATGATCCGCCCCGACCTGGAGGCGCGCGGCTACCGCGTCTTCGAGGTCTCGGCCATCGCGCACAAGGGCCTCAACGAGCTCAGCTACGCCCTCGCCGGGATCATCGCCGAGGCGCGGGCCACGCGGCCGAAGGAGGAGTCGACCCGGATCGTCATCCGGCCCAAGGCCGTCGACGACGCCGGCTTCACGGTGACCGTGGAGGACGACGGCATCTACCGCGTGCGGGGCGAGAAGCCCGAGCGCTGGATCCGCCAGACCGACTTCAACAACGACGAGGCCGTCGGCTACCTCGCCGACCGGCTCAACCGCCTCGGTGTCGAGGACGCCCTCCGCAAGGCCGGTGCGCAGGCCGGTGACGGCGTGGCCATCGGCGCCGAGGACAACGCGGTCGTCTTCGACTGGGAGCCGACCATGGCTGCCGGTGCGGAGATGCTCGGCCGCCGTGGCGAGGACCACCGCATGGAGGCTCCGCGCCCGGCCGCGCAGCGCCGCCGCGAGCGCGAGTCCGAGCGTGACGTCGCACAGCGCGAGTACGACGAGTTCGACCCCTTCTAGCCGTCACGCCGGGTGCCCCCGCCACGTGGGGGCACCCGGACCAGGCCGGCGAACAGCCAGGTGGGGCCGGTGTGGCGGCCGGTGATGTGCGGATTGCGTAAACGTCTGTGGGGTCCGTCACCCCGGGCGAGGTCACGCAGGGGCCAATCTGCCTGGCCAGGCGGTGAACTGCGGGTTTCCCACAGGCGAGTGCTGGTAAACGTCCACCTTGCGAGATAGTCACGGAGAGTGCGACCATCACACTGTTCCCCCCTGTCATCGCAAGGTAGGTCGTCTGTGTCTGTGCCGCATGTAGCCAAGCCCCGGACCACAGCGGTCGTTCTCGCCGGTGGGACCGGCCAGCGCGTGGGACTGTCGATCCCCAAGCAGTTGCTGAAGATCGCCGGTAAGGCAGTCATCGAGCA
The DNA here is from genome assembly GCF_040630715.1 of Streptomyces sp. NPDC005752. Classification (NCBI taxonomy): domain Bacteria; kingdom Bacillati; phylum Actinomycetota; class Actinomycetes; order Kitasatosporales; family Streptomycetaceae; genus Streptomyces; species Streptomyces sp. NPDC005752. The sequence continues at coordinate 18,865 of NZ_JBEXYB010000036.1, read as the reverse complement.
CACGCTGAGCATCTTCGAGAACGCCGAGGGCATCGACGACGTCATCGTGCTGATGGCGCCCGGCTTCGTCCCCGACGTCGAGAAGATCGTCGCCAAGGCCGGGCTGACCAAGGTCATCAAGGTCATCGAGGGTGGCAGCACCCGGAACGAGACCACCGAGCGCGCCATCTCGGCCCTCGGCGAGGGGCTCGCGGAGGGCGAGGACCGCAACGTCCTCTTCCACGACGCGGTCCGTCCGCTGCTGTCGCAGCGCGTCATCAAGGACTGTGTGGACGCACTCGACCGCTACCAGGCCGTCGACGTCGCCATCCCGTCCGCCGACACGATCATCGTGACCCGCACCCACGGTGAGGACGGCGAGTTCATCACCGACGTCCCGGACCGGTCCCGGCTGCGCCGCGGTCAGACCCCGCAGGCGTTCAAGCTGTCCACGATCCGCAGGGCCTACGAGGTCGCGGCCGGCGACCCGAACTTCCAGGCCACCGACGACTGTTCGGTGGTCCTGCGGTACCTCCCCGACGTGCCGATCTACGTGGTCGCGGGCGACGAGTACAACATGAAGGTGACCCAGCCGGTCGACGTCTTCATCACCGACAAGCTCTTCCAGCTGGCCTCCACCGCAGCCCCGCGCCCGGCCGACGAGGCCGCCTACCGCGAGCTGCTCTCCGGCAAGACCCTGGTCGTCTTCGGCGGTTCGTACGGCATCGGGGCCGACATCGCGACGCTGGCCGAGCAGTACGGCGCGAGTGTGTACGCGCTGGGCCGCTCCACCACGGGTACGCACGTCGAGAACCCGGAGCACATCGACGACGCGCTGGCCAAGGCGTACGCCGAGACCGGCCGCATCGACTACGTGATCAACACCGCGGGCGTGCTGCGCATCGGCAAGCTGGCGGAGACGGACAACACGACGATCCAGGAAGCGCTGAACGTCAACTACCTGGCGCCGGTGCAGATCGCCCGCGCCTCGTACAAGTACCTGGCGGAGACGCAGGGGCAGCTGCTGCTCTACACCTCCAGCAGCTACACCCGGGGCCGCGCCGAGTACAGCCTCTACTCCTCCACCAAGGCCGCCATGGTGAACCTCACCCAGGCGCTGGCCGACGAGTGGGCGGGCGAGGGCGTCAGGGTCAACTGTGTGAACCCGGAGCGCACCGCGACCCCCATGCGCACGAAGGCGTTCGGCGCGGAGCCGGAGGGCTCGCTCCTCTCGTCCGAGGCCGTGGCGCGCACCTCGCTGGACGTGCTCCTGTCCGCGATGACGGGCCACGTGATCGACGTGAGGCAGCAGGACCCGACCCGTGATGTCACGGAAGCCTCGGGATTCGAGCAGGCGCTGGCCTCGGTTCTTGATCGTCAAGAAGATGTGTAATAATTCTTGACAAATGTACTTTTACGGGCCTCTGGGCTCACCGAAAGGTGAATCCAGAGGCCCGAGTGCGTGAATCCCACTCTTCACATTTCCCTCTATACGTGAATCAACCGGCACCCCCTGGAGCAGGTTCTACGTGATTTCGACAGCCATCCGCCTGGCCCGTGTGGGCAGCCGGTCAGAACTGTTGGCAGCGGTACTGATGACGCTGGGATATCCCTGTGTCATGGTGGCCGCTCTTGTCCCCGATATCTGGTTCTTCGCGGCGGCCACCGCTGTCACGTACATCGCGGACTGGTATCTGCACCAGCGGGGCAGCTATCTGGTCAACCGGCTCGGCAAGGTCCGGGCGGGTCTGTCCATCCGCTTCCTGCTCCGCCAGTTGATGATCATCCTGCTGCTGGCCCGGCTGGACCTCGCCGAGGAGCGGCTCTTCTACGCGGCCGTCGCGTGCTTCCTCCTCTTCTACGCCCTGCAGGCCCCGCAGGGCGCTCTCACGACGCTGATCAGGCTGCGCCGCAGCCTGCCGATCGTCACCCGGAACGTGGACCTGCACGCCGTCCGCATCCCTGACGCCCCGCCGCGCGCGCTGCTGCACCGTGCCAGCGAGAAGATGCTCCACCTGGACCTCCCCGCAGTGGTGGGCGTCCTCCTCGCCGCCGGCACGGGCGAGGACTTCCTCGGCTACATCGGCGCGGCCCTGACCCTGCTGCTCGCCGTCGGTTACAACGCCCTGCTCGTCCCGTACCTCCGCCGGAACCGGCGGGCGCCGTCGGCCCCGGTCGTGCTGAAGGCCCTTGACACCTGGCTGGGCGAGTACCAGCCGACCGTCGTGCTCTACTTCTCCGGCTCCAGCGAGTCGGCCTACCAGGGCAACATGTGGCTCGACACCATGGCCGCCGTCGAGGGACGCCCTCTGATCGTCATGCGTGAGCGCAACCTGGTCCCGCAGATCGCGGACACCTCGGTGCCCGTGATCTGCGTGCCCGCCGGCACCCACCTGATGAACCTGAACCTCTCCACCGTCCGTGTGTGCCTCTATCCGGCCAATGTCGGCAAGAACATCCACATGCTGCGCGTCCCGACCATGAAGCACGTCTTCATCGGGCACGGGGACAGTGACAAGCTGGCCAGCGTCAACCCGTACTCCAAGGTGTACGACGAGGTCTGGACAGCGGGCCGCGCCGGCCGGGACCGCTACGCCCTGGCCGACGTCGGTGTCCGCGACGAGGACATCGTCGAGGTCGGGCGGCCGCAGCTGGCCCCGATCCAGAGCTGGACCGGCACCACGAAGAACCCCATCCCGACGGTGCTGTACGCCCCCACCTGGGAGGGCTGGGACGACAACCCCGGCAACACCTCGCTGCTGCTGGCCGGTGAGAACATCGTCCGCCGGCTGCTGAAGGCGGACAGCCCGGTCCGGGTCATCTACAAGCCGCACCCGTTCACCGGTATCCGCAGCCCCGAGGCCAAGGCCGTCAACGCCCGGATCAAGGCACTCCTGGCCACGTCGGCGCAGGAACGCGCCGCGGAACCGCGCTGGGTGAAGGAGGCGTCGGCCGCCGCTGCCGGGCAGGCCGGGGCCGCCGCCGAGCTGGTTCGCATCGAGGCGCGTCTGGCGGAGCTCGCGAAGCCCGGCCGGTCCGGGGGCGACGAGTCGGAGCAGTCGCGGGTCGCGCTCGCCGATCCGGCCCGCCAGACCGAGATCGCCACCCTTCGCACGGAGTGGAACGACGCCTACTGGCGCTCCTTCGGGTGGTGGGAGCACCGGACGGTCATCGGTGCGCAGCCCAAGCTGTACGACTGCTTCAACCAGTCCGACGCCATGGTCTCGGACATCTCCAGTGTGGTGTCCGACTTCATCGCGAGCGGCAAGCCGTACGCGGTCACGGACTCCGCGGAGCTCGGCGCGGAGGAGTTCAAGCGCCAGAACACCGCAGTGCGGGCGTCCGTCGTCCTCTCCAACAACGCGCAGGAGATCGACGAACTGCTCCGTGCCGTGACCGACCCGGCCGCGGACCCGCTGGCCGAAGCGCGCCACGAGCTGAAGGCCTACCTGCTCGGCCCGGACGAGCCGACCTCGATGGAGCAGTTCAACGCCGCCGTACTGGCCCTCACGGTCAAGGCGGAGGCCCGCAACGCGGGTGTCGCGCAGCGCGTCGGGGGTCAGCCGCCGGCCCCGCTGCCGGACCCCGAGGCCGAGTTCAGCGGTGCCGGGGACGGAGCGGCGGAGATCGCCGCCGAGGCCGAGGCCGCGGTCGATCCCGATGGCCCTGCCCCGGACGCCGACGCGGAGATCGGCGCCGACCCTTCGGCCCTGCGCTGACCGCTCCGGGTCCGGCCGACGGCGGGAAGTGGAGCCGTCGGCCGGACCCGGACCCGGAGCCGACCGCTCGGTGTGATCCGGTTGCCATCGAGTTGTTGCAAATACGTCTGGTTTACGACGCAACCCACGCAACGGTCCGTCCGTCTTCTCCTCGGGGAGGGGAACGTACGGGCCGTTCGGCGTGTCCGTGCAGGAACACGGCATGTCCCGTCGTTCCATCGGTTCTCCTGATAGATACGTTTATGCGTGAACCGGGGAGAGATGAGCAGCACCACACCAGATGTGACCGTCATCATCGGCGCCTACGAAGCGATGCCGTACCTGATCCGATGCCTGGATTCCGTCGAGGCGCAGACGCTTCCGGCCCAGCGCATCGAGATCGTGGCCGTCGATGACGGCTCCACCGACGGCACGGGGGAGTACCTGGAGGAGTTCGCGGCCCGGACCGCCATCGACATGCGTGTCGTGCGTCAGAAGAACTCGGGTGGTCCGAGCGGGCCGCGCAACGTCGGGCTCGGTCTGGCTCGCGGCAGGTACGTCTTCTTCCTCGACGCCGACGACTACTTCGGCGAGGAGGCCCTGGAGCGGATGGTCGCGATGGGCGACCGGGCCGGCACGGACGTGGTGCTCGGGAAGGTCGTCGGCGTCAACCGCGGCGCGGCGAAGTCGATGTGGAAGCAGACGGTCGAGCGGGCCGACCTCTACTCGTCCAACATCAAGTTCACCCTGAGCGCCCAGAAGCTGTTCCGCCGGGACCTTCTGGTGCGCCTGGGGATGAGGTTCGACGAGGAGCTCAAGACGGGTGAGGACGCGCTCTTCACCATGGAGGCGTACCTGCGGGGCAACGGCGTCTCCGTCGTGGCCGACTACACCTGCTACTACCTGGTGGGCCGGGACGACGGCAAGCACGTGACGAAGAGCGGCAGTTACCTGCTCCGCTTCGACTCGGCCCGGGCGCTGGCGGGCCTCATCGCCACGCATGTGCCGCCGGGGCCGAAGCGGGACGTCCTGATGGTCCGGCCGTTCGTCATCACGCTGCTCCCGCAGTTCGGCCCCGCTCTGCTGCGGCAGTCCGACGAGGTGCGGAAGAAGAAGATGGAGCTGGCGGCGCCGCTGCTGGAGGCCTACTGGTCATCGGGACTGGCCCGGCGTCTCAAGGTCAACGAGCGGCTCAGGCTGATCTGCCTCGCGAACGGCAGACTCGACCTGCTTCTGGACATTCTGCAGTTCATGAAGGACAACAAGAAGCCCCGTGTGGTCCGCAAGGGGCTCCGGGGGCGACTTTATCTGGTCTACCCGCACTTCGGCGAGAGTGCGGCACTGCCTCTGTCCGCGTACGAGGTGAGCGTGCCCGAATGGATCGGCCGGAAGCGGGTCGACGTGCCGGGGAGACAGTCCCCCGCCGTTTTCCTGCGGCGGCTGTCGGGCAAGGCGCGCAGGACGGTCCGGTCCTCCCGCCTGCACACGCCGCGCCGCGCCCACAAGGTCTGAGGCGGACGCGGCGGCAGCGGACGTGGTCCCTACTGCTCGGGGCGGAGCAATCTGCGGACCGGGCGCCCCACCACGCGTCGGGCACGCCGGTAGGCGGACGGCCACGCGGCCGCTCCCGCTCCTGTCTGCACCCTGACGTTGACCGGGCCGCCGCCCTTCTTCTCGAGCTGGCCGCGCAACTCCGCGTTCTGTGCGGCCAGCTCCTCCATCCGGCTCTGCATCCAGCCGAAACGGCTGCTCAGCGAGTCGGGGTCGGACTCGGTCCACGGGCGGACGGCGGGCGGAAGGGCGAGCTTGGACATCTGTGCGTCGAACGCCTTGCCGCTGTCGCCGTGGTGGAAGGTGTTCTCCAGCCCGTTCCGCTCCATGAAGCCGGTGAAGCGCAGGAAGCGTTCCTTGTGGCCGTTCACCAGCTCACCGAAGTCCGCCGCCTCGTACAGCTCGGCGGGATCGATGTTCTTGGGCGTCTCGGAGATCTTGCGGTGCGGAATGCCGAAGTACCGGCAGAGCTCCAGGGTCCGTGAGTCGCTGCAGAGCACCGTGCTCGGGACACCGGCCAGCAGCGCCGCGATGTTTCCGTGGATGCGCGAGCCGAACGAGAAGTCGAACGCGCGTAGTTCCTCGATCCAGGTGGCCGGGTCGACGTAGAGCCTGACCTTGCCCTCGCGGTACATCGGGTGGGACGGGTGGGTCGGCATCGAGGTCTGGGCGCCGATCGGGTTCGCCGTCTCCCGCCAGTGGAGCAGCTGGGCCTCGAGCAGGTTCTGCCCGATGAACCGCAGGTGGGGATAGCGCTCGTGGGCCTGGCGGATTATGGCGTCGAGGCCGTGCGAACGTACGGCGCTGTGCGATCCGTTCACCGAGATGCGGGATTCCGAGGTGAGCGACTCGGTCTTCCTCTCGAGCGAGAACGTCTCACCGTTCATGAACATGGAGGGGCAGCCGATGACCTCGACGTCCCGGAAGCCCATGCTCTTGAGGTACTGCTCGGTGAACTCTCCGCGCACTCCGATGGAGGCGCTGCGGTTGAGCACCTGGGTGACGAATTCTCTGACCGTCGCCTCCATCGGCTTCAGCCGCGACGCGTTGTACTTGAGGTCGGCCTGTGCGCCGACGCCCAGGACGACGACGGGGATGCGCAGCTTCTTGATCAACTGCGTCATCCGCTGCAAGGGCCGCTCGAAAGTCGGGCGGAAGGCGTTCGCCAAGGGCACGACGAAGACGTCGAACTCCTCGTTTATGCGAGCGGCCGCCGACGGATCCGTACGAATACCGTTCGAGAAGACCGCTGCCCGCGGAGTCGTCAGAATCTTGTGGGCCGCGTCACTGAAGATCAGGTTGCCCGCGTTGGTCGCGAAGACATCTCTGTCGAGGGACTGTTCGAGCGAAGCCACATCGAAGGGGCTTTTGCCCGATCTGAGAAGAATGCGCCTCTGGCGGGTCGGTTCATCTGTCACGTAATAGAGGGTAGCCCGATGAACGGGCGGTGGAGATTACGTAAATGACTCCATTCGGGGGCATGTCGGAAGGTGACGCGGAGCGGTCCGTCCGTGTAGGGGTGTCCACGCGGTGACAGCAGCTGAGACGGCAGGGTGCCGGCCCGGCCCCTCGCGTAGATTGAGGAGAACCGAGCAGGACGACGTGATGGGGACGGGCGTACGTGTCAGGGGCAAGGGAATCCGAAGGCGCGGCGGGGGAACCCGAAGGCGAGCTCCGCACACCCTCCGGGGAGAGCGGGGGGATTAGGCCAGGAGTGACCGGGGCCCGCAGAATCGTCGTCAAGGTCGGCTCCTCCTCCCTCACCACCGCGGCGGGAGGGCTCGACGCCGACCGGGTCGACGCCCTCGTCGACGCGCTCGCCAAGGTCAGGAGCGGCGGGGAGCGCGAGATCGTCCTCGTCTCCAGCGGAGCCATCGCAGCGGGTCTCGCGCCCCTCGGGCTCGTCCGCAGGCCCAAGGACCTCGCCCGGCAGCAGGCCGCGGCCAGTGTTGGTCAAGGACTGCTCGTCGCCCGCTACACCGCGTCCTTCGCCCGCTACGGCGTACGGGTCGGCCAGGTGCTCCTCACCTCCGACGACACCAGTCGGCGCGCCCACTACCGCAACGCCTACAGCACCCTCGACCAGCTCCTGGAGATGGGCGCCTTCCCCGTCGTCAACGAGAACGACACGGTGGCCACCGACGAGATCCGCTTCGGGGACAACGACCGGCTCGCCGCGCTCGTCGCCCATCTGGTCCACGCCGACCTCCTCGTGCTCCTGTCCGACGTCGACGGCCTCTACGACGGGGACCCGAGCACGCCGGGGACCTCCCGCATCGCGGAGGTCTGCGGTCCTGCCGACCTGGAGGGCGTCACCATCGGCAGTGCGGGCAGGGCGGGCGTCGGCACCGGCGGCATGGTCACCAAGGTCGAGGCGGCCAGGATCGCCACCGCCGCGGGAATCCCGGTCGTCCTCACCTCGTCGAGCCACGTCGCGGACGCCCTCGCGGGACGCGACACCGGCACCTACTTCCACCGCACGGGGCGCCGCTCGGCCGACCGGCTGCTGTGGCTGGCCCATGCCTCGACCCCGCAGGGCGCCCTCACGCTCGACGAAGGAGCAGTGCGCGCCGTCGTCGAACGCCGTACGTCCCTGCTGCCCGCCGGGATCTCCGCGGTCGAGGGCGAGTTCTCGGCCGGGGACCCGGTCGAACTGCGCGACCCCGCCGGCCGGGCCGTGGCCCGCGGGCTCGTCAACTTCGACGCCAAGGAGATCCCCCAACTGCTCGGCAGATCCACCCGCGACCTCGCGCGTGAACTGGGTCCCGCCTACGAGCGGGAAGTCGTACACAGGGACGATCTCGTCGTCCTCACGCCCCGTCCGGCCCCCTGAAACGGCTGAAAGTCCGGCCTCGGGGCGGAGACCTTCACGAAAACACCCCCACGCCCGGCCCCGGGCTGGTCAACTTTGTCACGGGGATACAAAGGGGTCGGTACAGCACCGCATTCACAGGAGGCCGCCGGTGAGACGAGCACGCCCGGGGGCGCTGCCCCGCGGAACGGGCAGTCGTGCCCTGACCAGCGTCGGGGCGGGAGCCGACTTCGTCGGCACGCCCACCGACGAGAGTCTGGAACAGGAACCGGCGGTGACGGACGAGGAACTGACCCGCTCCAAGCTGTGGCACATCACCCTCAGCGTCTCCGGCGGCGAGACGCCGCTGAAGGAGGTCAGGCGAGGGCTGGAGCAGCTGGCGAACGACCACCCCTTCCTGCTGACCAGCCGGTATGCCAACGACCACGCGGAGATCCGCTACTGGGAAGAGGCCAGGGACCTTCACGACGCCGCCGCGGTGGCACTGCGGCTGTGGGGGGAGCACCGCTCCAGCGCGAAGCTTCCCCCGTGGGAGATCGTCGGCCTGGAGGTCATCGACCGGGAGACGTACCACCTGCGTATCGCGGAGGGCTACGGCCCGCCGCCGGCGGCCCCTGTCGGTGTGCACCCGTACTGACGACGACCCGTACTGACGGCGGAGCGGTTCGGCGCACGGCACCGCGGGTCCGCCTCGGGGTGGGACGGCGGTGTACCCGTGCCGAGCGGACCGGTGCATCGGCAGCGACGGGCGGACCGGCGCATCGGCAGCGACGGGCGGGCCGGTGCGTCGGCAGCGAGCGGGCGGGTCCGTGCATCGGCACCGGCAGTGCGTGCCGGTCCGGGAGGGCGAGCACCGATACGGCTGTCTCGCATCACGGGATACGTGACGTTCGTCCGCAGTGCGCGCACTACCCTGCGGGCATGACCACGCTTTCGCCGTACGACAACATGTCCCCGGTCGCCAGGGCCGCCTACCGGGCACGCGCCGCCGCCGACGACATCGCGCCACTGCCGCGCGCGGCGAAGGACGACGCCCTCCTGGCGATCGCGGACGCGCTCGAGGTGCGCGCCGGCGAGATCGTCGAGGCGAACGCCGAGGACGTCGCCAAGGCCAGGGAGACGGGGACGAGCGAGTCGATCGTCGACCGGCTCACACTCACCCCGGAGCGGATCCGCGCCATCGCCGCGGACGCACGCGACGTGGCGGCGCTCCCCGACCCGGTCGGCGAAGTGGTCCGGGGCTCCACCCTCCCCAACGGCATCGATCTCCGCCAGGTGCGGGTGCCGCTCGGGGTGGTCGGCATCATCTACGAGGCCCGGCCCAATGTCACGGTCGATGCCGCCGCCCTCTGCCTGAAGTCGGGCAACGCCGTGCTGCTGCGTGGCTCGTCCTCGGCGTACGGCTCCAACACCGCGCTCGTGCGCGTGCTCCGTGACGCGGTGGGCGGCTCCGGTCTGCCGGCGGACGCGGTGCAGCTCGTCCCGGGCGAGAACCGCGATTCGGTACGCGAACTGATGCGGGCCCGCGGACTCGTCGACGTGCTGATCCCGCGTGGCGGCGCCTCGCTGATCCGCACGGTCGTGGAGGAGTCGACGGTCCCCGTCATCGAGACCGGCACCGGCAACTGCCATGTCTACGTCGACGCGCAGACCGACCTCCGCATGGCCGTCGAGATCCTGGTCAACTCCAAGGCGCAGCGCCCGAGCGTGTGCAACGCCGCCGAAACCCTCCTTGTCCACAAGGACATCGCCGCGGAGTTCCTGCCCCTGGCCCTGGACGCGCTGGCCGAGGCAGGGGTGACCGTGCACGGCGACGAGCGGGTGCTCACGTACGCCGCGGGTTCCAAGGCCACCGTCGTGGCGGCGACGCCTGAGGACTGGGAGACCGAATACCTCTCCTACGACATCGCGGCCGCGGTCGTGGAGTCCCTGGAATCGGCCGTGGCGCACATCCGGCTCTGGTCCTCCGGCCACACCGAGGCGATCGTCACCACCTCGCAGGCGGCGGCCCGCCGCTTCACCCAGTTGGTGGATTCCACGACCGTCGCCGTGAACGCGTCCACGCGGTTCACGGACGGCGGCCAGTTCGGCTTCGGCGCCGAGATCGGCATCTCCACGCAGAAGCTGCACGCCCGTGGGCCCATGGGGCTGCCGGAGCTTACGTCGACGAAGTACATCGTCACCGGCGACGGCCACATCCGTTAGCGGGGATCCGTACCCGGGCGTCCGTACCCGGGCGTCCGTACCCGGGCGTCCGTACCGGCGTCCGTACCGGCGGAAGCGCCCGGGCATTCGCCCGAGGGCGGATGCCCGCGGGGTGGGCAAGTTCGCGGGCTCCCTGCCGAAAACGCCCCGCCGGCGCTACGCTGAGGCTGTGCCGGACGACGTGGGGGGCAGGCCGTTCCAGGACGGCTGGGAGCCCGACGACGACCGCGAGGGCGCGGACGAGGACTTCGCCTCCGTGGTGTTCGACGAGGACTTCGTCCGGTCCGCCGAGATCCACGAGCCCACCGCGGTCGAACGTCTGCTGGCCGCAGCCGAGGCCCGCGCCGAGGCCGAGGCCGGCAGGGCGCGTCCGGGCGGCGGCTCCCTCGACGACGACCTCTACGACGGCTACGGGCCGGACGGCGTGTACGGCCGCCAGAGGGCCTTCGGCGGCCTTCACGACCCAGGCGACCCTGACGGTGCCGACGAGGACGACGAGAGCCCCTACGGGCGCCACGGCGGCTCCCTGCGCCCCTACCGGAGTACAGCTCGCTGGCACCGCCCGGTCGCCTGGCTGCTCGCCCTGCTGATGGGCATCGGCATGGTGGCGCTGGCCTTCAGCGCCGTGTTCCGAGGCGCTGCGGGCAACCGGCAGGACCAGGTGCCGCCACCTGTGACCAGTGGCGTCGACAAGCCGGGCGCAGCTCCCCCCACCTCGGCCGAGCACTCCCTCCCCGTGGTACCAGCCGGTCCCCGCACGCCCTGAGCAACTCTCCCGGCGGCCCGATCCCCCTGTGATCCGCCGCCCGATGGATGGCGGGCAGGTGGATGGCGGGCCGGTCGTGGGCAGGTGCGGTGGGCGGCGTTCCGCGGGGCCCTTTTCGACGGGACCGCGGGCCGTCCCGGAAGGCCGGTGAGCCCGGTGGCGGAACGTGGGCCCCGGGACGCCCACCCGGCCGCGCTCCACCTGCGCTCCCACCTGCGGGGCGTTTACCGTGAGGACGATCGACCCAATCTGAAGGTATGACCCTGTGACCCCTCCACCCGTCCCCGGGGGAGGGCCGGCCACGAGTCGATGCGTCGAACCCGTGACGTACAGGTCCGCCCGATGCCAGGTGGCTGAGGCGGGCTCCAGCGCCGGCCCTTGCCGGTGGCGCGGAGATCGGGAGAAGTCATGACAGGCCGCGGAGAACCGCCTGAAGGGCCGCCCGAGAACCCCGCGGGTGGAGAGGACGAGTTCCGCTCACTCGTCTTCGACGAATCATTCGTCCGCGCTGCCCGGCTGCAGGAGTTCTCCGCCAAGGAGCGCATGGCTGATCACGCGCACGCCGTACGCTCCCTACCCGGCCGGGGCACCCGTCGGCGACGCCCCAGGACCGGTGTCGCACTCGTCCTCCTGATCGCGCTGGCCTTCGCCGCCGCCGTGTACATCGGCTTCCGCAACCCCTACCCCGCACCCACCGGCAGACGGGCGGAACCGCTCCGCACCACGGTGGTCCCGCTGGCACCGCAGGGCCCCGTGCCCGGAGGAACCGCCGAGGTCCTCCTCACCGAGGGCCCGGCAGGGGTGTACCGCACCGGCGCATCAGGCATCAACTTCCCGTCGGTCCGGCGGACGAAGAACTTCTCGGACAGTCAGGTGACCATCGCCCTGGCCACGGTCAAGGACTACCTGGTGGTTTCATCCCTGGACCCCGACGTCCTCACCGGGGGAGTCGTCCGGCCGGTCGGCCGGCTGCTCGATCCCGACCAGACGGCGCAGTTCGACCGGAGCGTGGACTCACCCGCTGACGACGGCGAGCGCAGCGCGACCGGCTGGCTGGTGCGTTTCGACCCGGCCGAGGTGGAGCTGGCCGACCCCGACATCCGGGTCCACGGCACCCTCTCCTACACGGAGGCGGGGACGGACACCCTGGAGGTGGTGTCCGACCACACCTTCACCTACGCACTGCGGCCCGTGCTCTCAGGCCCCCACCGGGCCGACGGAGCCTCGCTGTTCACCGTGCGCCGTGTCCTGACCTTCGTGCTCGACCAGGAAGACATCCGCCTGCACCGGCTGGAGGTCCGCCGCGCCTACGTCCAGGCCGGACCGCAGTCGTGCTCCGCCGCGACGGCGGGGGCCCTGCGCCCGTTGCTCGCAGGCCGTCAGGCGGACACCCGTGGCCCCGCCGGCACCGACCCGTACGCCACGGGCGTGCCGACGGCGGCACTCTGCGGCACTCTGGCCGTCAGCTCCCCGACCCCGGCCCAGAGCCCTCCTCGGGGTCAGGACGCCTCCAAGTCCCCTCCGAGCCGTCCGTAGCGCCCGACGCCGACGTGCCGCCCTTGTTCGCACCACCTCCGCCGGCGCTTCCGCCGCCCGCACCGGTGAACTTGTCCCGGAGCTTGCCTCCCAGGTCGCCCGCGCCGCCCGCGATGTCTCCGACCAGCTTCATCAGAGGGTCCTTGCTGGTGCGCACCGTGTCGGCGTAATGAGCCGCGGATTCACGGAACGAGTCCGTCACCGAGGTGTCCTTGTCCTCGTCGCGCTTGGGATAGTGGCCGTCCATGATGCGCTGGAAGTCACGGCTCTCCGACCACTTCTTCAGCTCGGCCGCCCTGACTGTCGTGAACGGATGCGTCCGCGGCAGCACGTTGAGGATCTTGAGCACGGAGTCGCGGAGGTCGCCGCTCCGCTCGTACTCGTCGGCCTGGGCGAGGAACGCGTCGACATTCATCTCGTGGAGATGATTGCCGCCTGCGATCTTCATCAGCCCGCGCATCGAGGAACGCAGGTCCTGTCCCACCAGCAGCCCTGCCCGGTCGGCGGACAGCTCCGACTTACGGAACCACTCCCGCAGCGCGGCCACGATCGCCATGATCGCGACGTTGCCGAGCGGGATCCACGCCACCTTGAGCGCGAGGTTGGTGAGGAACAGCAATATCGTGCGGTAGACCGCGTGACCGGAGAGGGCGTGGCCCACCTCGTGGCCGACGACGGCTCGCATCTCCTCCTCGTCGAGCAGCTCCACCAACCCGGTCGTCACCACGATGATCGGCTCGTCGAGACCGATGCACATGGCGTTCGGCTGCGGGTTCTGCGTCACGTACATCGGCGGGACCTTCTTGAGGTCCAGGATGTAACAGGCGTCGCGCAGCATGTCGTTGAGATGCGCGAACTGGGCGTCGCTCACCCGGACGGAGTCCGACAGGAACAGCAGCCTCAGACTCCGCTCGGGGAGCAGGCCGCTCAGCGCCTTGAACACGGTGTCGAAACCGCTCAGCCTGCGCAGGGCCACCAGGGCCGAGCGGTCCGCCGGGTGCTCGTAGGCCCGCGAGGAGATGTCCGGGAATCGCCTTCGGTGCCTGCTCGGCACGCTCTCGTGACTGGTGTCGGTCATGTATGCCCCCTGTTCGTACGAGACGTTGCTCGTCCCCCTGGCAAAAGCCAGCGTATGCGCTGGCGCTACGGTGTGCGGGGGGCTGTGGATAACTTTGAGGAGCGCCCGGAATGCCGCATACCGCCGTCATGCTCGCCGCCGTGTCCGAGGACCAGGGGCCGGGCAACACCCTCCGAGTCGTGCTGCTCGTCGCGCTCGTCGGTGCCGCCCTGCTCGCCTGGTTCCTGTTGCGCGGATACGGCAACGACGACAACAACGACTGAGTCGGCGTGAGCGTGCCCGTGGCGCCCGCATACGATGTGCGCGACGTCTCCCTCCTGATTCCCGATGGATAGGTCCTGCAGAAGATGAGCCTCTCGAGCACCGCGCACCAGCTGGTCACCCTCGCCTCCGAAGGCGAGCAGGGTGGTAACCACGAAAGCCTCAGCCCGTACCTCACCGGCGCAGGCGCGTTCGTCGCGTTGATGGTCCTGCTGTGGATCACCACTCGTTTCAACCGAGACCGCTGAGGCAGAGGCGAACGGCTGTGCCAGTAGGGTCTGCACGCATGGGAGAGCAGGAAGTGCCCACCGGCCGGGGCAAACGCCGACTCGGCGTGATGGGCGGGACTTTTGACCCGATCCACCACGGACACCTGGTGGCGGCCAGCGAAGTGGCCTCCCACTTCCACCTCGACGAAGTCGTCTTCGTCCCTACCGGGCAGCCTTGGCAGAAGAGCCACAAGCAGGTGTCCCCGGCCGAGGACCGCTATCTGATGACGGTCATCGCGACGGCGTCCAACCCGCAGTTCTCGGTCAGCCGCAGCGACATCGACCGCGGGGGGCCGACGTACACGATCGACACGCTGCGGGACCTGCGCGCGGTGCACGGCGACGCCGACCTCTTCTTCATCACCGGCGCCGACGCCCTGTCCCAGATCCTGACCTGGCGGGACGCCGACGAGCTGTTCTCGCTCTCCCACTTCATCGGTGTGACCCGGCCGGGCCACGTGCTGACGGACGACGGGCTGCCCGAGGGCGGCGTCTCGCTGGTGGAGGTGCCCGCGCTGGCGATCTCGTCCACAGACTGCCGTGCCAGGGTCGCGCAGGGGGAGCCGGTCTGGTATTTGGTGCCGGACGGTGTCGTCCGCTACATCGACAAGCGCCAGCTGTACCGCGGCGAATGAGCCACGCAGAGGGGCACCTGTGAACGACCGACATGACCCGTACGACCCGTACCAGCAACAGCCGCAGATCATCGGCTACGACGAGTACGGGCAGCCGGTCTATCAACAGCAGGGGCAGCAGCACTACGACCCGTATGCCCAGCAGCAGCCCCAGCAGCCCCAGCACGACGGGCAGCCGCAGCAGGGCTACGGCTACGACCCGTACGCCGGTGCGCGGCAGGGCTACGACCCGTACGCCGCCCAGCACACCCAGCAGCAGGCGCAGCCGACGCAGCAGGGATACGGGTACGGCGACGGCTACGGGGCGTACGGCTACGACACGGGCGGGCAGCCCGCCGTGGACGACTCCGCCCAGCAGTGGCACGCGCCTCAGGCCCCTGCCGCGCCCGCCGCCGAGCCTCCACCGCCCCTGCCGGAACAGCGGCGTGAACCCGAACCGGCGGCCGACGCCACCGTGCCCGGGCAGCGCCGTGCCGACAGCGACCACGGCACCGAGGGCACCGAGCAGTTCTCCTTCATCGAGGAGCCCGACGAGGACTCCGAAGACGTCATCGACTGGCTGAAGTTCACCGAAAGCCGCAGCGAGCGCCGCGAGGAGGCACGCCGGCGCGGGCACAACCGGATGGTCGCGCTGATAGTCGTCGTGGCCCTCGTGATCGTCGGCGGAGCGGGCTACCTGTGGTTCGCCGGAAAGATCCCGGGAGTCGACGGCAAGGACGGGCAGAACACCACGGCGACGGGCCCGCAGAAGCGGGACGTCATCGTCGTCCATCTGCACAACACCAAGAAGGGCGGCACCTCCACGGCGCTGCTCGTCGACAACGTCACCACAGAGCAGGGCACCACCGTCCTGCTCCCCGACTCGCTGGCCCTGGCCGGGGAGGACGGGACCACCACCACGCTCGGCAAGTCCGTCGACGACGACGGGTCGACCGGCACCCGTGAGGCGATCGACACCCTGCTCGGCACCAGTATCAGCGGAACCTGGCGGCTCGACACCCCGTATCTCGAGAACCTCGTCGAACTCGTCGGCAACATCGAGGTCGACACCGACACGGCGGTGCCCGACACCAAGAAGGGCGCCTCGCCGCTCGTCGACAAGGGAGAGGGCCAGACGCTGAGCGGCCCGATGGCCGTCGCGTACGCCACCTACCAGGGCGCGGGCGAGCCGGAGGCCAAGCAGCTGATGCGCTTCGGCCAGGTCATGCGGGGCGTGCTGCGGAAGCTGTCGGAGGACCCCAAGGCCGCGGCCGTCACCATCGAGACCCTCGCGCAGATCCTCGACCCGTCGCTGCCGGAGCAGGACCTCGCCGCATCGCTGGCGAAGCTCGCCGGGCACGCCAAGGTGGGCGACTACAAGACGGAGCTGCTCCCCGTCCAGGGGGACGGGACCCTCACCGAGAAGGCCACGGAGCGCGTCGTCAAGGACGTCCTGGGAGGCAAGGTGAAGGCGTCGGAGCAGGGCGCGGCGGTACGCGTCGGGATCAAGAACGCAACGGGGAACACCCAGGGCACCGAGTTCGCCCGGGTTCAGCTCGTCAACGGCGGATACGCCTTCGTCGACAGCGGCCGGGCGAGCACCGCGGCGTCGTCCGAGGTGGTCTACGGGGCAGCGGAGGACAAGGCGAAGGCGGTCGAGGTCGCCAAGACCCTCGGCCTGCCCGAGAGCGCGGTGGAGAAGGGTGATCCCGCCGCGAACGCCGACGTGTCCGTCGTACTCGGACAGGACTACAAGATCTCCGGTCAGACGTCGTAAGGGCTGTCGGCGGTCCGTGAGACCCTAGAGGTTGATCTGACCGCCGACGAAAGCCTGCATGTGACCGCCACGGACCGCTCCATCGAGCTCATCACCGCCGCCGCCCAGGCGGCGGCCGACCGGCTCGCGCACGACATCATCGCCTACGACGTCAGCGATGTGCTGTCGATCACCGACGCCTTCCTGCTCGCCTCGGCCCCCAACGACCGCCAGGTCAAGTCGATCGTCGACGAGATCGAGGAGCGGCTGCAGAAGGAACTCGGCGCCAAGCCGGTACGCCGCGAGGGCGACCGCGACGCCCGCTGGATCCTCCTCGACTACGTCGACATCGTGATCCACGTCCAGCACAGCGAGGAGCGCGTGTTCTACGCGCTCGAGCGCCTGTGGAAGGACTGCCCCGAGATCGCCCTCCCCGAGGACGCGCTCAAGACCCGGGGCAAGGCCGAGGAGCACGCTCAGCTCAACGGCGGCACGGAAGGTGACCAGAGCTGAACGGCAGCAGCAGCGGCAGGGGCCGCAAGATCGTCCTCTGGCGGCATGGCCAGACGGCATGGAACCTGGAGCGCCGTTTCCAGGGCTCGACGGACATCGAGCTGACCGGGACGGGTGTCGAGCAGGCACGTCGCGCCGCCCGGCTGCTCGCCTCGTTGCAGCCGCACGCGATCGTGGCGTCCGACCTGCGGAGGGCGGCGGCCACGGCTGCCGAGCTCGCCTCGGTCACCGGCCTGGCCGTCGCACACGACGCCGCGCTGCGCGAGACGTACGCCGGCGCCTGGCAGGGTCTCACGCACGAGGAGATCGTCGGCCAGTACGCCGAGCAGTACACGGCGTGGAAGCGTGGTGAGCCTGTCCGCAGGGGCGGTGGAGAGCTGGAGACCGAGGTCGCCGACCGGGCGGCCCCCGTCGTTCTGGAGCATGCCGACAAGCTGCCCGACGCCGGCACGCTCGTCGTGGTGAGCCACGGGGGCACGATCCGGACGACCATCGGCCGGCTGCTCGGGCTCGAGTCCCACCACTGGGAGGGGCTCGGCGGGCTTTCCAACTGCTGCTGGTCCGTCCTGGGCGAGGGCGCGCGCGGCTGGCGTCTGCTCGAGCACAACGCCGGGACGCTCCCCGAACCGGTGCTCGGGGACGACGACTAGCAGGTGCCCGGAGGCCTCCTCCGGGCTGCTCGGGCCGGATTTCACTTTCCGGGTCGTCGCAGGCTAAAGTTCTTCTTGTTCGCAGCGCGGAAACGCGGAGAATCACAGCGGACAGCGGGGCTATAGCTCAGTTGGTAGAGCGCCTGCATGGCATGCAGGAGGTCAGGAGTTCAATTCTCCTTAGCTCCACAGTGAAGATCCCGTCCCCAGCAGGGGGCGGGATCTTTTTTTGCCGATCTTTCGGCACCGGTGACGTCACTCGTGCCGGTCACGTCCCAACTGCCCAGGCCCGCCTGGGACAAGGGCCGCCAGGGTGCTCGGGCGGCGTTGTCGCAGGTGCACCGGCCGGACAGGCGTCCTGCCCTTCGGGGCAAAGGTGCGCAGCGGGGCGGTCTTCGGGCTGACCCCCTTGCGGGGCCATGGCAGAATCGGAGCGCCGGAGGGGGCGACGGACCGATCGGGAGGGAGCGCGATGCCTGTGAGCCGCGTACGGGCCCCGGGCCTGCTCCCTACCCCCGCCGCGCTCCACCGCTCGACCCGCACCCACCGCCCCACCGTGACCACCTCCCTCTGCGCCTCGCCGCAGTGCTCCGTCACGTGTACGGCCTGCGGCCGCCCTCGGAGCTGACCGGATGGGTGCACACAGGCGGAAGTGCGACTGGTGCGGCAGCGGTACGCCCATCGTCAGGGACATGGATCCCGTCAACGCCGAGTTCCAGTACTGGTGCGAGGAGTGCGCGCGGGCGCTGATCATAAAAGGCGACCCCATCGAGACCTACCGGGAACTCGAGGGGGAGCCCATCTACGGCCGGCTCCTGGAGGAGCACTGCACCCTCAAGCGCTTCTACTCCTTCGCCACGGCCTGACACGGCCCTCCGGCGCACCTGCTCATCGGTGCGGGGACCGCTGGTCAGGGCGTTGACCACCGGTCCCACCGGGGTCGGGTGGAAACGATTTTTGATGGGCCGGTGGGAGCGTGTAATGTTCTCGATGTCGCCAGGGAAACCAGGTGGCAAACAGCACGGGGCTATAGCTCAGTTGGTAGAGCGCCTGCATGGCATGCAGGAGGTCAGGAGTTCAATTCTCCTTAGCTCCACAGTGAAGAAGCGGGTCATCCGAATCGGATTACACCAATGTTGAACGTTAGGGCAAATAAAACCAAACCACCCCGGCTGCG
>NZ_JBEXYB010000035.1:0-82284 GCF_040630715.1 Streptomyces sp. NPDC005752 | reverse complement strand
TTGACTTTTGGCACGCTGTTGAGTTCTCAAGGAACGGACGCTTCCTTCGGTCCCGTTTCACCGGGGCCCTCCGGGCGCTTCCCTTCTGTTCTTGCGTTTCCGACTCTATCAGACTCTTTCGTGTCCGATTCCCGGCCGAAGCGGGTTCCTGCTTTTTCGCTTTCCAGTTCTTCGCTTTCGCGCTTCCCTTTCCGGCGAGTCCGACTCTATCAGATCCTTTCGGGCCTGATCCCCGGTCAGCGGGGTTTGTCCTCCCGGCCCTTCGGCCGTTCCGACGTCCCGAACTCTAGCGGATTCTCCCGGCGGCTCATAATCGAGTCTGTGAATTGAATTTCGGCATGCCGAAATTCTCTCCGGTGGGAGATCGTTCTGAGTTTGGTTGCCGCATTCGCGGCGGGATCGGTTGCCGCCGAACCGTACCGGCTCCGGGACAACTCGAAGAACCCTACGGATGCCAGGACGACGTGTCAACTTCACCTCTCGTCCCCTGGCACCGACCTCAGTCGAGGTCGGTAAGGCGGCCGCCGGCGTCTGGCTGCTCGTGCTCCACACGTCGCAGCAGCCGGATCAGGATGTCGCCGAGCGCTCCGCGCTCGTCGCCCGAGAGGTCCTGGAGGAGGTCCTCCTCGAACGTGGTGGCCATCCGCATCGCCTCGAGCCACTTCGTGCGGCCCTCGTCGGTCAGTTCCACGATGACCCGTACCCGGTTGTTCTCGTCCCGGTCCCGGGTGACCAGACCTTCACCGGCCATGCGGTCGATGCGGTGGGTCATGGCGGCGGGAGTGAGCCCGAGCCGCTTGGCGAGCTCGCCCGGCCCCAGCCGGTAGGGGGCTCCGGACAGCACCAGGGTCTTGAGGACCTCCCACTCGGCGTTACTGATGCCGAGTGCGGCGACCTGTCTGCCGTACGCGACGTTCATCCTGCGGTTCAGCCGGCCCAGCGCGGAGACGATCTGCTCGACCTGCGGGTCGAGGTCCCGGAATTCGCGCTGATAGGCCGCGATCTGCTCGTCGAGGCTCGGCTCCTGGAGCTCGGGCTGCTCGGTGGTGTCAGACATGGCGGGCAGTATCGCACGCCCTCATCGCCATCGAAGTCCTTCGAGGTGAAGAGTTCAGGCTCTAATTTTAGTGCTAAAGTCTACGAGTCTGTGTTCTTGAAGTTGATTCTTGAGGTAGGTGAGTGTGACCAGGGAGATGGGTGCAGCGCTGCGGCGGATCCAGCTGGGGAGTGCGCTGAGCGCGTTCGGCCTCGGATTCACCGTTCCGTATCTGTACGTCTACGTGGCACAGGTACGGGATCTTGGTGCCGGTACGGCAGGTGTCGTGCTGGCTGTGTTCGCCATGGCGGCGCTCGCGGTGCTGCCGTTCACCGGCCGCGCCATCGACCGGCGCGGCCCGCTGCCCGTGCTGATCGCCGCCGCGGTGGCGGCGGCCGTGGGCGCCTGCGCACTGGGCTTCTCGGGTGGCGTGACGTCCGCCGTGCTGTCCGCCGCGGTCCTCGGCGCCGGCACCGCGGTCATGCAGCCTGCGCTCGCGACGATGCTGGTGTGGTGCTCGAGCGCCGCGACCCGTACCCGCGCCTTCGCCATGCAGTTCTTCCTGCAGAACCTCGGGCTCGGCATCGGTGGCCTGGTCGGCGGGCAGCTGGTGGACGTCGACCGTCCGTCGAGCTTCACCCTGCTGTTCCTCGTCGAGGCGGGAATGTTCCTCGTGCTCGGCGTGGTCGCGGCCACGGTTCGTATGCCGCGTGCGCCCTCCCTCCCGGACGCGGTGCCCGCCGACGGCACGGCACCCAAGGCCGGGCTGCGCGTGCTGCTCTCGCACCGGGCCATGGTGCAGCTGTGCGTCCTGGGCTTCGTGATCTTCTTCGCGTGCTACGGACAGTTCGAGTCCGGGCTCGCCGCCTACGGCACCGAGGCCGCCGGAATCGATCCGTCCACCCTGGGCATCGCGCTGGCGGCCAACACGGCGGTCATCGTCGTCGCGCAGTTCGTCGTGCTCCGCCTCGTGGAGCGCCGCAGCCGCAGCCGCGTCATCGCGTGGGTCGGTGTGATCTGGGCCTTCGCCTGGATCGTGGCCGGGTACGCGGGTCTCGGACACGGCAGCCAGACCATGGCCACCGCCGCGATGATCTCGACGTACGCCCTGTTCGGGCTCGGCGAGGCGATGCTGTCGCCGACGGTGGCGCCTCTCGTCGCCGACCTGGCGCCGGAGGCCATGGTCGGTCAGTACAACTCGGCGTTCGCCCTGGTGAAGCAGCTCGCGCTGGCCGTCGGGCCTGCCGTGGGCGGGCCCATGGGGGCGTCACAGCACGGGCCGTACATCGTGACCTTCGTGCTGTTCTCGCTCGGCATCACCGTGCTGGCGATCAAGCTGGGCCGTCAGCTCACTCCCGTCCAGGACCGGCCCTCGCTCGCGGCGGTGCCGCCCCGGGTGGTCGCCGTGTCGCTGCCGGAGAGCGAGCCCGTCGTCGCTCCCGCCGTCGTGCGCCTGGACACCGCCGTGCAGGGAGAGACCGCCCTGCGCTGAGCCACCGCCCTGCGCCGGGCCGGCGTCAGCCGGGGAGTGCGAACTCGCACCAGACCGCCTTGCCCCCGCCGGGGGTGCGGCGGCTTCCCCATGACGTGGCGATGGTCGCGACGATGGTGATGCCGCGTCCCGCCTCGTCGGCCGGCTCGGCGCGACGGCGGCGCGGCAGGTGGTCGTCCCCGTCCGTCACCTCGATGATCAGGCGGCGGTCGGTCCGGCGCAGGCCGAGGCGCATGGGCGGCGTGCCGTGCTGGAGGGAGTTCGCGACGAGCTCGCTCACGGCGAGGACCCCCAGGTCACAGAGCTCCATGGGAAAGCGCCAGGACGCCAGGACGCCCGTGGCGAAGGCGCGTGCCCTGGGCGCGGCCTCGATGCCCCCGAGCAGTTCGAGCGAGGCGTTGTGGAAGAGCTCCGCGCTCGGTCCCGTCCGCGCGGGGTGCTGGACCACGAGGACCGCCACGTCGTCGTCGTGCTCGGCGGTGACCCCCAGGGAACGGATGAGCCGGTCGCAGACCACCTGCGGCGACCCCTTGGCGCCGGCGAGGGCGCGCGCCAGGGAGGCCACACCCTCGTCGATGTCCTCGCTGCGGCGTTCCACCAGGCCGTC
This sequence comes from Streptomyces sp. NPDC005752, assembly GCF_040630715.1. NCBI lineage: Bacteria > Bacillati > Actinomycetota > Actinomycetes > Kitasatosporales > Streptomycetaceae > Streptomyces > Streptomyces sp. NPDC005752. The sequence goes on along the minus strand of NZ_JBEXYB010000035.1, from coordinate 79,149 downwards.
CGTGTAGAGGACGGCGGTGGAGCCGGGCGGCAGGGGGATCGTCCCTGAGGTGTGGACCCAGCCGCCCGTGCCGAGCGGCGGTCCGGTCGGTTCCTCCGCGCGGTGGACGGTGCCGTCCTCGTCGCACACGAGGATCGGGAGGTGCCCTGCGGAGGCGTAGACGAGGTGCCCCTCGTTGGGGTCGTGGACGGCGTAGGCGCAGGTGGCGATCTGGCTGGCGTCGATCTCGGCGGCGAGCACGTCGAGGAGCTGGAGCACCTCGTGCGGCGGAAGGTCGAGGCGGGCGTAGGCCCGGACCGCCGTGCGCAGTTGGCCCATGACGGCGGCGGCCCGCACGCCGCGCCCCATCACGTCGCCGATGACGAGCGCGGTCCGCCCGGCGCCCAGGGTGATGACGTCGTACCAGTCGCCGCCGACCGCCGCGTCCGTGCCGCCCGGCTGATAGGTGGCGGCGATGCGCAGGTCGTCCGGCTGCTCCAGGTCCTGGGGGAGCAGGGAGCGCTGGAGCGTGACGGCTGTCTCGCGGTGACGGCGTTCGCTGGCCCTGAGGCGTTCGGCCGCTTCGGCGTGATCGGTGACGTCGGTGGCGTAGACGAGGACGCCGGCTTCCCCGTCGGGTCCGTCCGGGTCGCCGGTGGCGACGGGCGTGCAGGTCACCGTGTACGAGCTGCCGGCCTGCACCTTGCGCGACTTGACCGTACGGGGGGTGCCGCTGCGCAGGACCTGGCCCATGAGGGGCAGCAGGCTGAGCTCGGCGAGCTCGGGCATGACCTCGGCCGCTGGCGCGCCGCAGGGGCGTGGGCCGAAGGCGGACGTGTAGGCCGCGTTGACGTAGGTGATGCGGTGTTCGGGGCCGTGGAGCAGTGCGACGGGGGCCGGAAGCCGGCCCAGCAGCTCGCGCGCCGACAGGGCGTCCATGGAGGGCCCGTGCACAGGGGCGGAGGATTCGGAGGTGTCGTCCGGCGGCGTGACCGCGGTCTTCGGCCGTACGGACTCGGCGCGGGCGGCGGGTACGGAACTGTGGTCGTCGTCCCGCGCGGCGGCTCGACGTTGCGTTCCGGGAAAGCGGGCGCTCCAGCGCGTGAAGTTCACGGAATTTCTGGCCTCGTGTGTCGGTCGGGTCCGCTCGGGCGAGCTGCTTCTACTGCTGGTCCTGTGGCCGGTCCCCCGCCCGGTCCTGATGCCGGACCGGGGTGCCGGAACCGGGCTGTCGGGAACGCGCGGCCGGACCTGTCCGTGCTGTCGGGTCGTAGCTGCCGGTCACTTTAGGTGACCGGCAGCCGGATCACTCTGCGCAGGTGTGGGCCCACCTATGGTCACACGTCCAGTGTGACCGAACGTACTGACAGTTGGCGTACGGCGGTGGGTCCGTCCGCTGAACGACAGCGGTTCTCCGAGGGCGTTGGCGGCACGGCGGTGCACCGCCGATCAGCCGGACGTCTCCGGTGGCCTGTCGTTCTTCGGGGGTGTGTCCTCGGAATGCCCCGGGTGCGCGTGTCCTCTCGCGGCGAGGGCGAACTCGGCCCTCGGGTGTTCGAGCGAGCCGAGGGAGACGATCTCGCGCTTGAAGAGTCCGGCCAGGGTCCACTCGGCAAGGACGCGCGCCTTCCGGTTGAACGTGGGGACGCGGCTGAGGTGGTACACGCGGTGCATCAGCCAGGCCGGATATCCCTTGAGCTTGCGCCCGTAGACGTGCGCGACCCCCTTGTGCAGGCCGAGGGAGGCGACGGATCCGGCGTAGGAGTGCCGGTAGTCCTCGGCCGGGCGGCCGGCGAGCGTGGCCACGATGTTGTCGGCGAGGACCCTGGCCTGCCGGACCGCGTGCTGGGCGTTCGGCGCGGTCTCCGTGCCCGGCTCCGACGAGGTGAGGTCAGGGACGGCCGCCGCGTCACCTGCGGCCCAGGCGTGCTCGGCTCCGTCGACGGAGAGTGTGGCGGTGCAGCGGATCCGGCCGCGTCCGGTGAGGGGGAGGTCGGTGGCGGCGAGGATCGGTGCGGGCTTCACGCCCGCGGTCCACACCAGGGTGCGGGTCGGGAAGCGCGAGCCGTCGCTGAGTACGGCGACCCGGCCCTCGCAGCTGTCCAGCCGGGTGTCGAGCCGTACGTCGATGTTGCGGCCTCGCAGTTCCCTGACGGCGTACCTGCCCATCGCCTCGCCGACCTCGGGCAGGATGCGCCCGGTCGCCTCGACCAGGATCCATCTCAGGTCCGAGGGCTTGATGTTGTGGTAGTACCGCGAGGTGTAGCGGGCCATGTCCTCCAGCTCCGCGAGTGCCTCCACGCCCGCGTACCCGCCGCCGACGAAGACGAAGGTGAGGGCCGCGTCGCGGATCGCGGGGTCCCGGGTGGCGGAGGCGATGTCCATCTGCTCGATGACGTGGTTGCGGAGGCCGATGGCCTCCTCGACGGTCTTGAAGCCGATTCCGAAGTCTGCGAGGCCCGGAACCGGAAGAGTGCGTGACACGGATCCGGGCGCGAGGACGAGTTCGTCGTACGGAATCTCCAGTGCACCGGTCCCGTCCTCGCCGGTGGCGAGCGTCGTGACCGTCACGGTGCGCTTGGCGTGGTCGACGCGCTCCGCCTCGCCGATGACGATCGTGCAGTTCTTCAGGACCCTGCGCAGCGGCACGACGACATGGCGCGGGGAGATCGAACCCGCTGCGGCTTCGGGCAGGAACGGCTGATAGGTCATGTAGGGGTCGGGCGTGACCACCACGATCTCGGCCTCACCGCTTCTCAGTCTCTGCCGGAGCTTGCGCTGGAGACGCAACGCGGTATACATCCCGACGTAGCCGCCGCCGACGACGAGAATGCGTGCACTGGGCCGGGTGCCGGGGGGTGTCCCCCGGGAATCTGGTGCCATCACCATCCCATGACGCAACGGAGTCCGGAGTTTGTCCACAGGCCCGGCAAATTGTGTGACCGGAGCTCTCCGATCACCCGGCGGCCCCCGGCCACCGTCCGATTCCGGAGCTGTGCAGGTCAGATGCGGCGCGAGGGGGTGCTCGCAGGGGTCGAACCGGGGTCCGACCGACCCTTGCTCCGATCGGGGGGCGCTCCGTGCGGAACTACCCCCTTCTGAATTGACCCGGGCTCAACTATGTTCGTACCCCGTCGGGGTGTCGGATTCGGACCAAGGTCCACACACCGGCGGACACGGCGGGGAAGTCTCCGGGGGGAGACGTCATAACCGGGGGAAGTTATGCACATTCAGGATTTGCGTGGGCCGAGCACTGTCACCTCTTCCGCTGAGGACCATGGGCGGCTGAGCACCATGGGCGCGGTCGGGACGGTCGCGGGAGCGACGGGCGGCCCGGCCCGCTCGGCACCGCTCCGCGTCGACGCACAGCGCAATCTCGAACACGTCCTGCGCGCCGCGCGTGAGGTGTTCGGGGAGTTGGGTTACGGCGCGCCGATGGAGGACGTGGCACGCCGGGCGCGGGTCGGCGTCGGTACGGTCTACCGGCGTTTCCCGAGCAAGGACGTGCTGGTACGCCGGATAGCGGAGGAGGAGACGGCGCGGCTGACCGATCAGGCGCGCACGGCTCTCGGCCAGGAGGACGAGCCCTGGGCGGCGCTCTCCCGCTTCCTCCGGACCTCGGTGGCATCCGGCGCGGGGCGGCTGCTCCCGCCGCAGGTGCTGCGCGTGGGGTCGGAGCAGGACGAGCAGGCCGCGTCGGAGGGTCCCGGCACGGCCGGCGGCGAGTCGCGCGTCCCGCACCAGAGACAGGGAGTGGGCGAGCCCGGGTTCCGGGTGTCCGGCCCGCATTCCGCGGGAGAGGACGGGATCGAGGACGAGCCGGGGGTGACCGAGCTGCTCGAGGTCGTGGGCAGGCTGGTCGGCCGGGCTCGTGAGTCGGGTGAGCTGCGCGGCGATGTGACGGTGGCCGATGTGCTGCTGGTCATCGCCACGGCGGCGCCGGCTCTTCCTGATCCTGCCCATCAGGCCGCCGCTTCGGCCCGGTTGCTGGACATCCTGCTGGAGGGGCTCCGCTCCCGCCCGGCGTAGACGCGCCCCGCGTGGCCCACCCGGCGTAGGTCGCATGCCGAGGGCGTACCGCGCGTTCGCCGTGCCGGGCCGGACAGCCGTCGTGTACGCACAGCCCTCGGCCGGGTGCGGCGGTCAGGTGGGACGGGGGCTCCCGTCGGCCGGGCTCCTGCGCCCGGGGCAATGCTTCTTCCCCGTCGGGGCGAGGTCACGCCCCCCGGGCACAGGAAGACACCCCGGACGAGTGGTTGCTGCTGCTCGGCGTTCGTGGCGGCGGCGCCCTGTGGCACTCTTGCCCCGGTTATTCGGGTCCGAGGGTGTATTACGGGGGCTTCCGCGATGAGCGGTGACGCGCAGCAGGAAGAACCGTCCGAGGGTGCCGCCGCAGCGGGCAAGGGCGGCAGCGGCACGGAGACGGAGGCCGGCGGCCCGTCGGCCTCACTGATCCGGGGCAGGACGCCGCCGTCGGGCCGTTCCGGGGCCGACCGGCCGAGCGGCTCCGCCGAGGGCGCCGCGGAGCCTGCGCGGCCGGACGCCCCGGACGGGGGCGGCACCGTGCTGCCCGGTCCCTGGCCGGCGAGGTCCGCCGCCGACGACAGGGCTCAGCCGGATCCCGGCTCAGGGACCGACACCGCGTACGCGGTCCCCCTGCAGCGCGAAGGGCGCGCGGGGTCCGCCGATCCCGGTCCGTCGGACGCGCAGTTGATCCAGGGCATGCGCACGGGGGACGACGGGGCGTACGAGGAGCTCTTCCGGCGTCACTCGGCGGCGGTGCGCCGCTATGCGCGTACCTGTTGCCGGGACGCCCATACAGCCGACGACCTGACGGCCGAGGTGTTCGCCCGGACGCTGCAGGCCGTGCGCGGCGGGAAGGGGCCGGAGGAAGCCGTCCGGGCCTATCTCATGACAGCCGTCCGGCATGTGGCCGCCGCGTGGACCAGGAGCGCCAAGCGCGAGCATCTCGTCGACGACTTCGCGGTGTTCGCCACGCAGGCCACTCGCGCCGCCGAGCTGTCGGAGGCCGACACCCTCGACCTTGGCGCCGACGTGCTCGCCATGCACGAGGCGGACCGGTCGATGGCCATGCAGGCGTTCCGCAGCCTGCCGGAGCGCTGGCAGGCCGTGTTGTGGCACACCGCGGTGGAGGAGGAGTCACCGCGCGAGGTCGCCCCGCTGTTCGGACTGACGGCCAACGCCACGGCGGTCCTGGCCGTCCGGGCCCGTGAGGGGCTCAAGCAGGCCTATCTGCAGGCCCATGTGAGCCAGTCACTGACGGCCGGGGGCGACTGCGCGCAGTACGCCGACCGGCTCGGCGCCCATGCCCGGGGCGGTCTGCGCACCCGGGCCGAGCGCGGGCTGCGCAAGCACCTGGACGAATGCGCGAAGTGCAGGATCGCCGCCGGTGAACTGGACCGTGTGAACGCCGGCATTCCGGCCCTGCTCCCGATCGCCGTCATCGGCTGGTTCGCCGCGGGCTATTCGCTCAAGGCCGCCGGCATCGTGGCGGGTGGCGCGGCGGGTGCGGCCGGTGCCGGAGCCGCCGCTGCGGCCACGGGGAGCGCGTCCTCCGGGGGAGGTGCGGCAGGCGGGGCGGCGGCGTCCGAGGGGATCGGAGGCCCGGTGAAGGCCGGCATCGCCGCCGCGGTGGCTGTGGCGGCCGCCGCCGGACTCGTGTGGGCCCTGGTCGGGGACGACCGGCCGGCGCCGGAGCCGGTGGCCAAGCCGCCGGCCGCGGCGCCCGCCACTCCCACGCCGCCTCCCGCACCCGGGCCGGAGCCGGTACCGGCGCCCGAGCCGCCGGCCCCGCCCACGCCCGGAGCACCACCCGCCCCGGAGTCGGCTCCGCCACCCGCGCCGGCCCCCGAGCCCACTGCCACTCCCACTCCCACTCCCACGCCGCCCCCACCGGAGGAGCCGGCGCCGACGCCCACCCCGACCCCGGCACCTCCCGCGCCGAAGGAGCCGCCGGCACCCGCGCCGGAGGTCTACCAGGTGAACGAGCTCGCGTACTCCGTCACCGGTGACCACACCGGTCCCGAGGTGTTGCTCGGCAGCAGCACCGGCGTGTTCTGGCAGCGCCGGGGGCTGTCGATCGCCGCCACGACGTACGACCACGGCGTGACCGCCCCCTCCAGCTCGTCGGTCACCGTCCGGCTCAACCGGACGTGCACCCGCTACGAGGCGATGGCGGGGGTCGACGACCTGACCCTGGGGCTCGGCGCCGTGCGTTTCTCGGTGTACGACGGGGAGGGGGCGCGGCTGTGGCGGTCCCCGGTGGTGCGGGGTGGTGAGCCCGCCGTACCGGTGAGCGTGGGCATCGAGGGCCGGAAGGCGATCCGGCTCGTGGTGGAGCCGTGGGGACAGCTCGGCGGGGTCGCGCTGGCCGACTGGGCGCACTCGCAGATCAGTTGCCGCTGAGCGGCCCTGCGGCACCGTTCCCAGGAGGCCGGTCCCAGGAGGCCGGTGCCCACCTGGAGGTGTACGACCGTACGAGGACAGGGGGCAGCCCGCGCCGCCGCGGGTGCCTATGCCTGCAGGGTGCGGCGGGCCGGGACGACGCCGCCGGCCACCGCGCGCTGCCGTGGGGCCGCCGTGCCGGTCCAGCAGGTGCCTCGGCGGGTGACCAGCCGGCGGAGCCAGAGTTCCGTGGACGCCAGCTCGGCGAGGCCGTCCAGCGGGAGGGGTTCGCCCTCGGACGCCGCACGCAGCGCCTTGCGTACGACGCGGGCCTCGATCAGGCCCGCGTCGGCGAGCAGCGGGGCGTCGAAAAGCGCGATCAGGTCGGGAAGGGCGGTACGCAGTCCGATCCGTCCGGCCGCGGTCGAGGTGGCCTGGGACGGGGTGCCCCAGCCCGGCGGCAGGTCGTGGATGCCGGCGCCCGCGAGGACCCGGCGCAGGATCGCGGCCCGGGCACCCGGCTGGACCCGGAGAGACTCCGGGAGTGCGCGGGCGGCGCGTACGACCTGGTTGTCGAGGTAGGGGGCGTGCAGCCGCTGGCTGCGGATCTCGGAGGCCTGTTCCAGGATCCGCTGGTCGGCCGCGTGCCGGGCCAGCGCGGCGCGGGCCCTGGCCTCCCCGGGGCGCTGGACCGATGCGGGCCGGATCGCCGCCTCCTGGAGACGAACCGATACTTCCGCGAGCGCCTCCCCCGTGAGCCAGCGGGCGGCCGGACCGGGCCGTGACCAGGCGAGGGAGGCGAGCGAGGCGTCGGCCGGGGTGTCGAGGCCGGGGGCGTCACGATTGGCCTCGGGCAGCAGGGACGCCGCCGTCTCGAGGCCGGTGCGGTACGACGTACGGGCCAGTCTGCGGGCGGCCCGGTAGACGGCCAGCGGGACGAACAGGGAGTGCGTGGAGGGCCCTTCGGCCCTGGCGAGCGCGGCGACGGGCCGCAGGAGGTGGCGTCTGCGCCGGTCCATGAGGAGGTCGGCCAGCCGTGCGGGGTGCGCGTCCAGGACCTGACGGGCGCCGTGTCCGACGAAGTGGTCCGCGCTGCCCGCGGCCAGCCGGCGGCGGTGGCGCTCGGCGACGACGAGGGAGGGGGCGGGTTCGTCGGTGAGCGGGCCGCTCTCCAGTGACGCGTACGGGAGGGCTTCATCACCCGCCGCCACGACCACGTGGTGCAGTCGGGGATCGGCCGCGATCGCCCGGGCACGCTCCAGCTCGTCCTCGCGGTCCTGCGCCGAGAGGCCGTGCGCCGAGGCGCCCTGTACGGAGAGGTCGTTGAAGGTGACGGCAAGGAGCCGTTCGCCCGCCCCCGTGCCGTGGCCCAGCACGGTGCCCGGCAGCCCGGGCAGTCCCGCCGCCAGCAGCGCCAGGGTGGCGGAGGCGCTGCCACCGGAGAGGTCCGATCCGATGCCGGGGACGGGCGCCCCACGGGCCGCGCGGCGTTCGGCGGGCCCCATGCCGGGGACGGGTCCGGGGTCGGGGGGCAGGGTCTCGGGGGCGTGCCGCGGGGCTGTGAGCCGTGCGCGTACGGCCTCGACGAGCGCGTCCCGTACGCCTTCGACGGCGCTCACCGGGTCGGTCTGTGCGGCCGCCACGGCGAGCGAGGCCACCGCCTCGTACCCGGTGATCTCTCGCGAGCCCTCCCGGAGGATCAGCGCGTGGCCGGGCGGGATCCGCTTCACCCCCGCGTACGGTGTGCCGTCGCCCAGCGCCTCCGGGGTCTCGGGGCAGGCCAGCAGCGCGGCGAGGTGGCCGATGTCCAGCTGCGCCTCGATGAGGTCGGCGAGCGGGAGGGCGGCGGTGGCGTAGGCGGTGCCGTTGGCCCAGGGCGTGTGGAAGACGGGCCGCGCTCCGGCGAGGTCTCCGGCGACGGTGATGCGACGGCCGATCTGCACGACGGCCGTGTAACTGCCGGACCAGGCGGTGAGATGGCGCAGCGCTCCGCCTCGGGCGGCCAGCAGCCCCACGCGGAGCTGTTCGTCGGTGGCCCCGCAGCAGCCGAGGACGGCGAGGCGGGTGACCGGCGCTCCCACGGGGGTGGCGACCGTGATGACGCGGATCTCGTCGGGGCGCCAGTCGCCGACGGCCCACAGCGGATCCGGGTCACCCCAAAGGAGTTGGGACCCCACCGGTTGGACGGTGCGCCCCTCGCTCCGGTGGCCGACGGCACCCACGGTGCCGAAGCTCGCGGCGATACTGCTCCACCCCACCAACCAACGCATCGCCGCCTCCACAGGCTGTGGACGAACCGGCGTACCAGGACACGGGAACGCCGTTGCGGGACATGCTGCCACGACAACGGCGCCCGGGAGGGGGTACGGGCGGCGCACACCGGATGCGCATGCGCCCCTGGCAAAAGCCTGGCCACGGCTCCGGGGTGCCCTCACAACGGAATTGGATCAGCCGGGAGTTGTGGCAGCCGGCGTCGTCGGCGGCCCCCGGACCGGCCGGGCCACGGAACAGGCGCAATCAGGCCATAGCCGGGCGGCTGCTCAACACCCCTGTCCGACCGGCGCTATTCAGCCATTCTCGGCTCGCTGCGGAACCGCGCGTTTCGTCCGCGGCAACTCAGCGGCGCAGCCCCCGCGCGCCCCGGTCCGAAGCGGTGGGCGGGGACTCCGGCAGGACCACAAGGGCCCCGACCGGAACCACCGAAGTGCGGCGACGTGCGGGCCGGCGCATCCCCCCGGTGCGCCGGACCACACGTCGCCGTCTCCGAACCCCGCCCGTGCGGCGCACGGTCCGGGAAGTGTTCGTCACCTCCCGGACCGGTTCGCCGCCCGCGGGGATTGGGGCGGCGGTCTCCCCCAGCCCACCGAGTCCAGTTCGGCGGGCCGACCCACGCAGGGCCCATCGAAGCGCTTGCCGCACCGGTCGGGCCAGAGCGCACGGCCGGGCGCACGGCCACACGTCAGGAGCACGGCTTCCACGCTCCGCACCGCACGGACAACATTCCCGCCATACGGAGGTCTGCCCCTTAACGGTGGGGATGCGGCGAACTACGCTGGGTTTACCGATGTTCTCAGCAGGGCGGCATATTCCACGGGGCCTGGCCAAATGCGTGTGCGGCCGGAGTGCCCGGGACCGGACCTGGGGAGAACACGGTACGAATGCCGCGCGCCTGACGGTGACGCGGCGGCCGTCTGTGTGTCGAGGGGTGACGCATGTCCAGGGAACAACGCGGGCCGAACGAGAAGCTCGGCACGGTTCTCGCCCTCGCGGGAATCAGCAACGCCGGGCTGGCCCGGCGGGTCAACGACCTCGGTGCGCAGCGCGGTCTGACCCTTCGTTACGACAAGACGTCAGTGGCCCGGTGGGTCGCGAAGGGCATGGTGCCGCAGGGCGCGGCGCCGCATCTCATCGCGGCGGCGATAGGGGCCAAACTCGGCCGTCCCGTCCCGCTGCACGAGATCGGGCTCGCCGACGCCGATCCGGCGCCCGAGGTCGGTCTGGCCTTCCCCCGCGACGTGGCCGAGGCGGTGCGGTCGGCGACGGATCTGTACCGGCTGGATCTCGCGGGCCGCCGGGGCGGCGGCGGGATCTGGCAGTCGCTGGCGGGTTCCTTCGCGGTGAGCGCCTATGCGACCCCCGCGTCACGCTGGCTCATAACGCCCGCGGATCCGTCGGTCGCGCGGGACCCGACCGCGGCCCAGGCCGCGATCCTCGGCCCCGACGGCGCACCGGGGGCTCACTCCGCGACACAGGTCGGGGTACCCGTCCAGCCGGGCCCGGACACCGCGGGCTCCGGCGCGCTGGACGGACCGCTGCTGCGCGTCGGCCACAGCGACGTGACCAAACTGCGCGAGGCCGCCCAGGACGCGCGCCGCTGGGACTCCAAGTACGGCGGCGGCGACTGGCGTTCCTCCATGGTCCCGGAGTGCTTACGGGTCGACGCCGCTCCGCTCCTCCTGGGTTCGTACAGCGACGAGGTGGGACGGGCTCTCTTCGGCGCGTCCGCGGAGCTGACCAGGCTCGCCGGGTGGATGGCCTTCGACACCGGTCAGCAGGAGGCCGCCCAGCGCTACTACATCCAGGCGCTGCGCCTGGCCCGGGCCGCCGCGGACGTGCCGCTGGGCGGTTACGTCCTGGCCTCGATGTCCCTGCAGGCGACCTACCGCGGCTTCGCCGACGAGGGCGTGGACCTCGCGCAGGCCGCGGTCGAACGCAACCGCGGGCTCGCCACCGCACGGACCATGAGCTTCTTCCGGCTCGTGGAGGCCCGCGCCCACGCCAAGGCCGGCGACGCAGCGGCCGCGGGGGCCGCGCTCCGGGCCGCGGAGAGCTGGCTGGAGCGCTCCCGGACCGGTGACTCGGACCCGGCGTGGCTCGGCTTCTACTCCTACGACAGGTTCGCCGCCGACGCCGCCGAGTGCTACCGCGACCTCAAGGCGCCCCGCCAGGTGCGGCGCTTCACCGAGCAGGCCCTGTCGAAACCCACCGACGAGTTCGTCCGCTCCCACGGGCTGCGGCTCGTCGTGTCCGCGGTCGCCGAACTGGAGTCCGGCAACCTCGACGCGGCCTGCGCGGCGGGGACGCGGGCGGTCGAGGTGGCGGGCCGCATCTCCTCGGCGCGCACCACCGAGTACGTACGCGACCTCCTGCACCGCCTGGAGCCGTACGGGGACGAACCCCGCGTGGCCGAGCTACGGGAACGCGCCAGACCGCTCCTGGTCGCCCCCGCCTGATCCGGACGACGGGCCCGGGGACCACCGGCGAGCGCCGGGGTCACCGGTACGTCCCGGTTTCGCGGGGTCCGGGGGCGAACATCTCGCCACGCACACGCCGACCCTGGTTTGAGCCCGTTGTCAGTGGGTCAGTGCACTATCGGGGTGGGAGGTGGCGTGATGACGACGCACGCGGCGTACGACTGCGATGTGCTGGTGATCGGTGGCGGAATCGTCGGTCTGTCGACCGCGTACGCGGTGACGCGCGCCGCACCGGGCACCCGGGTCACGGTGCTGGAGAAGGAGTGGGGCCCGGCGCGGCACCAGACCGGGCGCAACAGCGGGGTGATCCACAGCGGCATCTACTACCCACCCGGCTCGCTCAAGGCACGCTACGCGGTGCGGGGCGCCGCCGAGCTGGTGGACTTCTGCGCGGAGCACGGGATCGCCCACGGGGTGACGGGCAAGCTGATCGTCGCCACCGGCCAGGACGAGCTGCCCCGGCTGCATGCCCTGGTGCAGCGGGGCCGGGCCCACGGCCTCCCCGTCCGGGAGCTCGGACCCGCCCAGATCTCGGAGTACGAACCGCGGGTGCGTGGCGTGGCGGCGATCCGGGTCGGGACGACGGGGGTGTGCGACTTCACCGCGGTGACCGTACGGTTCGCCGCCGAGGTGAGCGCCTCCGGCGGACAGATCCGCTACGGCGCGGAGGTCGTCGCCGTCGACCGGCGCCCGTGGGGCGTCGCGGTGCGCACGTCCGACGGCCAGGTGGTCAGAGCCCGCGTACTGGTCAACTGCGCGGGGCTGCACAGCGACCGGGTGGCGCTGCTCGCGGGTGACGACCCGGGGGCGCGCATCGTGCCGTTCCGCGGGGAGTACTACGAGCTGGCAAGGCCCGAGCTGGTGCGCGGGCTCGTCTATCCGGTGCCGGACCCGGCGTTCCCCTTCCTCGGGGTGCATCTGACCCGGGGCTTCGACGGCACGGTGCACGTCGGCCCGAACGCCGTGCCGGCACTGGCCCGCGAGGGCTACGGCAGGGCGGTCGTCCGTCCGCGGGAGCTGGCCGCCACCCTGGCCTGGCCGGGTTCCTGGCACATCGCCCGGCGGCACTGGCGGTACGGGGCCGGCGAGCTGCACAGATCACTGTCGAAGAGCGCGTTCACCCGGGCCGTCCAGCGGCTGCTGCCGGAGGTGACGGAGGACGATCTGCGGCCCTCCCCGGCCGGGGTCAGGGCGCAGGCGGTCCTGCGGGACGGCACGCTGGTGGACGACTTCCTGATCCGGGACGCCCCGCACACCGTGCACGTGCTGAACGCCCCGTCCCCCGCGGCCACCGCCTCACTGCCCATCGGGAGGGAGGTGGCGCGACGGGCACTGCTGCGGGCTCGCGCGACGGGATGGACGCCTCCCGCCGTAGAATCGGGTCATTGTGTCTGAACCTGTGAACCCCACCCCAGAGACGCCCGGCCCCGCCCCGGAGACGCCCGGCGCCCCGCCCGGGACCGCACCCGCCACCGCCCCGGACGCGGACCGGGACGACGCGGACCGGGACGCGGAGGCGCGGCGTGCAGCGTCGTTCGAGCGCCAGCGGAGACTGCGCCAGGAGCCCCGCTTCCCCGGCGGTCCGGCGGCCGACCCGGCGGGCTCGCACCACGAGCGCCGGATCCGCAGCTTCCAGCCGCGCCGCAGCCGGGTGACCACCGGCCAGGAGGATGCCCTCCAGCGTCTGTGGCCCACGTGGGGCCTGGACATCGACGGCCGCAGCGTCCTCGATCTCCCCACGCTGTTCGACGGCCTCCCGGTGGTCCTGGAGATCGGCTTCGGCATGGGCGAGGCGACCGCGCAGATGGCGGCCGACGACCCGGTCACCGGAATCCTGGCCGTCGACGTGCACACCCCCGGCCAGGGCAATCTGCTGGGGCTCGCGGAGCGGGCGGGGCTGACCAACGTCCGTGTCGCCAACGGCGACGCGATCATCCTGCTTCGCGAGATGCTGGAGCCGGACGCGCTGGACGGGCTCCGGGTCTTCTTCCCCGACCCGTGGCCCAAGAAGCGGCATCACAAGCGACGGCTGATCCAGCCGGAGTTCCTCGACCTGGTGGCACGGCGGTTGAAGCCGGGCGCGGTCGTCCACTGCGCGACGGACTGGGAGCCGTACGCGGAGCAGATGCTGGAAGTCCTGACGGCACACCCGCTGTTCGAGAACACCCGGGCGGACGGCGGCTACGCGCCCCGGCCCGCCTTCCGGCCCCTGACCCGCTTCGAGGGCCAGGGCCTGGACAAGGGACATGTCGTGCACGACGTGCTGTTCACCCGTCGCTGATCAGCCAACGCCCGGCCTCCCGTGCACCGTGACGTGGCCAGGTGTCGGTGGTCCTCGTTAGGGTCGTCGAATGTCCGAGGGGTCCGTGCAGCACCAGCAGCCGGCCGTACCGGTTCTCGAGGAGCAACGGCTCGACGAGTTCCTGGGTGCCGTACCGGAGCGGGGTCAGTGGCGTTACCGGCCCCGCCGCGTCGGCATGGTCTGGCGCAGCAGGGCGTTCCGCGCCGGGGCGGTGATCACGGTGCTCGCGCTCTGCGGCCTGGTGATCCTGGCCCTGGTGCGCCAGCAGACGGGCACCGAGGGCTTCCTGGTGGGACTGGGGCTGGCCGTCCTGCCCGTGCCGCTGCTGATGGCGGCGTTCCGCTGGCTCGACCGGGTCGAGCCAGGTCCCTGGCGCAATCTGCTCTTCGCCTTCTCCTGGGGTGCGTGCGCTGCCGCGCTCGTGGCGATCCTCGCCAACTCCTTCGCGACACGCTGGATAGCCACGGCCACCGCGGATCCGGCGAGCGCCGACACCCTCGGGGCCACCCTCGTCGCCCCGGTCGTCGAGGAGAGCGCGAAGGCCGTCGCGGTCCTGCTGATCTTCCTCTTCCGCAGACGGCAGTTCGGCGGAATAGTCGACGGCATCGTGGTCGCCGGCTTCACCGCGACGGGCTTCGCGTTCACCGAGAACATCCTCTACCTGGGCAATGCCTTCGGCGAGGACCAGCATCTCGGGACCACGGGGCTCGCCTCCGTGACGGCGGGGACCTTCTTCGTACGCGTGGTGATGTCGCCGTTCGCGCACCCCCTGTTCACGGTGCTCTCCGGCATCGGCTTCGGCATCGCGGCGCTCGGCGGGTCCCGCCACCGGGTCCGCCGGGTCGTCCTGCCGTTGCTCGGGCTCGTCCTCGCCATGGGCATGCACGCCCTGTGGAACGGATCGTCCGCCTTCGGGCCGTACGGCTTCTACGCGGTGTACGGCGCGTTCATGGTGCCGTGCTTCGGCCTGGTGACCTGGCTGGCGATCTGGGCGCGTCAGCGGGAACTGCGCACGCTCTCCACGGAGCTCCCGGTGTACGCGGCGGCCGGTTGGCTCACCCCCGCCGAGCCTCTCGCGCTGGCCTCGATGCGGGCGCGGGGCATGGCCCGCGACATGGCCAGGCACTGGAACAGCCACCCGGAGCGCGCCCGGGGCAGGGCCGCGGCACGGGCCGTCGCGGAGTACGAGTCGTTCGCGACGTCCCTGGCCATGCTGCGCCGGAGGGCCCGGCACGACGGTGCCGGCCCGGACTTCGCCCTGCGCGAGCAGGAGTTGCTGCACCACCTCTGGCAGCGCCGGGACGTCGCGGGCCCGGCCCTGACGTACGCGGCCCACGCGACGGGCCGGCTGCGCGCCCCCCGGCCGCCCGTGCCGCCCCCGTTCCCCCGTCAGTTCTCCCACGGCGGCCCGCCCCAGCAGCAGCTCCCCGCACCGCACCGGCACTACGGCGGCCACAACCCGTACATGGAGGACGGCGGGCACCGGACACCGCCCGCGTAGAGCGCCGCCGGGCGGACGCCCCGGTCGACTCAACCGGCTCCTGCCCGGTCAGGCGGACGCCTCGGTCAGCTCGGTCAGCTCCTGCTCGGTCAGGCGGAGGTCGGCCACCGCCACCAGCGCGGGAAGCTGTTCGACCGTACGCGCGGAGGCGATCGGGGCGGTCACGGTCGGCCGGGAGGCCAGCCAGGCCAGGGCGACCGTGGCGATCTCGGCGTCGTGCTCCTGGGCGATCCTGTCGAGCGCCGTGAGCACGCCGCGGCCGCGCTCGGTCTCCAGGTGCTTGCCGGCGCCCTCGGCCCGCGCGCTCTCGACCGAGGTCCCCGGACGGTATTTGCCGGTGAGGAAGCCGGAGGCGAGGGCGAAGTACGGGACGGCTGCGAGACCGGCACCGGCCGCCGTGTCCTGGAGCGCTCCCTCGTAGGTGTCTCGCGAGACGAGGTTGTAGTGCGGCTGCAGTGCGACGTACCGGGCCAGGCCCTCGCGCTCGGAGAAGTCCAGAGATGCCTGGAGGCGCTCGGGGCTGATGTTGGAGGCGGCGATCTCCCGCACGGTGCCGGCCTTCACCAGTTGGTCCAGCGCGGTCACGATCTCCTCGACGGGGACGCTCTCGTCGTCGAAGTGGGTGTAGTAGAGGTCGATGTGGTCGGTGCCGAGCCGGCGCAGCGACGCTTCGGCCGCTTCCTTGATCGTGGTGGGCGAGAGCCCCTTGTACGCGGGGTGGGCGCCGACCTTGGTGGCGATGACGACGTCGTCGCGTCGGGAGCGGGCCGCCAGCCACTTACCGATGAGGGTCTCCGACTCACCGCCCTCGTTGCCCGGGATCCAGGCGGAGTAGGAGTCGGCGGTGTCGACGAAGTTGCCGCCGGCCGCCACGTACGCGTCAAGGACGGCGAAGGTCCGGTCCTCGTCGGCCGTCCAGCCGAAGACGTTGCCGCCGAGAGCGAGAGGGAAGACCTGAAGGCTCGAGGAACCGAGCGGGCGCAGAGATGTCATACCCAGGGACAACCCGTCCGCTGAGTCGACTATTCCGGTTTTCTGCCGGCCACTCCGGGGGCCCGGCACCACCGGAGCCCGGGGCCACGGTCCCGGACAGACCGGCGGCCCTGGCGTCGGGGGGTCGTGCGTCAGGGCCGCCGGGGTTCGGGTGCGCCGAATACCGGCAGCGGGGTCTTCCGCCCGGACCTTTCCGGTGCGGACGGAAGACCCGGGACCTCAGATCGTGAGGCCCTTGCCGCGGAGCCAGCTCATGGGGTCGATGCCCGTGCCGTCCGCGGTGTGGATCTCCAGGTGCAGGTGCGCCCCGGTCACGTTGCCGGTCGCGCCGACGCGGCCGATGGTCTGGCCGGTGGTCACCTTCTGACCGGCGCTCACGTCCATCGAGGACTGGTGGCAGTACCAGACCTCGGTGCCGTCGTCGAGTTCCAGGACCGTGCGGTAGCCGTACGACCCGGAGTAGCCGGCCGACTTCACCGTGCCGCTGTGAACGGCCTTCACCGGGGTGCCGGTCGGCGCCGCGAAGTCCAGCCCGGTGTGGTGGCCGGAGGACCACATCGAACCGGCCTGGCCGAAGGACGAGCTGATGTAGTAGGAGGAGGTCGGGACGGCGTAGCTGGCGGCGAGCTTGGCGAGACGCTCGGCCTCCGCCTTCTTCTTCGCCGCCTCTTCCGCCGCCTTCTTCTTCGCGGCGGCATCGGCTTCGGCCTGGCTCTGCTTCTCCGCCGCCTGGGCCGCTGCCGCTTCGACAGCCGCCTTCTCCTGCGCGGCCCTGGCCTCGGCCTCGGCCCCGGCCTGCTGCTGCTCGGCCTGCTGGAGGATGCGGGCGCGCAGCGCCTCGCCGGCGTCCGTGCTGCCCTGCTCCGCCTCGGCGGCGGTGATCCCAGCCGTGGTGAGCGGGGAGGACGCGGCAACCGTCTCGTGGTCCGAGTCGGAGTCGCCGGACATGAACGCGCCCACGCCGGGCAGGGACTTGGCATCGGGAAGGTTGTCCGCGATGGAATCGGGGAGAGAGATGGAGACCGGCGGCTTGCTCTGCGCGGTGGCCATACCACCCGCACCGACGGCCGCGATGACGCCGACGCCGAGGACGGTGGAGCTACGGGCGAGGCCGCGCTGCTTGGCTACGCGGTGCCGGCCGCGTACGGGGCGAATGGACTCCTCGGTGGGGTTCCATTCCTCCCAAGTCCTGCCCTCATCACCGAAGCTGTCGGTCCTGAAGGATGACGGTGCCTCGGGGGCAGGCTGATTCGACGCCACGTGGGCGCACTCCTTTCCTTCCTTCTCGCCTACCGGGTTAGCTGACGGGTTCGGAGCAGGAAGGTCTCCTACGGACCCCTTCGTCTCTCGCGAGACACAGGTGTCCGATTCACCCCATGTAGGTGGTTCCCCGGTTCCCTTGCGGAATTCGGCGCTGCGCACGGTGCCGCCTCTTGCGACGACAGGTACAACCGCGCTGCGTTATCGAACGTTAATAGACACCCAGCTCCGATTCCAAGCCGTTCCAACAGATCGTTCACGACCTTGGCCTGGACTTTCAGGGTGCAATCGGGCGCAAACGGGCGACCTGAGCACCCTTTGGCCAGCCATCAGTTTCTGACGTTGCGTCACATGTTATGCGGAGCGGGGTCCTTCGACTACCGACGGTCGCGACGGGTCATTCACTGTCCCGTCGCACGATCTTCACCGTCGTCCGCCGCTCCTGCTGCCCCCGTGCGGGACGGCCGATCGCGAGCAGCGCCAGGTCGTCCGTCGACCGGCCCCCGGTGTGCAGCCGTACGTCGTCGGTCAGCGCGGACAGCAGTTCCTCGGGCCCCGGGAAGAGCCTGCCGCTCAGCCGGGCCGCCGGGTCGTAGAAGACGCCCTCCGCGTCCCGCGCCTCGGAGAGCCCGTCGGTGAACGCCAGGAACATCGCCCCCGCCGGCAGCGTCCACTCGTCCGACCGGTCGGGCAGGGCGCCCAGCCCCATCCCGAGCGGCAGGGCCGGTACCGTCGGCGCCAGTACCTCCAGCGCCCCGTCCGCGTGCAGCACGAGCGGCTCGGGGTGGCCGCGGTTGACGACCCGCAGCACGTCGGAACCGACCGGGATCTCCGCGAGAACAGCGGTGACGAACCCCTCCATCGAGTCGAAGCCGCCCCGGCGCGACCCCTCACGGGCCAGCGCACGTTCCAGCCGCTGGGCCACCCCCTCCAACGACATCTCCTGCTCGGCGGCCTCCCGGAACGCCCCGATGACGACCGCCACCGCCCCCACCGCGTCCAGTCCCTTGCCCCGTACGTCCCCGACGACCAGACGCACCCCGTGGGGCGTGTCCGCGACGGCGAAGAGGTCGCCGCCGACGAACTCGTCCGCCTGGGCCGCCTCGTACCGCGCCGCGACCAGCAGACCGCCGATCCGGTCGTCCGGCGTCGGGAGCACCGCGCGCATCGCCGTCTCCGCGATGACCCTGGCCGAGGCCAACTGCTCGTTCCCGCGGCGCACGACGCTGTTGATGACGAGGGAGAGCGCGGCGACGGTGATCAGGGTGAGCAGGTCGGTGACCGGCACGACCTTGGCAAGCACGCCGTCCGAGATCCGGATGGCGAGGACGAGGAGGACCGCGACCACCCCGACCCGGACGGTCCCGGCCGGTGAGAAGAAGGGCGCGGCGATCAGCGGGGCGGCGGCGAAGAGCGGAACAGCCGTGACTTCCGGCGGCGTCACGAGGTCGAAGACCACACCGGCACAGATCATCAGAGCGGGCAGCACACGCACGAAACGCCGGGAACGGGCGTTCCCGGCAGCGCTCCTTCGCCGTCCGCCGTCCCGCTTCCCCACCTGTGCACTCCTGCCCGGTCCACCCACGGCTGCGGACGGTACCGCGCCCCATCCACGTTGGCCGGAGCCGCGCCGAGCGGCGACTCGTCATCGGCCAAAGGGAGGAGCGCGCCGTAGCCCCGCGCTCCGGAGGTCAGTCGGAGAGCCGGTGCTGCGCGTAGATCGTCAGTGCATCCCGTACGAAGACGGCGGTTCCGTCTCCGTAGCGATCGTAGTTCCTGCCGAAGCGGGTATCGGCGACGTACATCGCCCCGAGGCCTGTCACATACGCGCGGGTGGTCTCCACGGTCACCGACAGCCATGCGCAGTGCCGCCGCGCGATGTCCTGCGCCTGCTCGCTGCCGGCCTCCAGGCCGGCAGCTCGGGCCCGCCCGTAGTCCCGGGCGACGGCGTCGTGCACACCCCGGAAGCGGACGCGCTCCGCCTCGCTCAGCCCGCTCCACCACCGGCCGCTCCGCTCGTACGCCTCCCGGCCCCAGCGCTCGGCGACCTCCTGCTCGTGCGCCGTGTGGTCGAAGCCGTCGAGCACTTCCTCGGCCATCGGTTCCTCCCCTCCCCGCTCCTGCGCGGATCGGTCCGCACCGGTCCGCACCGATCCGCACCGGGACGATCCTGTGCCGGTAACCGTCGACACCCGTGCGGCTACGCGAGGGGAACGGCGGCCTCCTGGACGGACCACTCCCTCCAAGAAACGACTGGTCCTCACGTGACGTCGAGGTCAGGCCCCGGCGACGGGCATACGACAGAGGCCCGGATCCTCGAAAGGATCCGGGCCTCTGTCTTTCAGTAGCGGGGACAGGATTTGAACCTGCGACCTCTGGGTTATGAGCCCAGCGAGCTACCGAGCTGCTCCACCCCGCGTCGTTGTGATTGCAACTCTAGCCCATTCCGGAGGGTGCTCCGACCACTTATGCCACCGCCCCGCACCTCCACGCGTCGGCACCATCCCCCTCGGCGGCGGCGCGATACGCCAACGCAGGCCGCTCACAGCACAGTTGCCAGGCGCAGTGTCGTACTCAGAGGGTCCTCGGTGCGCCCGACAACGCCTCGGAGCCGGAGTCCACGTCCCCCGTGGGGAACACCGCGGCCGCACCACAGGCGTGACCCCGTGCGGTGCCTCTGGCCCCTGGCCGGTCCTGGGCACGGCACCGCCCTCTGCGATTGCGCGGTCTCCGGAGCGGCGGGACGCTGGAGGGACAAGGCTTTCGGTGTTCGGTCCCGTCTGCGCGGCATCCCGGGATGCCGGTGTCGGCTGGCCCACCCGCTGCGATGGCGCCAGGGGAGGCCGAGCGCATGCGCGCTAGGAGACGATCATGGACGGCGCCCTGCTGGAGACGATGAGGACCGCTCTGCGCGGTCCGGTCATCGGCCCGGACGACCACGAGTACGGGCAGGCCCGTACGGTCTACAACGGCATGATCGACAAGAAGCCGGCCGCGGTGGTCAAGTGCCGCGACACTGCGGACGTCATGGCGGCGGTCGACTTCGTCCGCGAGCACGGCCTGGACGTGGCCGTCCGGGGCGGCGGACACAGCGGTCCGGGTCTCGGCCTCTCCGACGGCGCCGTCACGCTCGACCTGTCCCCCATGAACGGCGTGCGGGTCGACCCGGCCACGCAGACCGCCCAGGCTGACGGTGGGGCGACGCTGGGGGACTTCGACCACGCCACGCACGCGTTCGGCCTCGCCACACCGGCGGGGATCATGTCCACGACCGGTATCGGCGGTCTCACCCTCGGCGGCGGACACGGATATCTCACCCGCAAGTACGGCCTGTCGGTGGACAATCTGGTCTCCGCGGACGTGGTCCTGGCCGACGGCAGCTTCGTCTCCACGAACCCGAGCGAGCACGCCGATCTGTTCTGGGCCCTGCGCGGCGGCGGCGGGAACTTCGGCGTCGTCACGTCGTTCGACTTCGAGCTGCATCCCGTGGACACGGTGGGGGTCGCGATCACCCTGTGGCCCCTGGAACTCTTCCACGACGTCATGCGCTGGTACCGCGACTTCCTGCCGCAGGCCCCGGACGACCTGTACGGCTTCTTCGCCTCGCTGACCGTCCCGCCCGGCCCGCCCTTCCCCGAGGAGATCCACGGGCGGAAGATGTGCGGTGTCGTCTGGTCCTCGACCGCGGACCCGGAATCCCTGACTGAGACCCTCGCCGTGGTCGGCGAACCGGGTCCGCCCGCCTTCCACTTCACGACACCCATGCCCTACCCGGCCCTGCAGAGCATGTTCGACGCGCTGATGCCGGCCGGGCTCCAGTGGTACTGGCGCGGGGACTTCTTCGACCGGATCACGGACGACGCGGCCGACGTGCACGCCGCCTTCGCCGAGAAGCTCCCCACCGGCCTGTCGACCATGCACATGTATCCGGTCGACGGCGCCGCCGCCCGGGTCGGGCCCGACGACACCGCCTGGGCCTACCGCGACGCCGTCTGGTCCGGAGTCATCGCCGGCATCGACCCCGACCCAGCCAACGCGGCGGCGCTGCGGGAGTGGGCGGTCGGCTACTGGGAGGCGCTGCACCCGCACTCCATGGGCGGCGGATACGTGAACTTCATCGGCACCGACGAGTCCCAGGACCGGGTCCGGGCAACCTACCGGGGACACTACGACCGGCTCGCGGAGACCAAGCGGACCTACGACCCGCACAACCTCTTCCACGCAAACCAGAACATCGAGCCCGCACCACCGCACTGACCGTCACGCCGGGCCCCGCAATTCCGAGGGAAAGCCGTGCCGGGAGGGTTACAGTCTGCATGCACAGTTCTGCAACGCGCCGCACGATGATCCGGACGCCCCCGGAACGGCGCGACACCGGCGGCGGCACCTCGTAGCCGTACCGGTCGGGACCAGTCCGGCATCCAGAGGCTCGGTCACGGGGCTCTCACCACACACCTACGTACAGGACACCTGAGATGACCGACATGTCTGTCCGCACGATCCAGCGGCACACCGACGGCCCGTCCGCGATCGTCACCGCCGACATGGGTACCGCGGCTCCGCGTCCCACTCCGCAGTACGCCAACCTGTTCATCGAGCCCGACCTGCCGCCGTTCACCGACGACGCCGAATGACCGGACGACCCGCGATCCGCCCCTGATGACCGGCTTCGGGTGACCGGTACGGCCGCACGGTCGTTGGAAGGCCATGCGCATCCGTATCGGTGTGGTCGTCCTCGCAGTGGTCCTGCTGATCACCGCGTTCATCTCGAACATCCCGTCCCAGGCGGAGACGGAGCTGGCCTGCCGCAGGGCCCTCGACAACACGTCGACGTGGACCAACCGGCCGGACATCTGCCTGGACGTGTCCGCGGAGACCTACCGGACGTTCCTCCTGATGTACGAGCTGCGGGAAGAGGGCCTGGACTGACCGGGCGGTACCCGGCCGCCGGGGGCCCGTCGGGGCGCGCCCGGAGTCAGGCCCCCGGGACGCGTGGACCGGCGCCGCCGGTCCCCTCCCCTCCGGCGGGGCCCCCGGCGGTTCGTCAGCCCTGCTGTTCCTTCCACTCCGCCTGGGCCGCGTCGAGGTCCTCGGCGAACGTGTCCAGGAAGTCCTCGGCGCTCATCTTCCCGAGCAGCACCTTCTGGAAGCCCGACTCGCTGTCGGCCTTGGACAGGGTGTTCCAGTCCGGCAGGTAGTAGGGGAGCTGGACGATCTTGGTGTTGCCGGAGAACAGCGCCTCGGCACCGAGCTTGGTGGTCTCGGCCTTGTCGAGCCAGGGGTCCTCGGCGGCTTCCTTGTTGGCCGGGATCAGGCCCGCGGACTCGCTGAACTTGGAGTTCGAGGCGTGGGAGGCCGCGAACTCGATGAACTTCCAGGCCGCGGCCTTGTTCTCGGACGACTTGAGCAGACCGAGGCCGGAGACCGGGTTGGAGACCATCACCCGGGTGCCGTCGGCCAGTTCGGGCTGCGGGATGCCTCGGAACTTGTCGACGCCGAGCGAGCTCACGTGGTCCTGGTAGGAGCCCAGGTTGTGGTTGAGCATGGCGATGCCGCCGGAGTCGAACTGCGCGACCATCTTGGTGAAGTCGTTGTTGAGGTCGGCCTCCGGGGTGGCCTTCTTGTACAGACCGACGTACTTCTCCAGCGCCGCGACGTTCTTGGGGTCGTTGACCGTGGTCTTCGTCTCGGCTGCGTCCCAGAAGGACTCGATGCCCGACTGCCCGTACATCGAGTCCAGCGCCTGGGCGATGGAGCCCGGGCCGCCGCGGATGGTGTAGCCGAACTGGTTCTTCTTCTTGTCCGTCAGCTTCGCCGCGGCCGCGTAGAACTCGTCCCACGTGTTCGGCTCGCCCAGTCCGGCCTTCTCGAACAGGTCCGTACGGTAGTAGAGGACGCCGTTGGTGGCGGAGATCGGCACCGTGTACGTCTCGTCCCGGCCGGCGGCGCTCCTCACGTTCTCGACCATCGCCTCGTTGAGCTTGCCCTTGAGTGAGCTCGACCCGATCCGGTCGTCCAGCGGCTCGAGCGCGTCCTGGGCGGTGATCCCGGCGACCATCGCGGCACCCACACCGCCGACGTCCGGCAGACCGCCGCCCTGGATGGCCGTGTCGTACTTGGACTGTGCCTCGGTCGAGGCGATGCCCACGTACTGCACCTCGACGTCCGGGTTGGCCTTCTCGAAGTCGGCGATGATCTCCTTCCAGATCGCCGTACGGACACCGCCGTTCTCGTCCCAGAAAACGATCTTCCCGGTGCCGGAGCCCTCGGCGCCCTTCGCGCCGGTGGAGGCGCTGCCGTCGTCACCGCAGGCGGTGGCGGTGAGGGCCAGGGCCGAGACCAGCGATATCGCGGCGGCGAGACGGCTGTTGCGGGACTTGATCATGGTCGGCTCTCTTCTCTGAGTGCTCACCGGCAGGCGCCGGGCAACGGGGTGCGTCGTCGTGTGAAGCCGTGCGGTCGGGGGTCTTCGGGGGCGCGGGAGTCCGGCGTCCTGCGGAGCCGGGGAGGGCGGGGCGGTGCTGCCTGTCCGATCGCCACCCCGCCCCGCCACGTCCCGTGACGGAGGCCGGGTGACACGACCCCTTCCGCTCATCGGCGAACGGGCCGATCAGCGTCTCCCGCGGCGCCCGGGGCAGCAGGGGAGAGGGCTCGGGGCTGGCTGCATACGGCGCTCGGCTCTCATATCGCGTCTCATATATGACATACGAAGGGCAACGCGAAGAACGTAAGTCGGCCCACAGCCACGGTCAATGCCCGTGCATGAGAAAGTTCCGGCGCCCGGACACGGGAGCGCCCCGGCCGGTCCGTCCGGTCGGGGCGCTGCTGGTGTCGCACGGGTCGTGCCCGTTGGTCGCGGTCAGGCTTCGACCGTCACCTTGCCTGCCGTGGCGGGGCCGGTCCTGTCGCCGTCCGCGGCGGGACGGACGAGTCCCGGGATGAAGGCGGCCACGGCGGCGGCGACGAGGGCGACGCCACAGCCGATCATCAGACCGACGCGGAAGCCGCCCTCGGAGGCGAGCGAGTAGCCGCCGAGGTTCATGGTCATCTGCGCCAGCACCACACCGATGACGGCCGAGCCGATGGTGGTGCCCAGCGAACGCATCAGGGTGTTGAAGCCGTTCGCGGCCGCGGTCTCCGAGAGCGGGACCGAGCTCATGATCAGGGCGGGCATCGCGCCGTAGGCGAGACCCACGCCGCTGTTGATGACGATGCCGACGACCATCAGGCCCCAGGCGGAGCCCATGAGGAACAGGGAGATGCCGTAGCCGAGGGAGATGACGAGCGCGCCGAGGACAAGAGCGATCTTGGGGCCGCGCGCGTTGATCAGCTTCCCGCCGAGCGGCGAGACGATCATCATCATCACGCCGCCGGGAGCCATCCAGAGGCCCGCGGCCAGCATCGACTGCCCGAGTCCGTACCCCGTGGCCTCGGGGAACTGGAGCAGCTGCGGCGCGATCAGCATGAAGGAGTACATGCCGACGCCGACCAGGATCGACGAGACGTTGGTCAGCAGGACGCGCGGGCGCGCGGTGGTGCGCAGGTCGACCAGCGGGTCGCGGGTGCGCAGCTCGTAGTACCCCCAGGAGCCGAGGGCCACGACCGCCACGGCGAAGAGGCCCAGCGTGGTGCCCGAACCCCAGCCCCAGTCGGCACCCTTGGAGATCGCCAGCAGGAGCGACACCAGGCCGATGGCGAGCCCGATCGCGCCGGGAGCGTCGAAGCGCTGCCCCTTGGCACCGGCCGGGACGTCGGGGACGAAGGCCCGGATGAGTACGGCGATCACCAGCGCGAGGACGGCGGAACCCCAGAACAGCACGCGCCAGCTGGTGTATTCGGCGACAGCGGCGGAGATCGGCAGACCGAGTGCGCCGCCGATGCCCATGGAGGCGCTGACGAGAGCGATCGAGCCGCTGAGCTTCTCGGCGGGGACCACGTCACGCAGCAGCGCGATACCCAGCGGCACCATGCCCATGCCCATGCCCTGGAGGCCGCGCCCGACGATCATCGGGACCACGGAGGAGGCCAGCGCACACACGACGGAGCCGACGACGAGCGGGACCGCACAGGCCAGCAGCATCCGGCGCTTGCCGAGGAGGTCGCCGAGCCGGCCGGTCACCGGCACGCACACACCGGCGACCAGGAGGGTGACGGTGACCACCCAGGCCGCGTTCGAGGACGAGGTGTCCAGGATCCGCGGCAGCTCCGCGATGAGCGGCGTCACCAGCGTCTGCATGACCGCCGCGACGGTGCCGGCGAGTGCCAGCGTCGTGATCACACCGCCTGGGCGTGCTGTGGGCTTGGGGGCGTCCATGACGTGGGTCCTCGGCTATCTGTTCGATGGGAGACTTTGGCATCGTACATTTCTATTGCATCATGCACATCTTGTGGTCCATGCACTTTCTCGTAAACTTACGATGAAGTCACCACGCACGGACGGCCCTCGTCACGGCCCCCGTCACGGCCCTCACGACGGCACGACGACACACCGGCCCGGCCCGGCAGGAAGCAGGAGGTGCCCGCGCATGGACAGGGCGACGCAAGAGGTCGAGTACGAGCAGATGCTGCTCAGCCGCCACGGCCTGCTGACCCACAGAAAGGGACGCCGCAAGGACGGCCTCCTGGAGCGCAGCGCCTACGTCCTGCTCAGCCGCATCCGCGTCCAGGGCCCCATGTCGGTCGGTGAGCTCAGCGAGGCCTTCGACCTCGACGTCTCGACCCTCAACCGGCAGACCGCCGCGGTCCTGCGCGAGGGCTTCGTGGAGCGCATCCCCGACCCCGACGGAGGCATGGCCCGCAAGTTCCGCATCACCGAGGAGGGCGCGAGGACCCTCGACACGGAACGCGAGGGCATGGTCAGCTCCCTGGAACGCGTCATGGCCGACTGGCCCGACGAGGACATCTCCGCCTTCGCCGGCTATCTACGGCGCTTCAACTCCGACATCGAACGCCTCGGCGGCCGCCCCTGGCCGCGGCCCTGAGCCCGGCACACGGGGAAGCGGCGCCCTCCTGCGGAAGGGCCGGGCGCCCGGAAGCCGACCGGCGTCAGGCCCGGCGGGCGCAGGCCGCGAGGCGATCGGCGAACGCGACGACGAGATCACGCAGAACGGCAGGCCGTCAGACCGCCGCGGCCAGCACCACGACTCCCGGTCCGCAGAGGTCGTCCAGAGCCACCCGCCGGCCGGAGACGGCCAGGAGCAGGGACAACGCGGGCCCGCTCACCTCCGGACCTTCACCGGTCGCGAAGTCGTCGTCAGCAGCCGCCAGCCGGATACCGGACACGAGTTCCTTCGCCCCGCCGAAGGAGGCGGGAGTCCGGACCTGCAGACGAAGTGACCTGACGACAGCCTCGCTCGCGTAGGAGTGCGCGAGCCCCAGCGGCCGACGGATGTCCTCGCCGTGGACGACCTCCTCGACAAGCCGGCTGTCGAGGGGCGCCGGCGGGGTCGACCTGCGCGACGCCACCCGCCGAAGCCGCTCAAGCGTCTCCTGCGGCGAGGCGCCCCGTTCACGCTCGACACCGCGGGTGTTCTGACCGTCGAAGTCGAAACGCGCCCGGACGAGACCGGCCAGGAAGCCCAGTCGCGTCGTCCGGGCGGTGTCGACCAGGTGAGCGACCACGTCGTGCACGGTCCACCCCGCGCAGAGCGACGGCTCCTCCCACCGCCGGTCGTCGAGGTTCTCGAGGTCGGCGATGAGGGCCGCACGCTCGGCGTGGACCATCGACCAGACATCTCCCACGACTACCTCCATCGCCGACCACAGCACCCGCAAGGGAAGACTCGCGGTGCCCGGGGAACTCATCGGCTCTGTCGGGACAGCCCCTCGGGAATGACGGGACCCGGCCCCCGAGGCCCGGTCGGACATCACTATACGAACATAGGTATGAGTACTCATGCCGCAGTCACCGCTCCGACGGCATCGTGGGTCACGCCGAGCAACACGGTTTCCTCACATCGGAGTTGGAAATGACCACCCCGTCGCGCACCCTGTCCCAGTCCCTTCGCCGCTACCTGGTGAACCCGGCCGCCCTGGGCTATCTGGCTGTCGTGGCCGCCGTCGGCGTATGGGTCGGGCTGGACACACTTCTCGTCGAGCGGGTCGACGCCAGTCTCGCCGGGGTCTGGCTGTTCCTCGTGACCGCCCCGACCTCCCTGCTGTTCGCGACCCTTCCCGGCGCACTGCCGTTCGCCGGCGTCGCCGTCGGTGCCGTTGTCCAGGCACTGGCGCTCGGTGCCGCGTACCGCCGGGCTCTCGGCCGGACCTCACGGCGCACCGCCACCGCCGGCGCCTGAGAGAGCTCTGTCGACCGACAGCCGGGTCGCCGGGACAGTGCGCCCTCGCGAACGAGGCCGCAAGCGAATTCGCCATTCGGCCCCGCGCACGGGAGAGTGCCTGAGGACGGCGGCAGGGAGAGGGCAAGGCATGGCGATGTGTAAGAAGTGCGGTGCGCGGAAACGCCGTTGGCCCCGCTCCTGCTCCCGGTGCCGTCCCAGATCGTCGGATCGGGAGGATCGGGGGGACGCGGCCATGGAGGCCGCCGAACTTGCTGCGGAAATGGGACTGCTCGGGTGGATCGGGCGAGGCGTCATGGCCGTTGTGCGGCTGGTACTGCGCACGATCGGTTGACCGCTACGGCGCGAGATCCGTACCGCGCATCCGTGGGGACCGGCGCGCGGTCGCGCACCTCCGAGCTGCGCTCAGCAGTCCGGAACCACTCACCGTGAAAACCTGTGCGCGGCCGCGAACGACCGGGCGCCCCTTCCGGCCGAAGCCGGAAGGGGCGCCCAGTGCCAGTTCGGAGGGGGTGTACCCCCCGCCTGCGGTCGGTAGGCCGTGTGGGACTCGAACCCACAACCAACGGATTAAAAGTCCGCTGCTCTGACCAATTGAGCTAACGGCCCCTGATGGATCACCCCCGAGCATAGCTTCCCCGGACCCGGCAGCCGATCGGGTATCGGGTGCCGGGCCCTGTCGTGCCCGGGCGCGCCCGGTCAGTCGGAGGATTCGGACGTGTTCGTGCGCTTGTGATCCGAGTCCGCCGGCCTGAGGAACCAGTGGCGGGCCGAGACCAGCCACCAGACGGCGGCGAAGCCGAGCACCACCAGGACGGCCAAGGGTGCGTAGTTGAAGCTCTCCCAGGTGATCGGGGACACCTGGGGCAGCATGAAGAGCACCGTGATCACACCGACCCAGGTCACCGCGACGATCCCGATGGGCCGGGACCAGCGGCCCAGGTGCCAGGGGCCCCGGACGAAGTCGTCGCCCCGCAGCAGCCTGAGCAGGGTCGGGATGACGTAGGCGATGTAGAGGCCGATGACGGCGATGGACGTCACGGCGGCGTACGCGGTCACGTTGATCAGGTACGGGAGCCCGAGGGCCAGGGCGCCGAGCGCTGCCAGCCAGACCGCCGCGACAGGGGTCCGGGTGCGGGGGCTGACCGTGTGCCAGACGCGGGAGAAGGGCAGCGCCCCGTCGCGCGAGAAGGCGTAGATCATGCGGCTGTTGGCGGTCACCGACGCCATCCCGCAGAACAGCTGCGCGCCGATCACGACGAGCAGCAGGAGCTTGCCCGTGGTGGCGCCCAGCGCGTCCAGGAGGATCTGGGCGGGCGGAGCACCCGTCGGGGAGTTCAGGGCGCCGTCGTAGGACTGGATGGCGAAGGTGAAGCCCAGCAGGAGCACGAAGCCGGCGATCCAGGACGTCCAGATGGACTGCACGATGCCACGCGGGCCCGCCACGGCCGCGTCGTGGGTCTCCTCCGTCATGTGGGCGGAGGCGTCGTACCCGGTGAATGTGTACTGCGCCATCAGCAGGCCGATCATCACGACGTAGAAGCCGCTGCCCCAGCCGGTGTTGTTGACGAACTCGGTGAAGACGTACGACGCCGACCGGTGCGAGTCGGGCACGAAGGTGAGCGCGCCCACGATGACGGCGACCCCGACCACGTGCCACCACACGCTGACGTTGTTGAGGACGGCGACGATTCCCACGCCGAAGGTGTTCAGCAGGCCGTGCAGGATCAGGATCGCGGCGAAGAGCAGGATCGTACGGCCGGGTGTGACCTCGAAGCCGAACTGCAGGTTCAGATAGGCCCCGAGGAAGGACGCCGCCCCGAAGTCGATGCCGGCGGTGACGGCGACCTGGCCCAGCACGTTGAACCAGCCGGCGAACCAGGCCCACGCCGCGGCCGAGCGTGGCGGGGCGAGCCGGTGGGCCCAGAAGTACAGACCCGCGGACGTCGGGTACGCCGAACAGATCTCGGCCATCGCCAGGCCGACGAACAGCGTCATCAGCCCGACGCCGACCCATCCCCACGTGATGACGGCGGGCCCGCCGGTGTTCATACCGAACAGATACAGCGTCAGGCAGCCGGAGAGCACCGAGATGATCGTGAACGAGACGGCGTAGTTGGAGAAGGCGGACATCCGGCGGGCGAGCACCTGGGTGTATCCGAGTTCGGCCAGCCGTTCCTCGTCCAAGGACGCGGCCGGAGGTGCCTCGAGGGCGTCGGGTGGCGGCTCGGCGGCCACCGCTTCGTCGTTTGTCATGTCCCCAGCGATGCCCTCGCAGGGTCGCCGGAAACGCCTCGGGGCCCGCACGACAGCGAAGTGTCGTGCGGGCCCCGAGGAGCGTTCAGTCGGTCAGCCGGACTCAGCCGTTGCGCTTCCAGCGCGGCTTGTCGTCACGACGGCCGAAGGTGCCGGTGCTGGTACCCGTGCCGGTGCCACCGCGGTGGTCGTCACGGCGGCCGGTCGGGCGGTCGCTGCCGCCGGAGCGGAAGCCGCCCGAGGGACGGTCGTCACGACGGTCGCGGTTGAACGGACGGTCGCTGCCGCCGGAGCGGAAGCCACCGGAGGGGCGGTCGTCACGACGCTCGCGGTTGAACGACGGACGGTCGTTGTCACGACGCTCGAACGAACGGCCACCACGGTCGCCGCCGCGGTCGTCACGACGCTCGCCACCACCGGAGCGGAAGCCACCGGACGGACGGTCGTCACGACGGTCGCCGCCGGAGCGGAAGCCGCCCGAGGGGCGGTCGTCACGACGCTCGCGGTTGAACGACGGACGGTCGTTGTCACGACGCTCGAACGAACGGCCACCACGGTCGCCGCCGCGGTCGTCACGACGCTCGCCACCACCGGAGCGGAAGCCACCGGACGGACGGTCGCTGCTGCCACGGAACGACGGACGGTCGTTGCTGCCGCGGTAGCCGCTGCCGCCGGCGGGGCGGCCACTGCGCTCGCCGGTACGGTCGTTGCCGCCGCGGTAACCGCCACGGTCGTTGCCACCGCGGTCGTCACGGCGGCTGAAGTTGCCCCGGTCGTCACGTGCGGCCGGCTGCTCGGGGACGGACACGGCTGCGACGAGCGCGGCCTCGGCCTCGGCGGCCACCTCGGCCACCGCCGCCTCCGGGTCGTCGCCCCGCTCGCGGGCGGCACGGGCGACCAGACGGTCGGCCTCCTCGCGCAGCTCGACGGCACGGCGCTGGACGCGCTCCAGCTGCTTGGTGAGGTCGGCGGCCTCGCGCTCGGCCTGCTTGGCCGCGTTGTTCGCCGAGTCGGCCTGGACCTCGGTCAGCGAACGGGCACCGGTGATCTCGGCGACCTCGGGCTCGAAGACGCCCGCGCCCTGCACGATGTGGCGCGAGGCGTCGACGCCCGCGTCCTCCATGAGGCGGAAGATCTGGCGACGCTGGTGCGGAAGCGCCAGCGACACGACGACACCGGACTTGCCGGCGCGGGCGGTACGGCCCGAGCGGTGCAGGTAGTCCTTGTGGTCGCCGGCCGGGTCCACGTTGAGGACGAGGTCGATGCCGTCGACGTGGATGCCGCGGGCGGCGACGTCGGTGGCGACGAGGGCGTTGACGTAGCCCTTCTTGAAGTCCTCGAGGACGCGGGTACGGGCCCCCTGCGTCATGCCGCCGTGCAGAGCGTCGGCCTTCACGCCGGACTCGATGAGCTGCTCGGCGATGCGGTCGGCGCCCAGCTGGGTGCGGACGAAGATGATCGTGCGGCCCTTGCGGGCGGCGATCGCAGCCGTGACGGGCGCCTTGTCCTTCGGCTTCACGACGAGGACGTGGTGCGACATGGTCGAGACGTTGCCCTGGGCGCTGTCGACCTCGTGGGTGACCGGGTTGGTCAGGTAGCGCTTGACGAGCGTGCCGATCTCGTTCTCCATGGTGGCGGAGAAGAGCATGCGCTGGCCGCCGCCGGGGATCTGGTCGAGCAGCTCGGTGACCTCGGGCAGGAAGCCCAGGTCCGACATCTGGTCGGCCTCGTCGAGAACCGCGACCTGGACGTTGGCCAGGGAGCAGGCGCCACGGTTGATGATGTCGCGCAGTCGGCCCGGGGTGGCGACGAGGACGTCGACACCGCGCTCCAGCGCGTAGATCTGGTTGCCCATCGACGTACCGCCGCAGACGACCTTCATCTTCAGGCCGAGCACGTCGCCGTAGGGCTGCAGCGCGTCCGCGACCTGCATCGCGAGCTCACGGGTCGGCGTGAGGATGATCGCGCGGGGCTTCTTCTTCTCGGTGTGCCCACCGGCCAGCGCGGCCAGGGTCGGCAGACCGAAGGAGAGCGTCTTGCCCGAGCCGGTACGGCCACGGCCGAGGATGTCCTTGCCGGCCAGGGCGTCCGGGATGGTCGCGGCCTGGATCGGGAAGGGAGCCGTCACACCGTTCTGCGCGAGCTTGCGGACGATGCCCTCGGGCAGCCCGAGCGAGGCGAACGTGATGCTGGGCTCGGCGTCCTCGGCGGTCTCCTCGGAGACGGCCTCCTCGGAGACGGCCTCCTCGGCGACCTCCGCGACGGAGATCTCCTCGACGGGGCTCTCGGCGACCGGGGTCTCCGCGGCGGGTGTCTCGTCGGCTGCCTCGGGAGCCTGGGCCACCACGGCCTCGGCGGCCTGGACCACGTCGCTGTTCTCGACGTCGTTCTCGGGCATGACGGTGTGGTCAGAACTGGAAATTGACATGCGAAATGCGAAACCTTCCGGAGTCTCGGCACGCGCCCGTAACTCCGTGTTTTCGCAATTTCGACCGCCTCAATGCGGTCCAGCCACGGCAAGGGAGAGTACGCGCCACACGGCGCTCTTCTGTGTCGGCGCCGGGCATAGGATCAAACGATCTACTACCATACGCACCCTCCCCCCATTCGCGCAAACCGGGGTCGGCCACGACCGACTCACACCGGCGCGACCTGCGGTGACGCCCGGGGGGTGGGCCGCCTCCCGGCGCGTTCCGGGACGCCCGTCGCGTGCGTACGCAACTGGGCCGCAGGCGACGCGGAGGGCGGATCCGACGGCGGCAAGGGTTCCGGATCGGGCGAGGGCGGGGGCTCCTCGGGGGTGACCGGCGGAGCCGGCGGCTCACCCGGACCGGGGGCACTCGGCTCCGCGGTGGGCAGTGGACCACCCCGGGTCGGTTCCGGGCTGCCGGGACCGCCGGGCACCGGCCGGGTGCCCTCGGGACCCGCCGAGGGGGCACGGCCGGAGGACTTGGCGTCCGGCTCGCGGGAGGCGCCCCGGTCGGTCTGCGTCTCGGCACGGCCACCGCCGCCGGAGCCTGATCCGCCGGTTCCGGACACGGTGCCACCGTCCGGCATGACCGCTGTGCCCTTCCGGTCGGCCGACCTCGAGGGCGAGGGCTCCCCGGCGTCGTCTCCGACGCTCACACAGCCTGTGGACGCGGCGATCGTCAGCGCGGTGACGGCGGCCCGGCGGACGCGGGCGGACAACTGGCGCACGGGGTGGCACCTCCGGGGAGGGGAGAGACAGCGGGACGGGAGAGCGATGTGTCCAACTCCCCTGCCCCCACCGGGGACACGCCCGGACACAACACCCGCACACGCGCCGCCCGACGGGACGCCACCGCACGGAGCCTCAGAAGCCCCCCGCCAGCTCCGCCCCCAGGAACACCGCCCCGAGCCCCACCAGCAGGGACGCCAGCACATTGGCCCCCGCCAGGAAGCCCCGGCCCGTCTCGGCCAGCCGCAGGGTCTCGTACGAGAACGTCGAGTACGTCGTCAGCGCCCCGCACAGGCCCGTACCGAGAAGGGCGTGGACGGGGGAGGACATCGTGGCTCCTGTGAGCACCCCGAGCAGCAGGCTGCCCGCCGCGTTGACCGTGAAGGTCCCCCACGGGAAGACGTAAGGGAGCCCAGCGCCGTGCCGGGCCTGCACCGCACGGTCCGTCAGATAGCGCAGCGGCGCCCCGACGGCGCCCCCGAGCGCGACCAGCAGCCAGGTCACGACGTCCGCCCCCGCCCGTCCAGCAGGGCCCGGGTGGACACGGCCGCCGCCCACACGGCGCCGAGCGCCGCGACGGCCGTCGCGGCCGCGTAGGCGACGGCCGTCGCCACCTCCTGACGCACCAGCAGCTTCGACACGTCGGCGGCGTACGTCGAGAACGTGGTGAACCCGCCGAGCACCCCGACCCCCAGGAACGGGCGCACCAGCGGATGCGCGGCCCCGTCCCGTTCCGCGAGCAGCACCATCAGCACCCCGATCAGGGCACAGCCCGTCACATTGACCCCGAAGACGGACCAGGGGAAGGCCCCCTCGGCGGCCGGCCAGGCCAAGGACGCCGCGTACCGCGCCGTGGCCCCCAGGGCGCCGCCCGCGGCGATCACCCCCAGGACCCGCCACCGGCCCGAGCCCGCGGTCTCGGCGCGCTGCGCCGGTACGGAGAGATCGACGTCCGGGTCGACGGCGGGCCGGGCCGGCCAGGGCTCCTGGGTGCTCACCCGTACCCCAGCTCGTGCAGCCGCTCGTCGTCGATGCCGAAGTGGTGGGCGATCTCGTGGACCACGGTGATCTCCGTCTCGGCGACCACGTCCTCACGGGTCTCGCACATCCGGAGCGTCGGCCCCCGGTAGATGGTGATCCGGTCCGGCAGCACCCCCGCGTACCACTCGCCGCGCTCGGTGAGCGGCGTGCCCTCGTAGAGGCCCAGCAGCTCCCTGTCCTCCGGATCCTCGGGCTCCTCCTCCACGAACACCGCGACGTTGTCCATCAGCCGCATCAGTTCCGGCGGGACCCGGTCAAGGGCCAGGCTCACCAGCTCTTCGAACTCCTCGCGCGTCATCTCCAGCACACGGCCATTGTCACGTACCGGGGAGCGCGACGGGCGGGGAGCGGGCGCCCGGGCGCACTCCCCGCGGCCACCCGCCCGGCCCACACGTCCGTGACCCGTCCGCATGCCCGGCACCCGATCGGGGCATACGGGCCCAATGGCACGCCCGTTCCACGCCGCAGCAGCCCGTGTCCGCCGCCTCCGCCCGAGCGCCACCGCCCCCGCCGGCGGGATCGCCCCCGCCACGCACCCCTGGAAACGCGCGCTCGGCCTGCTCGCCGTGGTCGTGCTGGGAGCCTGGCTCGGCCTGCTGGTCGTCGGCAGCGTGCGCACGCCGGTGGGCCCCATGGACACCACCATGACCCTGCGGCCGTCGGTGAGCGGCGGCACCAAGATCAACGTGTCACCGCTCGGAGCGCTGGAGCTGGACTCCCACCGTGCACCGGTCCGCCTGGACGTGGACGTGGACCAACTGGACCCGGAGCGCTCGCAGGCCCTGGTCAAGCACCCCGAGCGCCTCTCCGGCCTGCAGGAGGAGGTCACCGCCGACGTCGCCTCCGGCACCCGGGAGCTCGCCGTCCGTTCCTGCGTGGCCGTGGTCTCCGGCGCCACCGCGCTCGGCCTCGTCGTCTACCGGCGCCCGCGCCGCGCCCTGGCCGCCGGAGGCCTCGCCCTGGCACTGCTGGCCGCCTCGGGCGTCAGCGCGTACGCGACGTGGAACCCGAAGTCCGTCCTGGAGCCGAAATTCTCCGGGCTGCTCTCCAGCGCCCCGTCGGTCGTCGGCGACGCCCGCTCGATCGTCACCGAGTTCGACGTCTACCAGCAGGAACTGGCCCGACTCGTCACCAACGTCACCAAGTTGTACGACGCCACGTCCACGCTGCCCGTGTACCAGCCGGACCCGGGAACCATCCGGGTCCTGCACGTCTCGGACATCCATCTCAACCCCGCCGCCTGGCACATCATCAGCTCACTGGTCGAGCAGTACGAGATCGACGTGATCATCGACTCGGGCGACACGATGGACCACGGCACCGCCGCGGAGAACGGATTCCTGGACCCCGTCCGCGATCTCGGGGCGCCCTATGTGTGGGTCAGGGGCAACCACGACTCGAAGCAGACCCAGGCCCATCTGGAGAAGACGAAGAACGTGCACGTCCTCGACGAGGGCGACGCGGTGGACGTGGCCGGGCTGAGGATCGCCGGCACCGGGGACCCCCAGTTCACCCCGGACCGCTCGCGCCCCACCGGCGGCAAGGCCTCCGAGCAGCTCGCGGGGACGCGCCTCGCCTCGGCACTGCGCGACCAGGAGCGGGCGGGAACCCCGGTGGACATCGCGGTGGCGCACGACCCGGACGCGGCACGGAAGACCGACGGAACGGTTCCGCTGGTCCTGGCGGGTCATGTGCACCACCGGGTGAACGAACTGCTGCCGCTGGGTACACGGCTGAAGGTCGAGGGCTCCACGGGCGGCGGCGGACTGCGCGCCGTGCAGAACCAGAAGCCCGAGAAGGTGCGCGCCTCGGTCCTCTACCTGGACCGGCCCACCCGGCACCTGCAGGCCTGGGACGAGATCACCCTCGGCGGTCTCGGCCTCACGACGGCCGAGGTCAGCCGCCATCTGCCGGAGGAAAACAAACCCGCGGCGTCCCCCTCGCCCAATCGGTTTGGCTGACACCGAAACGCCGTAGTAGAGTCTGCGTCGTGCCCAAGGGCGCCGGTCATGGCTTGACCGTTCCTCTACCACCAGTGGTAGAGGAAGAAGCGGAACCTCTTGAGGGGAAGCGGAGTCACATGCTTCTCACGTCCCCCTGGGGCGACAGACGCAGAAGCAGCAACAGTAGCTGTTTTGCCCTCATCGTCTAGTGGCCCAGGACGCCGCCCTTTCAAGGCGGTAGCACGGGTTCGAATCCCGTTGGGGGCACGCACCACCCTGTGCGACACTTAGTCGCACAACAGCTTGGTCCTGTGGAGCAGTTTGGAGTGCTCGCCACCCTGTCAAGGTGGAGGCCGCGGGTTCAAATCCCGTCAGGACCGCTGCAGCCCGTATGAGCTGCGTGGCTGGGTAGCTCAGTTGGTACGAGCGATCGCCTGAAAAGCGATAGGTCGCCGGTTCGATCCCGGCCCCAGCCACCACCCGAAAGCCCCGTCCCCGGACGGGGCTTTCGCCGTTGGGGCCACCGCCCGTCAGCCGTCCCGCCGGCGCCGCACCGCCTGCACGGCCAGCCCGAGCAGCACCACCGCCACCAGCGCTGTCAGCGCCGCCGCGTCCGGCACCCTTTCGCCGAGCCGCCGGGCCCACTGCTCGACGGCGAACGAGTCCTCCACGCCCAGGAGTCCGGGCAGCGCGGTCGCCCCGTCGTACACGAGGAAGAGCACTCCCAGCCCGATGAAGAAGAGCCCGGAGAGCAGCGAGGTGCTGTGCAGCTCGAAGCGGCCGGCGCGCAGCGGCCTGCCGCGCAGCCAGGCCCGGTGGCCGAGGTCGAAGCGCTCCCAGAGCACGGCGAGCACGAACAGCGGGACGGCCATGCCCAGCGCGTAGACGGCCAGCAGCACTCCGCCGTAGACGGGGCTGCCACTGACGGCGGCCACCGTGAGGACGCTGCCGAGGATCGGGCCGGCGCAGAAGCCCGCCAGCCCGTAGACCGCGCCCAGGGCGTAGACGGAGAGGGCGGTCGTGGGGCGGATACGGCCGCTGAGGGCGGCGATCCGGCGGGAGACGAAGCCCAGTCCCACGATCTGTGCGAGGCCGAGCCCGATGATCAGCCAGCCCGCACCGAGGACGAGCGCGTCACGGTGCCCGTAGAAGAGCCGGCCGGCGTAGGAGCCCGCGGCTCCGAGCGGGACGAGGGTCGTGGCGAGACCGGCGTAGAAGATGCCCGTGCGCGCCAGGAGCCGTGAGGCGGAGTCGACCGAGTACGCGAAGAAGGCGGGGAGCAGCAACGCACTGCACGGGCTGACGAGGGCCAGCAGCCCACCGAGCAGGGCGGCGAAGTAGCCGATGTCCGGGGTCACTCGGCGGGTTTCCCGGCGCTTTTGACATTCGCTTCCTCCGCCGCCGCGGCCTCGATGGCCTGGGTGAACACGGCCATGGGCTGGGCTCCGGCCAGGGGACGGCCGTTGATGAGGAAGGACGGGGTGGACGTGGCCCCGATCCCGTAGGCCTGTTCCCGGTCCTCGCGGACCGCTTCGCTCGCCGCCGCGCTCTCCGTGTCCCGCGCGAAGCGGTCGAGATCCTTCACGCCGGCCTGCCGGGCGAGGGCCCTGAGGCGGTCCTTGCCGAAGCCCTTCTCCTTGGCGTCCTTCGCGTAGGCGGCCCGGTGGAAGGGCCAGAAGCGGTCCTGCCGTCCTGCCGCCCAGGAGGCGCGGGCAGCTGCCTCGGACGTCTCGCCGAAGATCGGGAAGTTGCGCCACTCGATGCGCAGGGTGCCGTCGGCGACGTACCTCCTGATCAGTTCGGGTTCGGTGTCCCGGGCGAACTTCCCGCAGTATCCGCACTGGAAGTCGGCGTATTCGATGAGGACGACGGGGGCGTCGGTGCGGCCCTGCGCCAGCTTGTCGCCGGCGTCACGGCGGGCGAGTTCCGCCAGCTCCCTGTAGACGTCGGAGTCCGCTCCGGCGGTCGTGGCGGAGGCCGGTGTGCCGGATCCGTCTCCGTCCGGGGCGGTCGCCCGGTAGGAGACGAATCCGAGCAGCCCGGCGGCGAGAGCGACGACGAGGCCGAGAAGCACCGGCTTCCTCGCGGAGGACGGCTTCTTCGCGAACGGCGACGGGCGAGGGGGCGGGGGCATTCGGCGCTCCGTGCGAGTGCGGGGACGAGCGGGATCCGCGGGAGTACGAGCGGGATCCGCCGTGTACGGGCAACGGGTCATCAGTTGCCCGGAATGGTACGTGCTGTGACCGCTCGTTCCCGCTCGGTCACCGGGGCGGCCGCCGAGGCACCCGGGGAGCGGGTGTGACGCGGCCCGGACGAAATAGGTTCGCCACTCCTCACGCCCGGGTGAGATCCTGGGGTCCGTATGTCTACTTCCTTCGCCGATCTCCAGTCCCAGCTCGGGCAGCTCTCGCTCCGCGACGCGCACCGGCTCGGCCGTCGTCTCGAGGGTGCCCGCCGCATCCGCAAGCCCGAGGCCCGCCAGTCCGTGCTGGACGAGATCTCCGCCGAGGCCGGAAAGGCATCCGAACGGCTCGCGGGACGCGCCGCGCGGATGCCCGCCCTCTCGTACCCGGAGCAGCTTCCGGTCAGCCAGAAGAAGGACGAGATCCTGGAGGCGATACGCGACCACCAGGTCGTGATCGTCGCCGGTGAGACCGGCTCGGGCAAGACCACACAGATCCCGAAGATCTGTATGGAGCTGGGTCGTGGCGTCCGGGGCATGATCGGGCACACCCAGCCCCGCCGGATCGCGGCCCGCACCGTCGCGGAGCGCGTCGCGGACGAGCTGAGGACCCCGCTCGGCGAAGCCGTCGGCTGGAAGGTGCGCTTCACCGACCAGGTGAACCCGGACGCGACCTTCGTGAAGCTGATGACGGACGGCATCCTGCTGGCAGAGATCCAGACGGACCGCGAGCTCCTCGCCTACGACACGATCATCATCGACGAGGCCCACGAGCGGTCGCTGAACATCGACTTCCTGCTGGGCTACCTGGCCAGGCTCCTGCCCAAGCGCCCCGACCTGAAGATCGTCATCACCTCGGCGACCATCGACCCGGAGCGCTTCGCCCAGCACTTCGGCGAGGCGCCCGTCGTGGAGGTCAGCGGGCGTACGTATCCGGTGGAGGTCCGCTACCGTCCGCTCCTCGAGGAGGGCGGCGACGACTCCGACCGGGATCAGATCACCGCGATCTGCGACGCGGTGGACGAGCTGGACCACGAGGCCCCGGGCGACGTCCTGGTCTTCCTCTCCGGGGAGCGGGAGATCCGCGACACGGCGGACGCCCTGAACAAGCGCAACCTCAGACACACCGAGGTGCTCCCCCTCTACGCGCGCCTCTCGCACGCCGAGCAGCACCGCGTGTTCCAGCGTCACACCGGACGCCGCATCGTCCTCGCCACGAACGTCGCCGAGACCTCGCTGACCGTCCCCGGCATCAAGTACGTCATCGACCCGGGCAACGCACGCATCTCCCGCTACAGCCACCGCACCAAGGTCCAGCGGCTGCCGATCGAGCGGGTCTCGCAGGCCAGCGCCAACCAGCGCAAGGGCCGCTGCGGCCGTACGTCGGACGGCATCTGCATCCGGCTGTACTCCGAGGACGACTTCCTGACCCGCCCCGAGTTCACCGACCCGGAGATCCTGCGGACCAACCTCGCCTCCGTCATCCTCCAGATGACCGCGGCCGGCCTCGGCGACATCGAGAAGTTCCCCTTCATCGACCCGCCGGACCACCGCAACATCCGCGACGGCGTCCAACTGCTCCAGGAGCTCGGCGCCCTCGACCCGGCGGAGAAGGACCCGAAGAAGCGCCTCACCCCGCTGGGCCGCAAGCTCTCCCAGCTGCCCGTCGACCCGCGCCTGGCCCGCATGGTCATCGAGGCCGAACGCAACGGCTGCGCCCGCGAGGTCATGGTCATCGCGGCGGCACTCTCCATCCAGGACCCGCGCGAGCGGCCCTCGGAGAAGCAGACGCAGGCCGACCAGAACCACGCCCGCTTCAAGGACGAGACGTCGGACTTCCTGGCGTTCCTGAACCTGTGGCGCTACATCCGGGAGCAGCAGAAGGAGCGCGGCTCCTCCAGCTTCCGCCGGATGTGCAAGCAGGAGTACCTCAACTTCCTGCGGATCCGCGAGTGGCAGGACATCTACGCGCAGCTGCGCAGCGTCGCCAAGCAGATGGGCATCGAGGTCAAGGACACCGATGCTCCCGAGCAGTCGGTTCACACCTCCCTGCTCGCCGGGCTCCTGTCGCACATCGGTCTGAAGGACACCGAGAAGAACGAGTACGTGGGCGCCCGCAGCGCCAAGTTCGCGATCTTCCCGGGCTCCGCGCTGTTCAAGAAGCAGCCGCGCTTCGTGATGTCGGCCGAGCTGGTCGAGACGTCCCGCCTGT
This sequence comes from Streptomyces sp. NPDC005752, assembly GCF_040630715.1. Lineage (NCBI taxonomy): Bacteria > Bacillati > Actinomycetota > Actinomycetes > Kitasatosporales > Streptomycetaceae > Streptomyces > Streptomyces sp. NPDC005752. Next base: position 38,827 of record NZ_JBEXYB010000035.1, on the reverse strand, counting down.
GGGCGCGGGTCAACGCGAAGGTCGAGCCGGAGTGGATCGAGCCACTCGCCCAGCACCTCCTGAAGCGCACCTACAGCGAGCCGCACTGGGAGAAGGACCAGGCCGCGGTGATGGCCTACGAACGGGTCACGCTCTACGGGGTACCCATCGTCGCCCAGCGCAAGATCAATTTCGGCCGCATCGACCAGGAGGCGTCCCGCGATCTGTTCATCCGCAACGCCCTGGTCGAGGGGGACTGGCGCACACACCACCAGTTCTTCAACGACAACCGCAAACTGCTGGGCGAGGTCGAGGAGTTGGAGCACCGTGCCCGACGCCGCGACATCCTCGTGGACGACGAGACGCTCTTCGACTTCTACGATCAGCGGATCCCCGAGCACATCGTCTCCGGCGCCCATTTCGACTCCTGGTGGAAGCACAAGCGCCGCGACGAGCCGGACGCGCTCGACTTCGAACGCTCGATGCTCATCAACGAGAAGGCCGGGGCCGTCACCAAGGACGACTACCCGGACTCGTGGCGGCAGGGGAAGCTCAAATTCCGGGTGACCTACCAGTTCGAGCCCGGAGCGGACGCCGACGGTGTCACCGTCCACATCCCGCTCCAGGTGCTCAACCAGGTCACCTCGGAGGGCTTCGACTGGCAGATCCCGGGACTCCGCGAAGAGGTGGTCACCGAGCTCATCCGATCGCTGCCGAAGCCCATCCGCCGGCACTACGTCCCGGCCCCGGACTACGCCACCAAGTTCCTGGACCGGGCTGTCCCGCTCCAGGAGCCGCTGCCCCTGACGCTCGCCCGCGAGCTCCAGCGCATGGTCGGCGTCCCGGTCACGGCGGACGACTTCGACCAGTCGCGGATCGCCGACCATCTGAAGATCACCTTCCGGATCACCGACGAACGGCGCCGCAAGGTCGCGGAGGACAAGGACCTGGAGGCGCTGAAGCTACAACTGCGCCCGAAGGCCCGTCAGGCCCTCTCCAAGGCCGCGGCGGCCACCGCGGGCCCCTCGGGTGAGTCCATCGAGCGTTCGGGCCTCACGGACTGGACGATCGGCACCCTCGACCGGATCTTCGAGACCCGGAGGGCCGGGCAGCCGGTGAAGGCCTACCCGGCCCTCGTCGACCAGGGCGCGACCGTCGCCGTACGGCTCTTCGACACGGAGGCCGAACAGCAGCAGGCGATGTGGCGGGGGACCCGGCGGCTGATCCTGCTGAACATCCCGGTGAACCCGGCCAAGTTCGCCTCGGACAAGCTCACCAACCAGCAGAAGCTCGCGCTGTCCCGCAATCCGCACGGCTCCATCCAGGCGCTGTTCGACGACTGCGCGACGGCCGCGGCCGACCGCCTCATCGCCGCACACGGGGGCCCCGCGTGGGACGAGGCGTCGTTCCGGAAGCTGTACGACAAGGTCCGCGCCGACCTCGTGGACCTCACCGTGCGCACGATTGGCCAGGTTCAGCAGATCCTGGCCGCCTGGCAGGCCTGCGAGCGACGGCTGAAGTCGACGAACAGCCTGGTCCTGATCAACAACGTGACGGACGTACGGGACCACCTGGCCCGCCTCGTGCCGTCGGGGTTCGTCACCGCGACCGGGCTGCGCAGGCTGCCCGACCTGATGCGCTACCTGGTCGCCGAGGACCGCCGGCTCCAGCAGATGCCGACGAACGTCCAGCGCGACACCACGCGCATGGAGAAGGTCCACGAGATGCAGGACGAGTACGCCTGGCTGCTCGAACAGCTCCCCCAGGGGCGGCCCGTGCCCCAGGAGGTCCTGGACATCAGCTGGATGATCGAGGAGCTGCGCGTGAGCTACTTCGCGCACGCGCTCGGCACCGCCCAGCCCGTCTCGGACAAGCGGATCGTGAAGGCCATCGACGCAGCAGCTCCCTGAACCCGCCCCGCACGGCGCCGTAATGGCACCCGCACGGTGAGTGAGTTCGACCTGGCACTCGGACCTCCTGTACAGTCTGTCTTCGCAGCAGGCCGCAAGGCAGGCAGCGAAAACAAGGTCCTGTGGAGCAGTTTGGAGTGCTCGCCACCCTGTCAAGGTGGAGGCCGCGGGTTCAAATCCCGTCAGGACCGCAGTAGACGGAAGCCCGGATCCTCTGGATCCGGGCTTCCGTGCGTCTTGACTCCCGCTCCCGCCGCGGGTAACCCCGTAGGACGGAGTCCGTCCCTGTTCCCTCGCGGGGCGGCCGGGTCCACCGGGAGGCCGCACACATGCCTGCGCCCACGGAAAGGCACGAGACCCGCGCGCTGCTGCGCGCCCATCTGGCGGCCGCGTCCGGCTACCGCCACCTCACACCGAACTGTCCGATCTGCCATCGCCTGCTGCGGCTCGCGATGGAGCCCCTGACGGCCCCACAGGCGCCGTACGCACCCACGGGCACCGGCGGGTCGAGCGAGCCGCAGCCGACCCCCGAGACCGCCCCCGACGCCCCCGCGCGGGACGCCGGGGCGTCACACCGTGCGGCTGGGCCCACAGCGGCCGGCGACGAGGCCGGCGCGGACGGTGCCCGCGACCACCCGCACGGTCACCCCGGGGACGAAAGTCCTCCCGCGACATGACCATCTGCTGCAGCCGGCCGCCCCCGCACAGTGGCAGGCTCGTAGTTGGCAAGGGTTCACCGGTGTGACGGGAGTCACGGAAACAGTTTTCCGCACGGGGGATCTTACGCACTCCCTACAACTGGCGAATTTAATATGTGCAATTGCACTGCCCCGGAAGCACATCCCGGACCGTTCCACCCGAGCCGGCCCACGACACCCGGGACCCGGGCGAACAGCCCCGAACAGGGCCGCACACCGTCATGCTTCGGCTTCGCACAAACCGACCCGTCGGCAGGTTCAGACAGTCGATCAGGCCATTCGGGCACCCGCGGGCACCTCGGAGCACGCCGACGGAGGCACCCCCGAAGGCGCCCCGGGAACGCCCGCCGGGCCCGCCCGGACACAAAAAAGATCGCGCTGGACCCGGCGGAGTCCAACGCGATCGAACGACGTACCCGCATGTCACAGGTTCGGCGCCCGTTGGGGCGGGCGCCCGTCGCGTGGTGCTATGAGTGGGACCACCGGGGGTTGGGGGGCCCACCAGTGCCCTGTTGTGGCTGCGGCGACAGGGGTGTGTCAGGCCTCGCTGCGCTGCTGCGGAATACCCGCAAGCAGTGCGCGGACCTCTGCCTCGCGGTACCGGCGATGTCCACCGAGCGTGCGGATGGACGTGAGCTTGCCCGCCTTTGCCCAGCGAGTGACCGTCTTCGGGTCCACGCGGAACATCGTGGCAACCTCAGCCGGGGTCAGCAGCGGCTCGGCATCAGGGGTGCGAGCGGTCATGAGCGGCCTCCTCGGGAGAACCGAACAATCTCGGTTCTTTCCTCTAAATTCTGCACCTTGACCCGCGTTGCCCGGAATGGCGGACGCAGGCCGAGTCGGTTATAGGACGAACGGCTTGTCCTCGGCACTACAACTACACCATCAGTCCAGCCACGTCGGCCAAACCGATGGAATTGCCCTCCCAGGTGTTCATCAGCGACGGAAGCCGATGGACCATGCCATAGCGGACAGTCACCCGTCAGTAACGATCAGTCACAGGACAACCAGGAGTCATCAGAAGTCATCAGACCCCCCATAGCGAGCAATGCTGAGCATTCCACCCATAGTTGGGTGGACAGAGTCCTCCCCGAACTCCTTGTCCTATTTTGGCATGAGGAGTAGGGAAGGGCGCAAGGGCCCCGTAAGTGCTGTCCGTCACGCTTGAGGCAAAGGCCCGGTTCGGGACGTAGGTCCCGGCCCTCGCGAGCGGCATCCTGCCCCACATGTCACACGCATCACATCCGGCGCGGGTTCACGGCCCGTCAAGTCCTCTCAGGACATCCCCGTTCACCCCCGCCGGCCCTCTCGGTGCCTCCAGATGTCGGACACCTCACAGGATGTCTCTTCCCTCGCGAAAGCTCCTCTATGCGAGGGTGCGCTCCAATTCACACCGATTCGGGCTAGTTGGAGGATTGTAGGTCACGCACCGCGCGCCAGCGGTCGGCGAGGCGCCCGTACGCGACGCCCGCCGCGTCGCTGTCACCGGAGCGCAGCGCCTCGATGCCCGCGGCCACGTCCGCGGCCGACCGGTCCGCGGCTAGCTGCTCGCCGCTCAGCGCGTGGACCAGACCGCCGTAGTCCAGCTCGACCATGCCGCGCGGATGGAACTCCTCCAGCCAGCGCCCCACCTCGACGAGCCCCTCGGTCAGCGGGCCTTCGTCGACGGTCTCCCGCAGCGTCCGCAGCGCCCTCGCCAGCCGTCGTCTGGCCTGCACCATCGGGGTGCGGTAGCGCAGCAGCCGGCCCCCGCCGGCACCGGCGACGTACTCCCGCTCCTCGTCGGCGAACAGGACGAACCAGCGCACCGGCACATGCCACACCGTGGTCCGGATCCAGGGCCGGGCGTCCGGATTCCGCTCGGCCCACCGCTCGTGATCCGCCGCCGCCTGACCCCGCACCACCGGCGGCAGCACCGCGTCCAGCACGGTGGCCGGAAACAGACCCCCCAGTTCGCTCATGGCCAGCCAGCCCCGCATCCGGGTCCGCCACGGACAGACGCAGACCACCCCGTCGACCAGGGCGACGAAGGCGTCGGCACTCTCGTGCACCGGCACCGCCACCGGAGGGGTCGGAACCAGGTCCGCCAGCGAGCGACGCAGTTCGTCCTGGGCCGTGGGGAGCTCGGAGCGCTGCGCGTAACGCGCCCAGTGCCCCCGCTCGGGTTCGCGGAAGGCGGCGAGCGGTTCGTACACCCGCAGGTAGGACGCGTAAGGGACGAGCACCGAAGACACCACCGACATGCGGCAGATCGTGTCACGCCGGTACTCCACAGGGGGGTGATCCCGGTCGGGGGAACAGATCCACGTGTCACGAGGACTTACGCTCTTGCCCAGTCGGACCGGCCGGTGCCGGGCCGTCCGGGACCCTCCCCACCTTCAGGAGGGTTCTCCGCCGCTTCGTACTTGGGAGTCACCACAGTGACCGATGTGACCGGCGTACCTGTCGCACCCGTAGACGTACTGCACACCCTGTTCCACTCGGATCAGGGTGGCCACGAGCAGGTCGTGATCTGCCAGGACCGCGCCAGCGGCCTCAAGGCCGTCATCGCCCTCCACTCCACCGCCCTGGGCCCGGCCCTCGGCGGAACCCGCTTCTATCCGTACGCCTCCGAGGAGGAGGCGGTCGCGGACGCGCTGAACCTGTCGCGCGGCATGTCGTACAAGAACGCCCTGGCCGGCCTCGACCACGGTGGCGGCAAGGCCGTCATCATCGGCGATCCGGACCGGATCAAGTCCGAGGAACTGCTCCTGGCCTACGGGCGGTTCGTCGCCTCCCTGGGCGGGCGCTACGTGACCGCCTGTGATGTCGGTACCTACGTCGCCGACATGGACGTCGTCGCCCGGGAGTGCCGCTGGACCACCGGCCGCTCACCCGAGAACGGCGGCGCGGGAGACTCCTCCGTCCTCACCTCCTTCGGTGTCTTCCAGGGCATGAGGGCCTCGGCGCAGCACCTGTGGGGCGACCCCACGCTGCGCGGCCGCAAGGTGGGGGTCGCGGGCGTCGGCAAGGTCGGCCGCCACCTGGTGGAGCACCTGCTGAGCGACGGCGCCGAAGTCGTCGTGACGGATGTGCGCGAGGAGTCCGTACGCGCGATCACCGATCTGCACCCCGAGATCTCGGTGGCGGTCGACACGGACGCGCTGATCCGCACCGAGGGGCTCGACATCTACGCCCCGTGCGCGCTCGGCGGCGCTCTGAACGACGAGAGCGTTCCCGCGCTCACCGCCAAGGTGGTCTGCGGCGCGGCCAACAACCAGCTCGCGCACACGGGCGTCGAGAAGGACCTGGCCGACCGGTCGATCCTGTACGCCCCGGACTACGTGGTGAACGCGGGTGGCGTGATCCAGGTCGCCGACGAGCTGCACGGTTTCGACTTCGACCGGTGCAAGGCCAAAGCCACCCGGATCTTCGACACCACGCTGGCCATATTCGCACGTGCGAAGGCAGATGGGATCCCGCCGGCTGCGGCGGCCGACCGGATCGCGGAACAGCGGATGGCGGACGCCCGCCGTCACTGACGCGTCACCGCAGGGACCGGCGCCCGTCACCGGGCTGTGCGGTGAGCCCGGTGACGGAGGCCCCGCCCCAGGGGGTCGGGAAGGCGGCCGAAGGGCCTCGTGGGGACCGGGGAGACAAGACTCACTCCGGTCGGCGGGTCGGCCGTCCGCAAGAGGTTAAAGTCGTGTGTGACCAGGGAGGACGGGCTCCTCCACGGTCCTGCGCAAAGGCGCGTGGTGTGGGCGGCGTACCGTATGGCCGAGGAAGCAGGTACGGTTAAAGCCACGGGCGCGGTCTCTCTGCTGAGAGTCCGTCCCGAAACATGAACGCGTGTCAAGACTCTGGGGCCGTCGAGCCCCGTCACCGAGGGGGTCGAGCCATGGGGCGCGGCCGGGCAAAGGCCAAGCAGACAAAGGTCGCCCGCCAGCTGAAGTACAGCAGCGGCGGGACCGACCTGTCGCGTCTGGCCAATGAGCTGGGCGCATCGCCTTCGAGTCAACCACCGAACGCCGAGCCGTTCGAGGACGACGACGAGGAAGATGACCCGTACGCACAGTACGCGGATCTGTACAACGACGACGAGGACGCGGACGAGGACGGCCAGTCCGGTCCGTCGTCACAGCGCCGCGGCGCTTGACCTCGCGCTGACACATGAACCCGGTCCGGGCTTGCCCGGACCGGGTTCTGTGCTGTCCCGGCACGGACGGAGCGTGCCCGCAGTCGATCCGCGAGGTGGAGCGGCCCGTCGGTCCGGTGGTGCGCCGGACCGACGGTCACGACGTCCTACCGCGCGTAGTTGCCCGTCAGTTCGGCACCCGTGGCGTGATCTCCGCGCTCGGTGATCTCGCCGGCGACCCAGGAGTCGACACCCCGGTCGGCCAGCGTCGTCAGAGCCGCGTCCACCGAGTCGGCAGGCACGACCGCGATCATGCCGACACCCATGTTGAGCGTCTTCTCGAGCTCCAGCCGCTCGACCTGCCCGGCCTTGCCGACCAGGTCGAAGACGGCGCCGGGCGCCCAGGTGGAGCGGTCGACCGTGGCGTGCAGCGCGTCCGGGATCACCCGGGCCAGGTTGTTGGCCAGGCCGCCGCCGGTGACGTGGCTGAAGGCATGCACCTCGGTCGTACGGGTCAGCGCCAGGCAGTCCAGGGAGTAGATCCTGGTCGGCTCCAGGAGCTCCTCGCCGAGCGTCCTGCCGAACTCCTCGACCTGACGGTCCAGGGTCCAGCCGGCCCGGTCGAAGACCACGTGGCGCACGAGCGAGTACCCGTTCGAGTGAAGTCCGGACGACGCCATCGCGATCACGGCGTCCCCCTTACGGATACGGTCCGGGCCCAGCAGGCGGTCCGCCTCGACCACACCCGTACCGGCACCCGCGACGTCGAAGTCGTCCGGGCCCAGCAGCCCCGGGTGCTCGGCCGTCTCGCCGCCGACCAGGGCGCACCCGGCCAGGACGCAGCCCTCGGCGATGCCCTTCACGATGGCCGCGACACGCTCGGGATGCACCTTGCCGACACAGATGTAGTCGGTCATGAACAGCGGCTCGGCACCGCAGACGACCAGGTCGTCGACGACCATGCCGACGAGGTCGTGGCCGATGGTGTCGTACACGCCCATCTTCCGGGCCAGATCGACCTTCGTGCCGACGCCGTCGGTGGCGGAGGCGAGCAGCGGGCGCTCGTAGCGCAGAAACGCCGAGGCGTCGAAGAGGCCGGCGAATCCGCCGAGGCCGCCGAGGCCCGCCACCTCGGGGCGCTGCGTCTTCTTCACCCACTCCTTCATCAGCTCGACGGCGCGGTCACCGGCTTCGATGTCGACGCCCGCCGCAGCGTAGGAAGCACCAGTTGTCTCAGACATTGCCCGGGATCTTTCGTGTCGGAATACGGGGCTGGAGGGGAGTGCGCGGGCCGGTCCGGGTCACGGACGACGCAGCGCGTCGGCCGCCGCCGTCGCGGCGGGCCCGGCGGCCAGCTCGGTCTCCAGCAGCTGCTTGCCGAGCAGTTCCGGGTCCGGCAGCTCCATCGGGTATTCACCGTCGAAACAGGCGCGGCAGAGGTTCGGCTTGTCGATCGTGGTGGCCTCGATCATCGAGTCGATCGAGATGTAGGACAGCGAGTCGGCACCCATGGAGGTGGCGATCTCGTCGACCGACATGCCGTTGGCGATCAGCTCGGCGCGCGTCGCGAAGTCGATGCCGAAGAAGCACGGCCACTTCACGGGCGGGGAGGAGATCCGGATGTGGATCTCGGCGGCACCCGCCTCACGGAGCATCCGCACCAGGGCCCGCTGTGTGTTGCCACGGACGATCGAGTCGTCGACGACCACCAGGCGCTTGCCCTTGATGACTTCCTTGAGCGGGTTGAGCTTGAGCCGGATACCCAGCTGACGGATGGTCTGCGAAGGCTGGATGAACGTCCGGCCGACGTAGGCGTTCTTGACGAGGCCGGCCCCGAACGGAATTCCGCTCGCCTCGGCGTAGCCGATGGCCGCGGGGGTTCCCGATTCCGGCGTCGCTATGACCAGATCCGCCTCGGCGGGTGCCTCGGCCGCCAGCTTCCGCCCCATCTCCACCCGGGAGAGGTAGACGTTCCGTCCCGCGATGTCGGTGTCGGGGCGGGCCAGGTAGACGTACTCGAAGACACAGCCCTTGGGCTTCGCTTCTGCGAAGCGCGAGGTGCGCAGGCCGTTCTCGTCGATGGCGACGAGCTCGCCCGGCTCGATCTCGCGGACGAAGCTGGCACCGCAGATGTCGAGGGCGGCGGACTCGGAGGCCACCACCCAGCCACGCTCCAGCCGGCCGAGGACCAGGGGGCGGATGCCCTGCGGGTCACGGGCGGCGTAGAGGGTGTGCTCGTCCATGAAGACCAGCGAGAAGGCGCCCTTGACCTCGGGGAGCACCTTCGCGGCGGCCTCCTCGATGGTGAGCGGCTTGTCGTCGTCATCTCTCTGGCCGGCGAGCAGCGCGGTCACCAGGTCGGTGTCGTTCGTCGCCGCGACCTGGGTGGCACGACCGTCCCTGCGAGGAAGGTCGGCGACCATCTCGGCGAGCCGGGCCGTGTTGACCAGGTTGCCGTTGTGACCCAGGGCGATCGAGCCGTGCGCGGTGGCACGGAACGTCGGCTGCGCGTTCTCCCACACCGAGGCACCGGTGGTGGAGTAGCGGGCATGACCGACCGCGATATGGCCCTGGAGGGATCCCAGAGACGTTTCGTCGAAGACCTGCGAGACCAGTCCCATGTCCTTGAAGACCAGGATCTGGGACCCGTTGCTCACTGCGATGCCCGCGGACTCCTGTCCACGGTGCTGCAGGGCATACAGTCCGAAATAGGTGAGCTTGGCGACCTCTTCGCCCGGAGCCCAGACACCGAAGACGCCGCAAGCGTCCTGGGGGCCCTTTTCTCCGGGGAGCAGGTCGTGGTTGAGTCGTCCATCACCACGAGGCACGCCACCGAGTGTAGGCGAGATCGACCACCGGTCCGAATTGGGGGACCGCCCCGCAGGCGCCGGTGAGGGGGCGACGGGGCACTTCCCCATGAGGGTCCGGGCCGACACCAGGCAGTCACTCGGTGTCACCGCGACCGCTTCACCGTCCCGCCCGGGAAGGCGCCTCGGGCGGCCGACGCAAGGGATGGGCGCTGGTTACCGACCGGTCGGGCAACGGTGCGGCGCATCGCCGGGATCGCTCCACTCGTGGCACTCGGTCAGCCACCACGGCCGCCGTGGCAGGCGTCGGCAGAGCACTCGTTCCGTGGCGAGCCTCACACCGGGAGACTCCGGCCCGGGGGCGCGTGAGCACTCAGGAGGGTCCGCGACGGGCGGTTCGGGCAGACCGCCGCCCCGGTCCGGCCCCGGTCCGGCCCCGGGGAAGACCGACGACCGGACCGGGGCACAGCGGATGGACCGGGGCATCGCGGACGGGACCGGGGCGCAGGAGCCATCCACCGTGCCCTTCCGGATCCCGGCGGCGGCCCCCCTGACCGGCAAGGTCGTGCCCTGGCGGGTCAGCCCTCGGCCGCAGGGGCGGAGGCGTCGAGCACCTTGCCGTCGGCGGCCTCGATCGACAGGGAGCGGTGATCGATCTCGTACGTCGTCTTCCCCTCCAGCACACCGAGAAGTGCGCGCTCCAGCTCCATCTCGGGGCCCGCGCACATCTTCCGGGTGGAGACGAGCGGCCCGAAGGTGAGCGTCGAGCCCGAGACCGTCGCCTTGCCGTGGAAGGAGTTGCAGCCGAGGTTTCCCTCCACCGAGCCGTCCTTGGCGAAGGTGAGATGCGCCTTGTCCTCCGTGCCGGCGGGAAGGGAGGAGGCGGTGTTGCCGGACAGGAGCCCGGTGACCTTCCAGCTGGTGCCGGTGAGCGGGGCCGGGGGCTCGGCGGTGAAGGCGATGGAATCACCCTCTGCGGTGGTCAGGGTCAGGGCCTTCTCCTCGCTCCGGCCCGCCACGGCGGCCTTCAGTTCGCCGCGGAATGCCTCGCCCATCGCGTTCTCGAACTCCTGGACGTCCTTCGCGCACGCCATCCCGGTGGACGTGTTCTGTCCGACGGTGACCTTGTCGCCGTCGAGACGGACGTCGGCGGTGAAGCGGTTGCAGCCCAGATTGCCCGTGGCCTTCCCCGCGGAGTCGATGGAGACGTGTGCGCCGGCGGGAGCGGTCGTCTTCTTCCCGCCGACGGTCAGGGAGGACACGCTCCAGTGGACGCCACTGAGGGGCACGTCCGTCCGCACGGTGCCGCTGCCGTCTCCGGATCCTGATCCTGATCCTGATCCTGATCCGGAGCCCGATTCCGTACCGCAGGCGGCGAGGGTGAAGAGGGCCAGGACGCTGACAGCCATACGTTGTTTGTACATGGCCATGTGACGGGCCGACCGGTCGATCCGGTTCCCCTCAGCCCGTCAGAGGGAGCAGCGGGGCGAGGTCGGCCCGCTCACCGCTGGCGCTGACCTGCGCCGCTTCCAGCGCCTGCGTCCACTGCGTACGACCGGTGGCCAGCCGGATCCAGGTGAGCGGGTCGGTCTCCACGACGTTGGGTGGCGTACCCCGGGTGTGCTTGGGACCACCGATGCACTGGACGACGGCGAAGGGCGGGACGCGCACCTCCACGGAGCCTCCGGGAGCCTTCTCCGCGAGGGCGTCGGCCAGCAGGCGGGTGCAGGCCGCCAGCGCCTGCCGGTCGTACGGGATGTCCAGACCGGTCGCCCGGTGGAGGTCGTCGGTGTGGACGACGAGCGCGACGGCACGGGTGACCAGGAAGTCACCCAGCCGCATCGTCCCCGCCCCGGTCGTCACCAGCCGGTCACCGGCGCCGGCGGGCACCAGTGCCGTGAAGCGGGCCGCCGTCTCCGCGTACAGCGCGCCGAGGTCGGGGCGGGCGGCTGCCAGGGCCCTGGCGTCGTCCGCGACCCCCTTCGCCCCCGCCGTTGCGGAGAACGGCCACTCCAGCAGGGTGAGCTGAGGCTTGGGGCCGGGCGGCTCCGGCAGCTCCAGCTCCCGGCTGACCCGCTCAAGCTCCGTCGCCAGGTGCGCCGCGAGGTCCCGCGCGGTCCGCTCCCCCGGCCCGGGCAGGGCGAGCTGCTCGGGCGTCAAGGTACGGACGACGGCCTGTACGTGGGCGAACTGGGCCAGGACCGCGGTCCTGGTCCGGGAGACGTCGTAGGCGCGGGGGCGCTTCCTGGCCGGTGGCATAGGGGCGAGACTAACCGGCGGGTCCGACAGTGCCCGCGCGCGTACCGCCGGCCCCGGCACCTGGCCGGGCGCCCGGGACGGCTCGCACGCACCGCGCCTGCCGAGGGCGCTCCGCGCTCCCCCGCAGCGGCCCCGCCTTCGACGATCGCCGGGCCGTCAGCCGGGACCGACAGCCCCCTCGGACGTGAACGCCTCACCGTTGGCCGGTACACCGACGCCCCGCCAGGTGAAGGGGATGCCGCGCGCCACGTCGAAGTCCGGATGGTCCATCAGCTGGAAGTGCACGTGCGGCTCGGTGGAGTTGCCGGAGTTCCCGCAGCGGGCGAGCGCCTGTCCCTCCCGGACCGTGTCCCCCGCTTCCACCCGGAGGGAGCCTCGGCGGAGATGTGCGTACGCGGCGTACGTCCCGTCGCCGAGGTCGAGCACGATGTGGTTGCCGACGATCCTGCGGGCGCCGGCCACGTCGCGCACGAAGGCCTCGACCAGCATCAGATACGCCAGCGCCGGACCGGAGGTGCGGCTGAGGTGATCGCGCTGACCGCCGCTCGCGTGCACCACGGTCCCGTCCGCCACGGCGATCAACGGGGCGTCGAAGGCCGGGAAGTCGCGGTTGGGCCGGGCCACCGGCCACAGCCACCGGAAGGGCGGGCGGCCCCCTGCCACGGGCTCGGCGACGACGTCGATCGCGTACGTCTGCCCGTAGCCGTGGGTGCCGTGGCTGGGCACCTTGTCGGCCGGGCTGTTGAGCGCGGTCCAGCGCCCGGTCACCGGCGGCCCCACCTCGACCGCCGGCCGGCCCTTCGCCAGGCCCTCAGGACTCCGGCGGCCCACCAGGACGCCGATGAGGATCGCGGCCACCGCGGGTACGAAGATCAGCCCGAACGGGACCAGTGGCTCGGCGAGGACGTCGACCAGCACCAGTGCCACGAACGCGAGCCAGCAGCAGCGGTGGAGGAGCATCGCTGCTTTGCGTACGGGCATGGGGCCCCCTCGATTTCGGCGTGCGGGTCTCACGGCCGGGCGGCCGTGAGGACCACCAGCAGCGGCACGACCCGGGTGCCGGGCACCTCGTAGCGCCCGCGGCCCGTCGTGTGCAGCCAGCCCGCAGCGGTCAGCATGCGCAGGTGGTGGTAGATCTGACCGGTCGTGCCCGTCTCGTCCAGCTCGGCCAGCTCGGCCGCCGTGCGCCGGCCTCCGAGGATCTCGCGCAGCAGCCGCAGCCGGACGGGGTGGCCGAGTGCGGCCAGGGGTTCGGCGGCTTCCGCCCAGTCGGGGCGGTCGTCGCCGGAACCCAGGAGCCCCGCGGTGAGCGCGCCGTACTGCCACTCGTACCGCTCACCGGCCGGCAGCTTCACCGCACCCGTGAACAGCACCCCACCGTCGGCTGCGGCGTCCCCGACCTGTTCGAGCTGGTCCTTCAGCCCGTCCAGCGCCCAGAAGTCACCGTCACCGAGAGCGGGCGACGCACTGTCCGCAGCCCGCTCCAGCACCGCCAGCCGACGTTCCAGCTCGGCGACGCGTTCCTCGAGCCCCATAGTCACAACCTTACGTAGTTACGTAATTTCTATCAAGGGGAACGCCGAAGCCCCCGTCCGGTCGACCCGGACGGGGGCTTCGGAACAGGCAGAACCTAGGCGAACAGACCCTCGAGGGTCCCCTCGTGCGCCGTCCGCAACTCGCTCAGCGGGATGCTGAACTCGCCCTGGATCTCGATCTCGTCGCCGTCCACGACACCGATCCGGGCCACGGGCAGACCCCGTGCACCGCACATGTCGGTGAAGCGGAGCTCCTCGCTGCGCGGAATCGAGACGACCGCGCGCCCCGCCGACTCCGAGAACAGGAAGGTGAACGCGTCCAGACCGTCCGGCACGACCAGCCGGGCACCCTTCCCGCCGCGCAGGCAGGACTCGGTGACCGCCTGGATCAGACCGCCGTCGGACAGGTCGTGCGCCGCGTCGATCATGCCGTCGCGGGAGCCCGAGATCAGGATCTCGCCGAGCAGCTTCTCGCGGCCCAGGTCGACCTTCGGCGGCAGGCCGCCGAGGTGCTGGTGGACTACCTCGGACCAGGCCGAGCCCCCGAACTCCTCGTTCGTGTCACCCAGCAGGTAGAGCAGCTGGCCCTCTTCGGCGAAAGCGACAGGCGTACGCCGGGTCACGTCGTCGATCACGCCGAGGACGGCCACGACCGGCGTCGGGTGGATCGCCGTCTCACCGGTCTGGTTGTACAGCGACACGTTGCCGCCGGTGACCGGGGTCCCCAGCTCCAGGCAGCCGTCGGCGAGACCACGGGTGGCCTCGGCGAACTGCCACATGACGTCCGGGTCCTCGGGCGAACCGAAGTTCAGGCAGTCCGAGATGGCGAGCGGCTTGGCACCGGACGCGGCGACGTTGCGGTACGACTCCGCCAGCGCGAGCTGTGCGCCCGTGTAGGGGTCGAGCTTCGCGTAGCGGCCGTTGCCGTCCGTCGCCATGGCCACGCCCAGATTCGACTTCTCGTCGATCCGGACCATGCCGGCATCCTCGGGCATCGCCAGCACGGTGTTGCCCTGCACGAAACGGTCGTACTGATCGGTGATCCAGGACTTGGAGGCCTGGTTCGGGGAGGCGACCAGGGCGAGGACCTGCTCGCGCAGCTCCGCGCCGTTCGCCGGGCGGGCCAGCTTGCCGGCGTCGTCGGCCTGCAGCGCGTCCTGCCAGGAGGGCCGCGCGAACGGCCGGTGGTAGGTCGGGCCCTCGTGGGCCACGGAGCGCGGCGGGACGTCCACGATCTGCTCGCCGTGCCAGAAGATCTCCAGCTGCGAACCCTCCGTCACCTCACCGATGACGGTGGCGATGACGTCCCACTTCTCGCAGATCTCCATGAAACGGTCCACGTGCTGCGGCTCGACAATCGCGCACATGCGCTCCTGCGACTCGCTCATGAGGATTTCCTCGGGCGAGAGGGAGGAGTCGCGCAGCGGCACGGTGTCCAGCTCGACGCGCATGCCGCCGGAACCCGCGGACGCCAGCTCGGAGGTGGCACAGGAGAGCCCGGCGCCGCCGAGGTCCTGGATGCCCGCGACGAGCTTCTCCTTGAAGATCTCCAGGGTGCACTCGATGAGGAGCTTCTCCTGGAACGGGTCGCCGACCTGGACGGCGGGGCGCTTGGTGGGCTTGGTGTCGTCGAAGGTCTCCGAGGCCAGCACGGAGACGCCGCCGATACCGTCGCCGCCGGTGCGGGCGCCGTAGAGGATCACCTTGTTGCCGGGACCGGAGGCCTGGGCCAGGTGGATGTCCTCGTGCTTCATCACGCCGATGCAGCCGGCGTTGACGAGCGGGTTGCCCTGGTAGCAGGAGTCGAAGACGACCTCGCCGCCGATGTTCGGCAGGCCGAGGCAGTTCCCGTAGCCGCCGATGCCCGCGACGATGCCCGGCAGCACCCGACGGGTGTCGGGGTGGTCGGCCGCACCGAAGCGCAGCGGGTCCACGACCGCGACCGGACGCGCACCCATGGCGAGGATGTCGCGGACGATGCCGCCGACGCCGGTGGCCGCACCCTGGTAGGGCTCGATGTACGAGGGGTGGTTGTGCGACTCGACCTTGAAGGTCACCGCGTAACCCTGGCCGACGTCGACGACACCGGCGTTCTCGCCGATGCCGACGAGCATCGCGTCGTTCTCGGGGACCTTCTCGCCGAACTGCTTGAGGTGGACCTTGCTGCTCTTGTAGGAGCAGTGCTCGGACCACATCACGGAGTACATGGCGAGCTCGGCGCCGGTGGGACGGCGGCCCAGGATCTCGCGGATCCGGGTGTACTCGTCCTCCTTGAGGCCGAGCTCCTTCCAGGGCTGTCCGGCGTCCGGGGTTTCGGCCGCGTGCTTGACCGTGTCCAGGCTCATGCGTTGACCAGCTTCTTGATGATCGAGGTGAAGAAACCCAGGCCGTCGGTGCGACCGGTGCCGATCAGCGGCTCGACGGCGTGCTCCGGGTGCGGCATCAGACCGACGATGTTGCCCGCGGCGTTGGTGATGCCCGCGATGTCGCGCAGCGAACCGTTCGGGTTGACGTCGGCGTAGCGGAAGGCGACGCGGCCCTCGGCCTCCAGCGCGTCGAGCGTGCGCTCGTCGGCGGTGTACCGGCCGTCCACGTTCTTCAGCGGTACGGAGATCTCCTGACCCGCGGTGTAGTCCGAGGTCCAGGCGGTCTCCGCGTTCTCCACCCGCAGCTTCTGGTCGCGGCAGATGAAGTGGAGGTGGTTGTTGCGCAGCATCGCGCCGGGCAGCAGGTGCGCCTCGGTCAGGATCTGGAATCCGTTGCAGATGCCGAGAACGGGCATGCCGGCCTTCGCCTGCTCGATGACGGTCTCCATCACCGGCGAGAAACGCGAGATGGCACCGGCGCGCAGATAGTCGCCGTAACTGAATCCGCCCGCCAGGATGACCGCGTCGACCTGGTGGAGGTCCTTGTCACGGTGCCAGAGGGATACGGGTTCGGCGCCGGCGATCCGCACGGCCCGGAGGCTGTCCTGGTCGTCGAGCGTGCCGGGAAAAGTGACGACGCCGATACGGGTGGTCACTTCCCCTCCTCCACCTTGACGGTGAAGTCCTCGATGACGGTGTTGGCGAGGAAGGTTTCGGCCAGCTCGTTGATACGGGCGAGGGCGGCATCGTCGACCGGCCCCTCGACCTCGAGCTCGAAACGCTTTCCCTGACGAACGTCCGCGATTCCGTCGAAGCCGAGACGGGGCAGTGCGCGCTGCACAGCCTGTCCCTGCGGGTCGAGGATCTCCGGCTTGAGCATGACGTCGACTACGACGCGTGCCACTGGCACTCCCGGTGGTGTGGTGCGGCTGTGTCTCCGAGGGGTTCCCCAGATCCCCGCGGGTCCACTCAGCGTACCCGTCCAGAAATTCTACGCGGGTAGATATCAACGCGACCTGATCACGGCCAGATATCGGAGGCAAGAACGCCGGTGAAAAGCCCTGGGAAGAAAAAATCTTCACCCGGATTGCACGAGGACACACTGAGGCAACACGCGGATGCAATTGCCCGGGCTTCACAATGCGGCCCTCACCGCTGTACAAATGAATACCCGGGAAAGCATGGTTGCCCCGGACGGTCGACAGCAGTCGATCCGCATCCGCCCAGCCGCCGGAAGGCCGGCATCCGTGCATGTCAGCCGCGCCGGTGCCGCAGGAAAGGACCGATATCCGTGGCTCAGCGCGTCGTGGTCACGCTCTCCGACGACATCGACGGGGGAGAAGCGGCGGAAACGGTCACCTTCTCCCTGGACGGTAAGTCGTACGAGATCGACCTGAATCCCGCCAATGCAAAGAAACTGCGTAAGGCACTGGCCCCGTACGTGGCGGCAGGCCGAAAGCAGACAAAAACCGGCAAGCGAGGCAGGGCTCCGGTGTCGTACCACCACACGTCGATCGCCCCGGACCCCGCGGCCGTGCGCGCCTGGGCCCGCTCGCACCGCATGGAGGTGCCGGCCCGCGGCCGGATCCCCAAGAAGGTCTACGAGGCGTTCGACGCGGCCAGTTGAGGCCAGTGCCCGGAATGTTCCGTTCCGGGCCAACGCCGGCTGGCCCCCGGTGGGACACCTCGGGGAGCCGACTTGCACAACACCCCTGCAGGTCGGCTAGAGTCTGGAGCACGCCGAAGGGCAAGGCCGAAAAGCCGGGCCCGAAGCAGCGTGCGGGTGTAGTTCAGTAGTAGAACATCCCCCTTCCAGGGGGAAGGCGCAGTGTGCAATTCCTGTCACCCGCTCTGCACCGCCTTACCGGATCACTCAGTGGATCAGGTAGAGTGGTGAGCGCTCCACCGGTGAAAGCCGAGTGGTGGCAATGCGGACGTAGCTCAGTTGGTAGAGCGCAACCTTGCCAAGGTTGAGGTCGCCAGTTCGAACCTGGTCGTCCGCTCTTGATTCAAAGGCCCTGGTCGATATCGACCAGGGCCTTTGGCGTTTCCGGTTATCGACGCATGGCGCGCTTCATGAGCGGCAAAGAATCCGGAACGGCCGTCGCGGCTCCGTCGGAGCGGTGGTGACGGCCTCGGGACAGTGGTGATCCGAATCTCCTTCTACGGAACTCCCTCTCCCCATCTCCCGGCGGGCTCTTCGCGCCGTCCGGGGGCCGACGGAGTCACCACGGCCGGCCCGTGAGGCGCCCGGAGCGGGGCCGACGATGTTGGCCCCGACGACTTTCCCGGTGTTTGCTGGGCAGCGGTGGTTCCGACGGGATCCGAGTGGCTGAGCTCCGACGGGGCCGAGGGGGATGCGTGCTGTGTGGGTAGGGGCACAGGTGCGGCGCTGGAAGGGTCGCAACGGCTTCGACAAGATCGATCTGTATACGCGCGGCACCCTGCACTCCCTGGTCTGGATGTCGGTCGTGCCCCAGGCGCTGCTGTCGGTGACCGGGCCCGTGCGGGAGTCCGGCGCGCCTTTCGCGCTGATTGCCGGAACGGTCGTGGTGGCGATCGCCCAGGGATTCGTTTCGACCCCCCTGGTGGCCCGGTCCCTGGCGGCCTACCTGGGGCAGGGAAGCGTCGACCGGTCGTTGCCCGCGCTCGGGGCCGTTCTGATGCTCGCGAACATCGCGGGCCTCCTCGTACTCGGTGCGTACACCGGACCGGAGGAGTTTCCCGAGCTGCCGGTGGCCCTGTCCGCGGCCGCCATGCCGTTCACGACCTCGCTCGTCCTGATCATGCCCATGTGGGTGTCCTCCGTGGCCCTGGCCTGCCTGTCGGTGGGTGTGAGCGGCGGCACTTCACTGGCCGGCGGAAGCGGGCCCTTCGCACTCCAGACCTTCCTCGGGGTGGGCTTCGCCGTCGGACTGCTCGCCGTGACCGCGCGGATGTCCGCCTGGACCCTCGGCGTGATGTCGAAACTCCGCGAAGCCCAGGACGTGAGAACCCGGCTGGCGGTCGCCGAGGAGCGACTGCGGTTCGGACGGGACATGCACGACGTCCTGGGCCGGAATCTGGCGGTGATCGCGCTGAAGAGCGAACTGGCGGTCGAGCTGGCCCAACGCGGGAAGCCCTCGGCCATGGACCAGATGGCCGAGGTGCAGCGCATCGCCCGCACCTCCCAGCAGGAGGTCCGGGATGTCGTACGGGGATACCGGGAAGCCGATCTCCGTACGGAACTGCTGGGGGCCCAGGGGGTCCTGCGGGCGGCCGGCATCGAGTGTGCGGTCCACGGCGACGGCGGACGGTTGCCCGCCCAGGTGCAGTCGGCGCTCGGCTGGGCGGTGCGCGAGGCAGCCACCAACGTGCTGCGGCACGGCGATCCCCGGCGGTGTGACATCAGGCTGGAGACGGTGGGGGACGGTATCCGGCTGGTGGTGGAGAACGACGGAGTGACGCCGGTCCGGGCCGGGGCCACCGGCGGCGGTTCGGGGCTGCACGGGCTCCGGGAACGGCTGGCCGCGGTCGGTGGTTCGCTGGAGGCGGGACCGGCCGGCGACGGGCGGTTCCATCTGACCGCGGACGTCCCGCTGCCCACGCCGCAGAGCACCTCACCCGCCGCGCCTGCGAACGGATGAGCCCGCGCCGGATCCCCCGTCCTGGCCCCGGAGGCACCGGGCGCGGGCGGTGTGAAGGTCGCCACATCACTGCGGGCGGCACCGTCCGGCTGCCGGACCATGACCGTGACGAGTCACGCCCGCCCGGAAGCCCGGGGGAGGGCTCCGCCCTTCCACAGCCAACCCGCACCGCCTCAACGCCCCCATCACGAAGTGCGGCTGGAGTAGTGGGCCGTCTCTTTCGGATCATGATGTGGCGGCATCCCACTCCGCTTGCAGCCAGCCGAGTTGCGCCTTGCTGAGCGGAGGTGCGAACCCTTCGGGGAGCAGGAGCGTGTGCGGCTGAGGCCACATGCTTTCGGGCCCGTGCTCCTCACAGTGCAGAGCCACGAGATGTGGTCCCTCCCCGCAAGCCTCGCGTTGGTAGAAGCGGTCATGCGCCTGGCAGAAGTACGAGAACACCGTGCAGTCGTCCTCGCCAGTCGGCTCGTGGAAATCGGGATCCCGGACGATCAGGGTCACTGGTTCCTGACGGTTGAACCGGGGGATGGGGCGAGGATCGCTCCACAGCAGTCGAGGGGGAAGCACGCGATCATTCTGCGCCCAAGGGGACTTCGAGTCAGCGCTTGGACCAGGCGAAGATGCCCGGCGTCCCGGTCGAAGGCCGGTGGCCTGCCGCCCCGGCTGCCGCGGCGTCTGCGGTTGACGTCAGTCAACGACACAGATCAACCGACGATCAGATGGTCCGAAGGAAGGGGCCTGGAGGACGAAAGCCCTCGTGCGGCAGTGCGTCTCGACCACGAGAGAGGTTGGGTATAGTAGGCAGCGCGCCACGGCGCATGCGAACGTAGCTCAGCTGGTAGAGCGCAACCTTGCCAAGGTTGAGGTCGCGAGTTCGAACCTCGTCGTTCGCTCCACACAAGAAGGCCCCGGTCCTCGTGACCGGGGCCTTCTTCCGTCAGCTCCCCTCGACCGGCCACCTGAGGCCGGTGAGAAGCTCGTACGCCTCCAGGTACTTGGCGCGGGTCGCGTCGATGATCTCCTGCGGCAGCGGCGGGGGCGGCTGCTCGCTGTGACGGTCCCAGCCGGAGGCCGGCGACGTCAGCCAGTCGCGCACGAACTGCTTGTCGTAGGAAGGCTGCGCCTTCCCGGGCTCCCATGCCTCGGCCGGCCAGAAGCGGGAGGAGTCCGGCGTCAGCACCTCGTCCGCGAGGATCAGCTCCTCTCCCCCGTCCGCGGTCGGCGCGAAGCCGAACTCGAACTTGGTGTCGGCGAGGATGATCCCGCGCTCACGGGCGACGTCCCGGGCACGGCCGTAGACGTCGAGCGTCGTCCGGCGGAGCGCCGCCGCCGTCTCGGGGCCGACCTCCCGGGCGACCTCCTCGTACGACACGTTCTCGTCGTGCTCTCCGACCGCGGCCTTCGTGGCCGGGGTGAAGATCGGTGCCGGGAGCTCGGAGCCGTCGACGAGGCCCTCGGGCAGCGCGAGGCCGCAGACCGTGCGGGTCGCGTCGTACTCGGTCAGGCCGGAGCCGGTCAGATATCCGCGCGCCACGCACTCGACCTGGACCATCCGCAGCGAGCGGCAGATCAGGGTCCGGCTGGCCCAGTCGGCGGGTGCACCGGCGGGAAGCTCGGCCGACAGCACATGGTTGGGAACCAGGTCGGCGAGCTGGTCGAACCACCACAGCGACAGCTGGGTGAGCACACGGCCCTTGTCCGGAATCTCGCTGGGCAGGACCCAGTCGTACGCGGACATGCGGTCGCTGGCGACCATCACGAGGTCACCCGCCTCGTTCCGGTACAGGTCGCGCACCTTGCCGGTGTGCAAGTGGGTGAGCCCCGGCACCTGCACGGGCTCGGGCTTTTCTACGAAACCGGACACGCTGCCTCCGCGTAGGTTGATCCAGGAGTCGTTCCGATTGTCCCGCATGCGAAGGAGCCGCGCCGCCAGGGGTCGCACCGTGGGACAGGGAGCGCGATCCGCGGCGGGTCCGCGGACCGGCGCGATCCGCGTCGTCATCGTCGGCTTCCTCACTCGGCGACGCAGGGCCTGCGCCCACCCACGCAACCGCCAGGTGGAACCGCGCGGTCGGAAAGCCCCACGGGCTCACGTCCGCAGCAGCATCATGGACCGTTCGCGTACGGCACCCGGGATTCAGTCCCGCTTGCAGATCCGGTCGAGCAGATTCGCCGTGGCCCGCTGGATACGGGGGTCGACATGGCCGGGGCGGTCCAGCGCGGGGGACCAGGCGAAGGTGCCCGAGGCGAAGACGAGCGCACCCGACGGGGCGCGGTACAGCGAGGTCTCCTGGTGCCGGGTGGCCCCTTCGCCGTCCGTGTACGGAGAATGCGCGAGCAGCATGCGGCTCTCGTGCTCGGGCAGGGCCGTGCGTGGGAAATAGCGGTCGGCCTCGCCTGCGACCAGGCCGTCGATCTCGTCGCCCTCCGCCGCCCCGGTGGCTTCCCACAGCCAGTGCCCGGCGTTGCGCACCACCAGCGGATGAGGGTCGGGGACCCGGCCCGCGTACTGGATGCCGAGCAGTTGCTGCTCCGGGCGGTCGATCTCACGCCACAGCGCGGACTTCCCCGGGCCACGGCGCTTGCGGCAGGTGAGCAGGCGGTCCGGGCTGCCGGAGGGGGACGGGCCGAGACCGACCTGCCAGTACATGGTGTTCGCCGAGAGGAAGACGAGCGAGGTGCCGGAGTCCCTGGCGAGCTCCGCCGTGCGGCGCATCGGCACCGACCAGTACTCGTCGTGGCCTGGGAAGACCAGGCCACGGTAGCGACTGGGGTCCACACGGCCGGCGTGCAGGTCGCGGGCGTCGGCGTACGCGAGGTCGTAGCCGTAGCGCTCGGCCCAGCGGATGAAGTCGTAGGCGTGGCCGACGTGGAGGGGCAGGCCCGCACCCGCGTACGGACGGTCGAAGGAGATGGTGACGGCGGCGTCCTCCTCGCCCAGCAGCCGGCCCCGCTCGTCCCAGGCGTGGTAGAGGCTGGCGCCCGTCCGGCCGTCCTCCGGATAGAGGTTGTAGGCCTGCCAGGTGACATCGGGCAGCAGGAGCAGCAGATCCGCCGGATGTTCGTCCCGGACCGTGAAAGGGACGTGCGAGCGGTGGCCGTCGGCAGTGGTCAGCACGGCGACGTATGCGCCGACCGACCAGTAGCTGGGGATCTGCAGCCTCCAGGAGAGCCACCAGTGATGGCAGGAGACGGTCCGCTCGGCCGTCATCGGCGCCGGCTGGACGATGCCGGAGAGACGGGGGCTGGTGGTGATCTTGGCGGCTCCGTCGCCCGCGTAGTGCCCGATGCGGTAGACGTCGACGGAGAACTGCTGAGGCGGGTCGACGGTGATGTGGAAGTCGATCGCCTCGCCGGGCGCCGCGGCGCCGGGGGACACGAAGCCCTTGATCTGCTGCCGGACGTCGTCGGCGGTACGCGTCCCGCCGCCCGTTCCTCCGCGGCCGAGCTCGGGGGCCGCGTACCAGGGGACGACCTGGCCCGTGTCGTCGAAGTAGTGCTCGCTGCCGCGCAGCCAGGGCAGCGGTCCCTGCCCGAAGGGGTCGCTCACGGCATGCGCGAGGGCACCCGATTCCCACCGCCGGATCTGCTCCGCCCCCATACCGCTCCCCTCCCTCGTCCCCCGGCACGTCCTGTGCGCCGGACGCCGACGCCGCCCTCAGCACATCACATTACGCACGCACTCCGTCACCGTTCGTCGCGAATCGGCGCACCCGGAGCCGGATTCTCCGTACATCGCCGGAACATTCCGCACATTTAGCCATCTATGTGGACGGACGGCCGTGCAGTCGGCGGATCGTCGGCCGCGCTCTCAGCCCAGGCGCACGGGTTTGTCGGTGCGCACTCCCACCGAGGTGAGCCAGGAGAGCAGCGGCTCCGAGTCGCCGTCCTCGACCAGCGTGAGGACGGGTGCGCCGAGGTCCGACCTGCGGCCGCCGTCGACCAGCAGCGCGGGGCCGTCGAGCCAGTCCAGTCCGGGCGCCGCCCCCGCCGTGTCCACGGCCGCGCAGCAGACCATCGCCACGACGTGGTCGGCGAGCAGCTCCGTGCCCGTACGAGGCGGCTGGAGAGGGAAGAGCGGGAGCGGCACGGGCCCCCAGAGGTCGAGGTCGTCACCGCCCACGCCCTCCTGCCCGGTACCGCCACCGGAGGCCCTGGGCCGCGGCGTCGCCTTCTCCTCGTCGCGGGCCACGGCGGCGCCTATCCCGGCCGCGAGTGCCTCGCTGTCCGCGCCGGGTGTGGTGAGGTGGTCGATCACACGCGCCAGCGTGGGCACCGTGGAGCCGTCGGCCGCTGACGCGTCCGGTGCGCCCACGGAGACGTTGACGGCCACACCCATCGCGTCGAGCACCCGGTGCAGGCGGGCGGCCTCGGTACGCCACTTCCGGTCCACGACCTCCTCCGGATAGTGCTGCCAGTCGACGGGGGACCAGCCGGGTCCGGGCTCCGTCGGCCCGCCGTGGAAGAGCCGGGCGGCCAGCAGCGAAGCCGCCTCGTCGGCCGCGCCCGGCTCCTCGATCAGATCGCAGGCGGGGCGCTCCCCCAGCCGGGACGTGAAGCCCTCGGCGAGCCGGTCACGCCGGGAGAGCTCGGTCAGCGCGGAGACGACCCCGGCGTCGAGCCGGGAGGGCCAGCGCCCCATCCGCCATGCGGGCAGCGCGACCCGGGTCAGCAGCCGGTCCCAGCCGGCGTAGGCCAGGCCCACCTGCTCCTGGGCGGCGATCCGCAGCCCGTAGTCCACCTCCTGCGCACGTCCCGAGGCCGCGGCGGCGACGCAACGCTCCATCTCCGCCGCGTGATCGCGGCAGCCGCGCAACAGCATGCGGGCGATCCACCCCACGAAGGCGGCGGGAAGCCCGCGCACGCGGCCCCGGCCGGGCAGGGAGGCATCGGCGACCGCGGCGTCCAGCCCGCGGACGAAGCGCCGGGCGGCGGCTATGTCGGGGTGCGCGGCCGGGCCGGTGCCCGCGACGACCGGCGCGAGAACCGCTCTCAGCTCGGCGACCCTCATCCACCACAGGAAGGGGGAGCCGATCACCAGCACCGGCGCTGCGGGAACCCGTCTCCTCCGCCGGACCCCCGCGATTCCCGGCTGCGCGGCGGGATGCGTACGGTCCTCCAGCCAGCTGTCGCAGTCGGGCGTCAGCTCCACGGCCGACGGCACCGGGACGTCGAGCCGGTCGGCGAGGTCACGGACCAGCCGGTAGAGATCGGGGGCAGCGGTCTCGGCGAGGGGCACGGTCGGGCTGACCGCGGGCCGCGCGCGGGCCACCACGACGGCGACCCCTGCGGCGAGCAGCAGGACCACGACGGCGCAGGCCGTCACGGCCCAGCTGACCGTGGACCACACCCCTGCGATGCGCCCCTGGGCGCTCGCGACGAGCAGCACCACGGCCGCGGCCGCAGGCAGGATCGCCAGGGCCGAGGCCCTGCCACGGATGCGCAGCAGAGCGACGGCCCTGGCCCGCGCTGCGTGCGCACCCAGCTCCTCAACCGAACCGGTACCGGACACGGCTGGACGTCACCCCCTCTGCCCCCGCGACGGTGTTGGTCACTCCCCCACTGTGGCACCCGTCACCGACATCGCAATGCCGGTGAGCCAAGTGCCGGAATGCCTGCGCCGCACCCTAGTTGGGGCCTCGGCGGGCGTCATCCGGATGGCCGAGCCGTCACCCGATGGAATGGCTTTGGGCAAAGCTGCTGACGGGTCGGCGCCCAGCGGTTCAGTGATACCGCGGCCCCGACCGGGTGCACGGGCAGAGCCCGCACGCCCGCGTACGGAGGGATGCCGGACACGCCTGTGCCCGGCACCTCCCTGGAGGGCCGGGCACACGGGGACGAAGAGGTTTCAGGCTTCTTCGGCGGCCTTGCGGGCGATGTCCGTACGGTGCTGGGAGCCGTCGAGCCGGATTCGGCCCACCGCGGTGTAGGCACGCTCACGGGCCTGTGAGAGGTCCTTGCCGCTCGCCGTGACGGAGAGCACGCGTCCCCCGGCGCTGACGACCGCGTCGCCGTCCTGCCTGGTGCCGGCGTGCAGGACGAACGCGTGCGGTGCATCCTTCGCCACGACATCCGCGAGGCCCTCGATGGGGTCTCCGGTGCGAGGCGTTCCCGGGTAGTTGTGCGAGGCGATGACCACGGTGACGGCCGCGTCCTCGCGCCAGGTCAGCGGGGGCAGGACGTCCAGGGTTCCGTTGGCCGACCCGAGCAGGATCCCGGCCAGCGGCGTCTTCAGCCGGGCCAGGACCACCTGCGTCTCGGGGTCGCCGAAGCGGGCGTTGAACTCGATGACCCGTACACCACGCGAGGTGATCGCGAGGCCGGCGTAGAGCAGCCCGGAGAACGGGGTGCCACGGCGCCGGAGCTCGTCGACGGTCGGCTGCAGGACGGTCCGCATGACCTCGTCGACCAGCTTCGGGTCGGCCCACGGGAGCGGGGAGTACGCGCCCATGCCGCCGGTGTTCGGGCCCTCGTCGCCGTCCAGGGCGCGCTTGAAGTCCTGGGCGGGCTGGAGCGGCAGCACCGTCACGCCGTCGGTGATCGCGAAGAGGCTCACCTCGGGTCCGTCGAGGAACTCCTCGATGACCACACGGTCGCAGGCCAGGGCGTGGGCACGCGCGGCCTCGACGTCGTCCGTGACGACGACGCCCTTGCCGGCCGCGAGACCGTCGTCCTTCACGACGTACGGAGCGCCGAAGGCGTCCAGGGCCTCGTCGATCTCTTCGGGCGTCGTGCAGACGTAGCTGCGGGCGGTCGGGACGTTGGCACCGGCCATGACGTCCTTGGCGAACGCCTTGGAGCCCTCCAGCCGGGCGGCCTCGCCCGAGGGGCCGAAGCAGGGGATACCGGCCGCACGCACGGCGTCGGCGACACCGGCGACGAGCGGCGCCTCCGGGCCGACGACCACCAGCTCGGCGCCCAGCTCGGTGGCGAGGCGCGCGACGGCATCGCCGTCGAGTGCGTCGACCGGGTGCAGTTCGGCCACCTCTGCGATTCCGGCGTTGCCGGGGGCGCAGTACAGAGCGGTGACATCGGGGTCGAGGGAGAGAGAGCGGCACAGGGCGTGTTCGCGGGCGCCGCCGCCGATGACGAGGACCTTCACGGGGTGCAGCCTAGCCGCCGGGGGCCGGGGGTCTCGACGGGCGCCGGTCCGTGGACAGCCCGGGGAGGGGATACGGGTCGCGGAGTCCGCTCCGCGTCGTCGACCCGCCGTCCACCGGTGTCCCGGACACCCGTCGTCCGTGCCGCGCCCCCGGGCAGCGGGTCGGTGGCCCGCTACTCGTTGGTGAACTCCTCGACGACCGTGGCGCCGAGCTCCCGGACGATCAGGTCGTGCCCGGAGAGCGCGGAGTCGACCAGATCGGGATCGTCCGCCTCGGCGGTGTCGTCCTCGGGCGCGACCGACCGAGGCGGCTCGGGGGCCGCCCGGTCGTAGGAGGACTGCTGCTGCTCCGGCCGCCCGGGCTGCTGCGGCGGGGGCTGCTGCGCCGCCGGCGGAGTCTGCTGTGCGGGGGCGGCCGGCCGGGACTCGTACGACGGAGCCGGCGGCGCGGGCGGAGGCTGGTACGGGGCGGCAGGAGGCCTGCCGCCGCCTCCGCCGCCCTGCGCGGGCTGGCCGCCACCGCCCGACGGGTCGACGACCGCGTCGACCCGCCACTTGGCGTTGAACTGCTCGGCGAGGGCCTGCTTGAGCACCTCCTCGCTTCCGCTGCTCGAGAAGGTGTCGCGAGCCCCGGCGTTGAGGAAGCCGATCTGCAGGGTGCTGCCGTCGAAGCCGGTGACCTGGGCGTTCTGGCTGAGGAGGATCCAGGTGAACCGCCGGCGGTTCTTCACGGCGTCGAGGATGTCCGGCCACATGTTCCGCACCTGGGCGGCGCCCTGCGCCATGTCCTGACCGCCGGCCGCGGGTGCCTGAGCGACGGGAGCCGGGGCGGCCGGGGCAGGGGCGGCGGCCGGCACGGGAGCCTGCGGTACGCCGCCACCGGGTGCGGAGGCTGTCGGCCAGCCGCCGGGCCGGCGCGCCGGTTCCGCACCGCCCGCCCCACTGCCGGCACCGGCCGCCGAGGGCCAGGCCCCGGGGCGCTGGCCTGCGGGCGCCTGGGGCTGGGGCTGCTGGGCCTGGGGCTGGGGCTGGGCCTGGGCCTGGGGCTGGGGCGCTTCCTGCGGTGCGGCCGGCTGGGACTGCTGGAACTCGGGACCAGCAGCCGCCTCCGCAGCCCGGGCCGCGGCGGGGCCTCCGACGCCTCCCGCGCTTCCGGCGGGCATCCCGACACCCGCTCCATGGGCCTCCGGCCCCGGTGCGTACCCCAGGGCGGGGCCGGGGCCGGCCGCGGCGAATGACGCGCCGCGCTCCAGCCGGTCCAGCCGGGCCTGGAGCGAACGCTCGTCGTCGAAGGCTGCGGGCAGCAGCACGCGGGCGCAGATCAGCTCCACCTGGAGCCGGGGCGAGGTCGCCCCGCGCATCTCGGTGAGCCCTTCGTTGACCAGATCGGCCGCGCGGCTCAGCTCCGCGGCGCCGAAGACGGACGCCTGTGCCTGCATCCGCTCCACCACATCGGCGGGGGCGTCGATCAGCCCCTTGTCCCCGGCATCCGGCACGGCGGCCAGGATCACCAGGTCACGCAGCCGCTCCAGCAGGTCCGCGACGAAGCGCCGGGGGTCGTTGCCGCCCTCGACCACCCGGTCCACGACCTCGAAGGCCGCCGCCCCGTCACCCGCCGCGAAGGCGTCCACGACGGAGTCCAGCAGGGAGCCGTCCGTATAGCCGAGGAGCGAGGTCGCCATGGCGTATGTCACACCGTCGTCGCCCGCGCCGGCCAGCAGCTGGTCCATGACGGACATCGAGTCACGCACGGATCCCGCGCCGGCGCGGACCACGAGCGGCAGCACACCGTCCTCGACGGAACTGTTCTCCTTGCCGCACACCTCGGCGAGGTAACCGCGCAGCGTCCCGGGCGGAACCAGCCGGAAGGGATAGTGGTGCGTACGCGACCGGATCGTGCCGATGACCTTCTCGGGCTCGGTGGTCGCGAAGATGAACTTGAGATGCTCCGGCGGCTCCTCGACGACCTTCAGCAGGGCGTTGAACCCGGCCGGGGTGACCATGTGCGCCTCGTCGATGATGTAGATCTTGTACCGACTCGAGGCGGGCCCGAAGAAGGCCTTCTCCCGCAGGTCACGGGCGTCGTCGACGCCTCCGTGCGACGCGGCGTCGATCTCGATCACGTCGATCGAACCAGGCCCGTTGCGCGCGAGGTCCTGGCAGGACTGGCACTCCCCGCAGGGCGTGGGTGTGGGGCCCTGCTCGCAGTTCAGACAGCGCGCGAGGATGCGCGCGCTGGTCGTCTTCCCACAGCCGCGCGGTCCGCTGAACAGATACGCGTGGTTGACCCGGTTGTTCCTCAGGGCCTGCTGCAACGGGTCAGTGACATGCTCCTGACCGATGACCTCGGCGAAGGACTCGGGGCGATAGCGGCGGTACAGCGCAAGGGACGACACACATACGAGGTTATCGGGGCGGACCGACAACCGGCCCCGCCCCGGGCATCGCGCCCGGCGGGACACCACACCCCGGACACGCAAGGGCCCCCCACGCACCCGCCAGAGCCAACCTACCCTTGCTGCCTTCCGGCCCTGGGGGAGTTCAGTCAGATAGCGCCACGTGAGGGGCTGACGCCCACCTTAGCCGATCCCCGCCCCCTGCCGTCCACCCGCTCCCCGGTCCCGCACCTCCGGAGGACGGTCCGGAACGATCTCCGGCGAACGTGTTCGCGAGCACCCTCCAACGTCTTGTATTGTTTGCCGCGGAGGATTCGCCTAGTGGCCTAGGGCGCACGCTTGGAAAGCGTGTTGGGGGCAACCCCTCACGAGTTCGAATCTCGTATCCTCCGCCATTGCTCTCACCGGGCAATACGTCGAAGGCCCCCGATGCTCGCAGCGGGGGCCTTCGACGTTGGTGGTCTCAGTTGCTCCGCGGTGATGCGTTGGCTCGGTTGCTAGTCCGCTCTCCTCCGCCGTGCACCCCCTCAAGGCCGACGAGCCAGAGCGCGCTCTCGTTTGACCATGGGTGCGAGTGGATGTCGATCCCACGAGGCCCACGAGCCTGATGCCCTACAGATGGAACAGATCACTCCGTTGAGCACGAGCGCCCCTGTGGATAACTCTCGTGGCCGAAATCCTCCCTAGTAGTGTCAAGACGTGGCCACTCCCCTGTTCTTCGACACCGCCCTCCACACCCTCCCCTCGGTCCCCGAGGAGGCCGTGGAGCACGGCGAGGTGTTCACACGGCGCTGGGTCGTCGATCTGATCCTCGACCTCGTGGGCTACACATCTGACAAAGCCCTCTGCGACCTGAAGCTCATGGAGCCGGCCTGCGGGTCAGGAGCGTTTCTAGGAGCCGTGGCTTCGCGGATCAGCGCATCCTGCCGCGAGCAGAACCGTCCCATCACTGACGCAAGCGGTGCCGTGCGTGCGCTCGATCTGCTGGAGCGCAACGTCCGCAGGAGCCGCGAAGTCGTCGAGAAGCACTTGGTCGACGACGGCTGGAACCCCAGAGATGCCCAGCAGGTGGCGGCGGCCTGGGTCGAGCAAGGTGACTACCTACTCCAGCCCGAAGGGACCCAGCACGCGGACTACGTGGTCGGCAACCCGCCCTACATCCGCCTGGAGGATGTCCCGGCGGACAGGATGGCTGTCTATCGTCACGCGTGTCCCACCATGGGCGGCCGCGCAGACGTCTACGTCGGCTTCTTCGAAGTCGCCCTTCGAAGCCTCGGGGCAGGCGGACAGCTGGGCTTCATCTGCGCGGACCGTTGGATGCGCAATCAGTACGGCCGGCAGTTGCGCCAGCTGGTGACCAAGAGCTTCAGCATGGACCTGGCTCTGGTCATGCACGATGTCGACGCCTTCGACGACCAGGTCTCCGCGTACCCCGCCATCACGCTGATCAGCAAGCGGCCCCAAGGCACCGCTGTGGCAGCGGACACCACGCGAGCCTTCGGTGCTCCTGAGGCCACCGCCTTCGCACGCTGGTACGCGACCGACCAGACAGAGTCGGTCACGACACAAGCGTTCCAGGCCGCTCGGATGCCGCACTGGTTCCCGGACGAGGACTCCTGGCCAAGTGCTTCACCTGCACGACTGGCAGTCCTCGAGGAACTGACAGAGCGCTTCGACCTGCTTGAGAGCAAGAAGTCCGGTACCCGAGTCGGCATCGGCATCGCCACGGGAGCGGACAAGGTCTTCCTCACCGACGACGACACGTTGATCGAAGACGACCGGCTCCTGCCGATGGCCATGGTCCGTGACACCACGAGCGGCATGCTCAACTGGAACGGCACCTACCTGGTCAACCCCTGGACGGCCAACGGCGATCTGGTCGACCTCGCCGCGTATCCCCGGCTTGCCAAGTATCTCGACGAACACGAAGCCTCGTTGCGCAAGCGCTACGTGGCGGTCAAGCAGCCACACCGCTGGTACAAGACCATCGACAAGGTCGACCACGCGCTGACTCGGCGGCCCAAGCTGCTGCTCCCGGACATGAAGCTGACGATCCATCCGGTACTCGACGAGGGCGGACTGTACCCTCACCACAACCTGTACTTCATCGTCTCGGACGTCTGGGACATGCGCGTACTGGGTGGTCTGCTGCTCTCCAAAGTCGCAGAAGCCTTCGTGGAGGCGTACGCAGTCAAGATGCGAGGGGGGACCCTCCGCTTCCAGGCTCAGTACCTCCGCAAGATCCGCGTACCTGACCCTGCAGCGATCAGCGAGCGGGACCGAGAAGCCCTGTCGGCAGCTTTCGACAAGCGAGACGTGAGGGCTGCCACGGAGGCCGCCCTGCGCGTCTACGGACTTGCCGAGCTTCCTGACTAGGAGAACAGATCTTGACGGTCACCCGCCAGGACTTCGAGGACGCGATAGCGACCTACTGGGGCGCCAAGCAGTTGCAGCGGGAGCAGTCCGCGATCAAGGCTGCGGTCGGCGCCGGCACAGCCGGATCCGTACGCGGTGGCAAACACTTCGATGCGATCGCGATCCTCCTGTCCAAGTTCTTCCTCGAAGCGGGCTACCCGCCCGAGAGCATCCGGGTCACCAAGAAGCAAGGTCTGGAACTCCCTGGTTACTACCGCCCCCAGAAGCAGTGGGACCTCGTAGTGGTTCACGAGGGTGTGCTGGTTGCGGCGTTCGAGCTGAAGGCACTCGGCGGGCCGTCGTTCGGAAATAACTACAACAACCGGGTTGAGGAAGCGCTCGGCAGCGCGGTGGATCTGCGACGGGCCGCCTTGGCTGAGCTGTATCCGAAGGAGAAGCCCTGGCTCGGCTACTTCTTCATCATGGAGGACGGCAGCGGATCGCGGAGACCGGTCAGCATCGCGGAGGGCGCGCTGCCTGCCGATTCAATCTGGCACGGCACTTCGTATCAAGGCCGATTTGGGATCTTCTGTGAGCGCCTTGTGGCCGAGCAGCTGTACGACGCCGCTTGCTATGTCACATCCTCAGCCGAGGACCCCAAGCCCGTCGAACTGGTGAACAGCCTTGACTGGCGGCACTTCTCGGCTGCCATAAACGCCCGCCTCACGTATCTGAAGGAGCTCGGGCTTCCCTGCTAGGAAAAAGGACGAGCGGGCCCCGACCGATCTGGTCGAGGCCCCGCATTCGGATGCCTTCGCAGGGGCGAGGTCCCTAACCTCGATCTTGCTTGACGGTCCGCCGCGGAGTCGGTCGGCCGTTTCGTGTGGTGGGTAGAGGGTGCAGGTCGGGGGCCCAAATGTCGTCTCGGGGTGGCGCGGGGTTCCACTGCTCCGGGTGAAGGGCTCGCGTGGGAACGGGGAGACCTGCTGGTCACCCGGGGTTCGGTAGGAGAGCGAGCCGTTCGAGGGCGTCGATGATCACGTGGGTCCAGGGCCAGTGCCGGCCGGAGGCGGGGGTGTGCGTGTATTTCGTCTCACGGCGAGCCGCCGACGGGGCCGCCGGGGGTCGTCCCACCGGCCGGGGGAGCAGGCACGGGTCGGGGTGGCATGGCGCGGCGCGGGCGCGGGAAAAGGCGGCGGGCGCGGCCCCGGGGGCGAAGGTGCGCTTCCACCGCGGCCATGTAGCGTTCGCGGACATCCGCCAGCGCCCGCAGGTCGATCACCGACGTCGGGATCACCATCGCCGTGTCGTCCGCCCCTGGGGGCGAGAGCCACGCATCCTTCATGCTCTGCCCGGCCACCGTCCGCGTACGGGCGACGAGTTCGTCATACGCGGCGCCCACCTCCGGAGCCTCGAAGCGGACCCACGCCTCGTGCCAGGTCAGTCTGGACTGAATCTCTCGCAGCTGCTCCGACAGGCGGACCCGCTCCTCGGCGGCAGCGTCCGCGCGGCGGCGCCGCACGGCGTAAGCCATCTCCGCGTACTGGATGCTCGCCTCGTACGCGCTCGCGAACAATTCCTGCTTCCGCTCCTGCAGCTGGGCGCGACGGCCAATCCGCGCCTGGAGGCCGAGGACGAGGCCGGTCACGAGTGCGGCGAAAACAGCGGCGTAGGGGCCGAAGACTTTGATCGCGTCAGCCAATGATGTGGTCCTGTTCGTCGAGGCCCGGCGAACCGTGGCCGTGGGGTGCTTCGAAGCCCGGCCAGATGTTGGTGGCGCGATAGGCAGATTCCCATCGCAGATGGCGGACGATGATCGCGACGAGGACCCGCCCGCCGTCACCGGGCGACCAGCGGCGCGAGGGCGCGTCCTTCGGGTACCAGAGGCAAAGGGAACCGTCGGGGTTGCGGTGAGCGGGGCAGTCGGGTCCGCGTGCGTGGACGCGAGGGAATGCCGGATCGCTGGCGGCGAAGGCGATCCGGAGACTGTGTGAGGGCAGGATCCGAACGTGCGGGTAGACCTGGACAGTGAAACCGGACGCGAAGTCGGCAGGTTTGTCCACCTCGCGCGCGTCGAGCCCCGTTGAGCGCATCCCGGTCAGCAGCTCGGCGCGGGCCATCGGACGTGCGAACCAAGGACGCCGCGCAGGACGCCCGTCACCCCTCAACGGCCGTGTCCTCCCGCCACGAGCGCGTCTTCGGGATGAGCAGGCTCGCACCCGCGAGACCGAGGCTGGCAGTGGTGCTCAGGGGAGAGGACGCGGCGGAGAAGGCGCGCTCACGTTCACGCATCGTCTTGGGGAAGAGGTACTCCAGGACCTCCGCCACCGTGTCTACATCGTCGGGGTCGGCTATGGCCTTCGCGAGCCTGTCGGCCGCGACCCGTAGCCGTCGCTCGGCATCCGCGTCGGGGATCAGCGGCTTGAGGTCGGGCGAGACGGAGCGCGGATCCTTGGTCGACTCGCCGCGCTGAAGGCGCAGGGTGGCCTTCAGCAGCACCGTGTGGACGGCGCTGACGAGGCCCATTCTCGGCTCGACGAACTCGTAAGCCCAGACGGAGAGTTGGTGTGAGGAGAAGCCCGGCTTCGCGGCCTGAGCATTCCACGCCTTGAGGATGCGGATGGCGCGGCGCCGGGTGCGCCGCAGGGCGTCGGCGCCGGACGTCAGCAGCTCTACGTGGCCCTGAGGGTCGCTCGCACTCCATGCCTTTGCGGAGCCCGGGGCCTGCTCCAGGTCGGGGATCCACAGCCCGCGCCCATCACGGCGGCGCAGCGCCACGATGAGATCGACCGTGACATCCGTGCCGTTGACCGGGGCGCCGAAGTGAATCTTGAGGCCCCGCCGGGACGTGCACACCCGCGCCTTGGGGTAGAACGGGGTGCGCTCCGGGTCGCGGAGCTTCGGGCCGATGAACGCGACAAGTTCGTCGGTGATGGTGTGTGGAGCCTCCCCTTCTCCGTCAGGACCAAGCTCCGGGTGCTGGACACGGTCCAGGATGATCCCGCCGTCCCCATCGCTGACGGCTCCCGCGTGCGGCTGAATGTGGGTGCGAACGGGGATCGAACCCGAGCTGTACGACATACGGCCCTCGGGGTGCTGCTCGGCCAACCTGCGCGCCAGCACCAGACGTTCGCGCGTCGCCGCGAGGACGTCGGGATCTACGTTGATCAGAGTAAGCAGGTCGTCGAACTGATTGTGCAGATGCGCCATGACCGTTCCTTGCGGGCGAGGGTGCGGTGCGTGGACAGACAGCCGGCACGGGTGTGTACCGTGCTCCGAGTCTGACGCACGCCACTGACAACGCCCCCGTTCTGAGCGGGAGTCACAGCCCAGCGCGGCCCGGTCGATAAGACGGTCACCGAGGTCAAGGACCGGCGCCGCCAGGTCTCACGACTCCCCAGAGTCATCGGGTTCTTCCTTGCCCTGGGTCAGGATCCGGCCTCCGACGAAGACCACAGCCAGAGCCAGCCCGGAACCGACACCGACCATGACCTTCTTCAGTAGACCGTCCACGTGGCGCTTGTGCTCAGAGTCCTTCTGAGAAGCAAGTCTTGCCGTTTCCTGTATGAGTTCGAGGAGGTGCTTCCTCTGTTCCCAGGTCAGGTCGCCTCTGTGGAGTTCTCGCTCGAAGATCACGCGGTTCTCCCGGAGGGCCTGGTAGACCTGATCCAGGCTATGCCTGCCGTCCGCGAGAGTGGCCTCGTGGGCCTTCTCGATGGCTCCGAAGGCATCCGTGGCGAACTTCCTGAACTCGGGGAACTGTTCGACGATCTTCATGGCCACTTCGGTGTCCATGTCAGGCATCATGGCCGCGAACTTGACCGCTTTCTCCTTGGAGAGATGCCTCCAGGTGTCGATCCCGAGCGCGCGCATGATCTCGGCTTCGTTCTTGTACTTCATGCCGTGGGGCCTCCATCGCTCTTCGCAGCGCGTTCTTCCGCGCTGCGGGCCGTTAACTCTGCCCATCGCCGTACGTGGCGGGATTACGCGCCCGGTCCACAGCCTGTGCGCACGCCTCCCCGTAGGCCGACGAGACCGCGTTCTCGTCCGTGCCCCGCACGTGGGCCTCGATCTCCTGGCCTGGCCGACGAGAAGTGTGCCAGCGGACTGGCAGGTCCGTGTACAGATCGGGCTCGAAGTCCCAGGCCCATGTTGACCATCGGGCAGGACTCCCGACGTTGAGCCGTTCACCTCCCGTCAGGAACACGGCATGAGCGTGGTGCACCATTCGGCGGTCGGGAACCTCATGGCGGATGAGCTGGGCTCCACCTCCCGCCTCGGCCTCCCAGTGTTCCCGCCCCATCTCCTCGACCTGTACAGCCTGGTCTGGCCGGTCCTCGCTCCACTGGGCAATCACTTGCTCCGCGTGCTCGCGGGCGGCGAAGGCCAGGCGTCGGCCGCCAAGGTCAGCGAGGTAGACAGCTGAGTCGACCGAGGCAGGGCCGGAGCGCACGGCGGCACGGGAGCCAACCTCCTCCGCGGCGTCCGCAGGCACGGCCCAGAGCAGGGCTCCGATCTTGGCAGCAGTCTGCTGCAGGACGGGGCCGGTCATGTGCTGGTAGCGGCGGCGCATCCGTGAGGACTTGCCGGGCTCCCAGCCCATGATGCTGTCGACGACGGCGTCGGAGATCCCGAGGATGAGCAGGACCGTGGCCGCCGTGTGGCGGGCGTCGTGAAGGCGGCCGTCGCGAACCCCCGCAGCCTTCAGTAGGTCCTTCCACCGGTGAAAGTCGGTGTTCGGGTTCAGGGGTTCGCCGACCGGCGAGGTGAAGACGTACTCCTTCTCCGTCCAGAGGTCACGAGCGAGAGCGCGCTCTCGGCCCTGCTCCTCCTTGTGCCGGCAGAGCAGGGTCATCAGCTCGTCAGGAACGCCGATTGGCCGCTGCCCGGCCCGTGACTTCACGCTCTTGGTCTCGCGCCGAACGTTGATCTTCTGCGGGCAGAAGCCGGGCTTGCGCCCGCAGCGGTTGCCGCAGCCGTGCTCGTAGCGGGGCCGCAGGCGTCCTCGTCGGACGCGGATGACCCCGAGCTCGAAGTCGACGTCGGTCCACTGCATACCGAGGACCTCGCCCTGACGGAGACCGAGCGCCAGGGCAATGACCCAGCGGGCCGCATTGCGGTGTTTCCCTGCCTCCGCCAAGAGGCGCTGTACCTCCTCGACCGAGTACGGCTCGACTTCGTCCTCTTCGAGGCGTGGGGCCTTCGCGATCGTTGCCTGATTCCGGATGGCGTGCCCTCGGCGCACGGCCTCGTTGAGAGCGGTACGGAGGGTGCGGTGTACCTGGTGGGCGGTGCCTGCGGCGCTGCCGGTCTCCTGCATCTTCTTGTAGAAGCGCTCCAGGTGTTCCGGCTCCAGCTTCTTCAAGCGGTGTGCACCGAGGCCGGGGATGAGGTGGTGATTCACCGCGACGCGGTAGCCGTCGATGGTGTTCTCGGAGACGTTCGGCGCGGCAATGTTTTCGACCCAGTGGGTAAGCCAGGTCTCCAGCGTCCAGCTCTGTCCGGCCTTGCGGACCGAACCCTTGTCTCGTTGCCGCTCCAGCTCCCGTACGACCTTGGTGACCTCGGCTCGGGTCTTGCGGCTGACGTGACGGCGGTCGGGCTTGCCGTCATCTTTCACGCCGACGGTGACACGGCCATGCCAGCGGCCGTCCTTGCCGAGATAGATGCTGGAAGCTCCGTTGGGCTGACGGCTATTCGCCGACTCGCCCCGAGTCATGCTGCGGCCCCAAAGTCGCTGGCCGTGAGGCGCCGAGCCAGGAAGTCGTTCACCGCCTCTACTGGTATGCGGCGCAAGCTGCCGATCTTCACCGAGGCGATCTCGCCGGAGGTGACGTACTCGTACAGCTTCGTGCGGCCGATGCCGATCCGTCGCGCGGCCTCGGCGACGGTGAGGGCGACAAGGGTGGTCTCGTCTTGGGCGGGCCTACGTTCGGAGATCAGGTTCCGCAGGTCGTCCTCGGGGACGTCCAGCAGGTCGGCTATCAGGGCAAGCGGAAGTTCGCTTCGGTGCAAGGGAGGGTCCTCTCCTGGCAGGCCACGGGACGGCGAATCCCGGTAGGCCGGCGAGTCGTTCAGGGATGGGCGTGAAGAGAAGGAACCGGAGACGGCAGGCCCTCGCTGTTCGTAGCAGCGAGGGGCCGAGTCAGCTCTGTTCGGACGGCGCGTCCATGCGCTCGCCGAGATAGCTGCGAAGCCGAGTTGGCGCTCCGAGGTGGTGATGGAACTCGCCGTTCGAGGCGATGGTCAGCTCGTGGGTCAGCAGAGCCTTGACCATGTCTTCCTGGTTGGGATTGGCGTCCGTGTACGCCGCGAGTTCGTCCTGGATCCGGCGCATGTCCTTGCCCAGGGCCCGCCATTCCTTCCATCTCGCGACATAGTCGCCGACGAGACGACGGACCAGCGGGTTGGCGAGCTGGCCGGGGGGGCTGGTCAGCTCGTCGAAGGTCAGGTCGAAGACCTTGCAGAAGCCGAGCGCCTCATCGAGGTTGACCCGGCGGCGGGGCTTGCCGCTCTCGATGCGCCAGATCGCGGACTGGTTGACCGGGTGGCCAGCGTCTGCCATTCGCTCGGCCAGCGTGACCGTGCTCCACCCGCGTGCCTCGCGTTCGAGCTTGATCCGCTCCGCGACATGCTCCTCGGCTGGCGGCCGGTCCGGCCCCGCGCGGGAGGCGCCTTCGTCACTGCTCATCACTGCACCTCCTTGCTGGGGCCCGACGGACAGCCGGGGCGATGGTGAAAACTAAACACCATTCCGGAGCCAAATGCAACCGTTGCGCTTCCGAAAACGTCAGGTACTGTAGACGTCCGCCCTCGAACGGCGGTGAACGCAAAAAGCCCCCGACGCTACGAACGTCGGGGGCCAAGCACGAACTCTCGTAACCGCCCATCCCTGAACGATTGACCCGCGTGGCCTGGGATTCGCCGTCCCGTACGGCCCGCAAGTTGAGGAGCTCAATGTCCAGTATGGACGAACCCCGGCCGACCGCGCCACACCTCGCGGGAACCGGCCGCCAGCCCACGGCCGGCGACCTCACCGCGGTTCCGCCGCACGACGTCGACGCCGAGGCCGCCGTGCTGGGGGCCTGCATGCACAAGGGCGCGGTGATCGACGAAGTACGCCTGCTGCTCGACGCAGCCGATTTCTACCGCCCCGCACACGAGACGGTCTGGCGTGCAATCCTCGCCCTGCACAGCGAGGACAAGCCGACCGACCCCATCGTCCTGTCGCACCAGCTGCGCGCCCAGGACAACCTGGAGCGGGTCGGCGGTGTGGTGTACGTCCACCAGCTCGCCGACGCCGTGCCCTCCGCCAGCAGCGCCGCCTACTACGCGGGCATCGTGCGCACGATGGCCGACCTCAGGCGTCTGCGCGCCTCCGGCATCCGGACCGCTCAGCAGGCGATGGAGCCGGGCGCCGATCCGGATGCCATCCGCAGCGAGGTAAAGGCAGAGGTCCAGGCGGAGCGCGAGCGTGCGCTGGTCTCGGGACAGGGCCGACTCTCCCGGTTCATCACCGACGGATGGCGCTTCGTCACCGAGACCGGCACTGACACCGAACCTCTCTGGGGCACTAGGTGTACTGCCCTGTGAGGTTGGGGACGCGGCTGGCGGGTGGTTGGCCCTTGAGTGCGGTGTGTCCGCGGTGGTGATTGTAGGTGTGGAGCCAGGCGGGGT